>JAJDOL010000094.1 GCA_022340195.1 Chromatiaceae bacterium
CTACTTCTTGCACATGGACAGCTCCTCGGCCCAGCGCTGGAATCTGATGACCTTCCTCTTCACCGCCCTGGTGATGACGATCTTCATCGGCGGCTCCCTGTGGATCATGTTCGATCTGCACTATCGCATGTTGGGATGAACCGCCTTGGCGGAGCTCCCTCACAGATACACCGGAGGACCGGAACCTTGGACATATTGCTCGTACCGCCCCTGATATCGCTGCTGTCCGGCGTCGCAATCCTAATCTGGCCGCGCCTGCTCAACTACATCGTCGCCTTCTACCTGATCCTGTTCGGCGCCCTGGGCCTGGTGGGCCAGCTTCAACTCGGCGTTTGAGCAACCCGCTCCGGTCTTCGCTCATCCTTGATCAGGCCACCGCCGCCACACTTGTGGGTGCCCTTGTCTGCGAGCGATAGCGGTCGCACTCGCTCCCCGCGGCGAATGGCCTGCCGATGCGATCAGGTTTCCTCCGGCTCCTCGTACCCGGAAACACCAAGTGCCAGAACAGATCCAGATGATGCCGGGTCAGAGACGACATGGCCCGGCGACCGTGGTGGCCGACAATCAGCCCCGCCACCACTGTGGCCAGCGCCGCGGAAACCCCCGAAGCGTTGGCCAGTGCGAAGCCACCGCTGACCAGGACCAGGGTGATGAGGATCTCCACTCGGTATTCATCGACGCTGCGCAGCAGTCGGAGCGCACCCCAACCCGCAATGGCGCCAAATGCGATCCCGCCCAGGGCCTCGCGGACCAGCAGCCACAGTGCTCCGCCAGTCGTTGGAACGGATCCGTCCCCAACCAGGGGCAACAGCAGCAGGAACAGGGCCACACCCACGCCGTCGTTGAACAGGGATTCCCCGGCGATCCTCATCTCCAGGTCCGTGGGCGCCCCCAGCCGCTTGAATAACCCGAGCACGGCAATGGGATCGGTGGGCGAAATCAGGACGCCGAACGGTTCGCGAATGTCCGCCTCGCCGCGTCCTTCAAAGAGCAGGCGGATGTCGGCCAGCAGGGTCGGCTGGTTGCCTTTAACGGTGAACAGTGGACATCACGCTCTTCGACCAAGTAGCGGGCAAGGTTTCTCTGGGCAAGCAAGGCGTCGGCAGTGACGGTTTTGCCGGCGATGTCCATGCCTTCGAGGAGGGGAACGAACATCCCGACCTCGTTGGTTTGCTTGGCTTCGTCGGTGCCCACTAGGGGCAGAGCAGCGACTTTTTTTGGGTATAGCAGTTGTGGGTCTGGTGCCCGACTGCGCTAAGGTCACACCCGGCCCCGCGGGTCAGCAGGATCCGAGCAATTGCGGCCAGCCCTCCTCCCGACTGCGGATCGGCAGATGGTCGGGCGTGTCGGGCCACAGCAGGTATTCGATCTCTTCGGCCGTCCAGGTCTCGGGAGGGTCCGGCACCACAAATCGGGTATCGGGGCGAAGGACCGGACGGCGATGTGTATGACGGGTTTCTGCCAACATGTTTTCTCTCCTAATTCGCTTGTCCAACGCGCCGGCGATGACATAACCGGCGGTATGCTGACAGGAACTATTCAATAACCGCGCCAAATCCCGACATAAACGCTCGGCCTTGCAACAAGGGCATCTTCCGGGAGTCATTCGGCCTTCCGCGGGAGTCCCTGGTGAGAATCAACCATCGGCGCTGGTGCAAAATACCCGCGACCGCAATCGCCGCTCGATGCCCTGAACAGCCCTGGGCCCGTGATTCACGTAGCGGCTATACTTGACGACGATCTCCTGTACCAAGATGCATCCACCAACCGCGGAGCTCACCAAAGCTGTCTGGGTTCTCCTGTCCGTCTTGGTCGTCTGGGCGAGCTCGACGCCGGCGGCTACCCATACGGGTAGTGAACCGGAGTCGTCTGTTCGAAGGGAACGCATCCCCCATCCCGACTATTGGAGGCGTATGGGTTACGCGGAAATGGTCCCCTCGCTGCGGTTGCCCACCACCCACGACGCCGCGGACATGATCCGCGTCTATCTCCAGGTACCGCCGGGGCATTCGATCAGCGCTTACTACCTCGAGAACGAGCGGCGCTACACGCTCCTGTTCCCGGCTGGGACACGGGCGGACCGTGTCGAGTCCCTGCGCTATCGAAACGGCAGAGGCGAGTTTGGCGAAACGCCGATGGACGTGCGCGGGACCCTCATCGAGGCCGGCGGCAGGCAGCGATTCCACTGCCTGCGGGCGCAAAGTGGCAAGCCCCTGGCGCCCTTGCTTGGTTGGTCCTGGACCGCGAACAACAAGGTGGCTCGAGAGGAGGCAACGCGCCGCATCATGTCCCTTGCTTCGCGGGTCGGAACGCCGATCGACGGACCACCGCTGTCGGGCAATGACCTGCGCGCGCTGGGACGCCTCAATGATTGCGCCCACTGCCACATTCCCAATCATCGTCGCGAGGCATCCGTCGACGCCGGTCCCTTCCCCCGGCGCGAAACCGACGCCTCGGGGTTGTATGCTCCCCTCTCCGTGCTCCACAGCGAGGTCGCATTGGCCGCCACACGTCCCCAAGATCTCAATGCAGACGACCCTTGGGTGGACGTGCGATGCGGCAAGGGGCCGGCCCGGCTCGTCCACGACGGCAACTGGATCTGGTACCGGTGCGCCGACGGGAGCGTGCCCGTCGGCCGTCGGGACGTCCGCGGTGCGCTCGCGGCTGGAGATGGATATACCGCTCGGGTCTGCCAGTCACGGCGCTATTTGGACGAGCATATGGACAGAGCCGCTCGGCAGGCCTTCGCAGCCTCGTTCCGTGAATGCGGCATCCGCTCGCCCAATGTCGATGCGCTCACGGATGGCACGTCAACCCGACGCAACGGCTCCTCCGGCCACTAGCCCAAGGACGGGAAAGGAAGTCGGCCCGGCGACTACTCGGGCAAGACGGCAACGGAGGCTTGCTTCACGCCGAACGCAAGGGGCCGGCCGCGGAAGATGCCAGCCGGGACGGCACAAAAGTCGCCCGGCAGGTCAATCGCGTAAGCGACCCGTCGCCAAGTCCAGTCGGCTTGGAGCCGGCTCAGTCCTGCAGATCCTCGCGCTTCCGCTCGTACTCGTCGCGGTCGATCTCGCCACGTGCGTAGCGCTCCTCGAGGATATCCACGGGGCTCTGTCGGGTTCGGTGCTTTTCAGGGCGGTCCCTGCCCATAACAGGCGGTCCCATCATCGTACCGGGGCCATAGCCCATCATTGGTCCCATTTGCTGCCAGTGCTGCTCCGGGGTCCGGTTGTACATCATGCCCGGGCCCATCATCCCTGGACCATCGCCCGTCTGGCGCATCTGCTCCCAATGCCGTTGGCGCTGCTGCGGCGTCCAGTTGTACATCATACCGGGACCCATCATCCCCGGGCCGTAGCTTCCTGTGGCTGCCGGCGAGGATGACTGCGTCGTCGACGAAGAATCCGTGGCCATCGCCGATTGCCCGGCAAGCAGCAGCCCGAACGGATACTCGCACAGCCTGTCTCAAGGCGATACGCAAACCAAACCCGTTTAACAGCACCGGGAGCACGTTGGCACGCATCTTTCCTGTCCTTGGATGAGTTGGCACGCATCTTTCCTGTCCTTGGATGAAATGAGCGGATGAGCCGTTCAACACCGACAAAGAAGAGGTATCTGAGATGTACGGATTTTCTACGACCATGAATGTCCCGTTCGATCAAGCCGTCGCCCGCGTCACCAAGGCGCTGAAGGGCGAGGGTTTTGGGGTGCTCGCCGACATTGACGTGCAGGCGACTCTGAAGGCCAAGCTCGGGATCGAGAAGCGGCCCTATCGCATACTCGGTGCCTGCAACCCACCGCTGGCCAACAAGGCACTGGATGTCGAGCCGGACATCGGCCTCCTGCTGCCATGCAATGTCGTTGTCCGCGAAGACGAGGACCAGGTGATCACCATCGCCTTCATGGACCCCGAGGCAGTCCTCGATTTGGTGGACAACCCGCTCGTTGCCGAGATCGCATCCGAAGTCCGCGAGCGGTTGGATCGGGTAAGCGATGCCCTCGCGGGTACCCCATCCGACTAAGACCCCGAGATCATGGTCTACAAGAGCCCCACCTGCGGTTGCTGCAGCAAATGGGTAACACACCTGCAAGAGAACGGTTTCGAGGTGGAAACCACCGACCTCAAGGATGTGCGGATGGTCAAATCCATGTCGGGCATCAAGCCCGAGCAGGCATCCTGCCATACCGCCAAGGTCGGTGATTACGTAATCGAGGGTCACGTGCCGGTGGAAGACATTAAACGTCTGCTCGCCGAGCACCCCGACGCCAGGGGGTTGACCGTGCCAGGCATGCCCAAAGGCTCGCCAGGAATGAAGGTGGCGCAGCCGGATCACTATCAGGTATTGCTTCTTGGAAAGGACGGGAGCACGTCGGTGTTTGCGGAGCATTGACCGCAGGCGGAAGATCTACGCAGGCCCGTACTTCGCGACCTTTCGTTAGATGCAAGAAGGCCGATGTCGATGCAAACGGCTACTGGTGCGGCGCAGGCCTTGGCAGAGGATCATCATCCGACGCTGATCTGGCTCCAGGAGATACCGTCGCGGAAATCCGGCGCATGGGTTTTGGGCGTGGGCAGGGATCAGAAAAAGCTGACCGACTTCATGGGCGACCTCCATTGGCACCTGGACGCTGTCATGCTCCTCACCTACGTGCTGATTACTCTCCTCGGGTACTACGCCATGCGCAGCATCGGCAGGACCTATGAGCGGCGGCTGGAGTCCCAGGTCCGGGAAAGAACGCAGGCGCTGAAGGCAGCGCACCAAGAGGTCTTGTCCAAGACCCGGCTCGCCACCATCGGGCAGACCGCCTCAGTGCTGGCCCACGAGATGCGCAATCCGTTGGCCTCGATCAAGCTCGCCCTTTCCGGTTTGCCGGGCTCGCAGGGCTTGGATGAGCGGGAGCGCCGGCGCGTCGACCTGGTGCTGGGCGAGGTGGATCGGCTGGATGGTATGTTGTCGGAGACTCTGGATTACGTGCGCCCGGTGAAGCTGTCCGACACCCCGGTGGATTTGGACCAACTGATCAAGAATGCGGTCGAGGCCAGTCCTTCGGGCGGCCTGATCTCGATTTCGCTGGCGCGCGAGGCCAACTGTCTGGTGCTCGAAATAACCAACGAGGGTGAGGTTCTGAGTCCCGATACCCTACAGCGAATCTTCGAGCCCTTCTATACCACCAAGCCGAAGGGGACAGGTCTGGGGCTCGGGTTGGTCAAGCGGGTGGTCGAGGAGCATGGCGGCGCAGTCGAGCTGACCAGCGACACCGCCACCGGCACGCGGGTCGTGCTACACCTGCCCCTTGGGGCAGACTGAGCCTGGGTATCCGGTCCCCGGCCCCCGAGTAGGGGGACACGAATCGGGGCGTCATTTTCCCTTTCCCTCAGCCTTCGCCATTCGGGTTTCACGAACCGTGGAAATTCTCTACGTCTCGTTCACCCCATACCTCCTAGCCGTATGTACTAAAGAAAAGGCAAGGTAGAAGCAATGCATTGTTGTGAAAGTAGCTTGTTCCGCTCACCAAGGTTGGCACAGCTGTTGCTAAAAAAAGCGAGAGAGATGCAGTTTCTTCCTCTGATTCGCAAACCAGACCGTCACCGAGGAGAGCTACGATTTGCACGAATACCTCTCGCTGAGGAGTAAAGCGTCATGATGGGCAACGGTTTTGGGTTCGGAATTCCGGGACTTGGCATGATCCTGGTTTGGGGCGCGATCATCCTCTTGCTGGTGTGACTGGTGCGTACCTACTCGGGTACGAGCGATGGCAAGGGAAAGAGCGCTCGGAAGATCCTCGACGAACGCTACGCCCGCGGCGAAATCGAACGCCAAGAGTACGAGCAGAAGAAAAGGGACCTCACCTGACTTGTCCCACATCGTTTCTGATCAATAAAAACCAGTAAATCCATTACATGATGAGGAGGTACAGGCCCCAGTTGATTCTTTGCGGGTAATTTGCCCGAGTCGGCAGATCACACGCACGACAATTCAGCAGACTTTTCTGGAGTAGATCCAATGCGCAAGAACCAACTTATCCCACTGACCCTCTCGTCCTTGCTTCTGGCGAGCCCTCTTGCCTTTGCCCAAGCAACCCAGCATCCGGAGGCGACCGCGGAGGATGCGGCGTCGGTAGCCACGGCAGATGCACCGCCCACGGAGGCACCGGGCGACGCTGCGCCCGGTAGCGAATCCACGGCAACGCAGGGATCCGGGATGATGCAGCCCGGAATGTCAGGACAAGGCGGTGGCATGATGATGCCCGACATGATGCAAAAAGGCATGATGGGTGGGATGCAGGGCATGGGTGGCGGTCCTGGAAGCGGCATGATGCAAGGCGGCCCGGGAATGATGGGAATGGGCAGCATGATGAAGGGCGGTCAGGGAATGGGGTGCAAGATGCACCAGGGGATGAAAGGGGGTCACGGCATGATGCAGAAGCATCGGGATCTCGAGAACCGACTGGATCTGATCGACGCACGGCTGGCAAAGATCGAGACCCTCCTGGAGCGGCTGCTGCAACGCTGACGACATTTCCGATCGCGGTACCAGCAAACGAGGTATTCCCCCATGAAGGTGATTGGCATTGCGGTGGCCGTACTGTTTCTCCTAGCGGGAGGCGTCGTTGGGTTTGCCTATTCCGGGATCTTCGACGTGGCGGCAACCGCCACCGATTCTCCAATGGTTCGCTGGATGCTGGAGACCGCGAGAGAAAGCTCGGTTCAAAGAAGGGCCAAACAGGTTCCTGTACCCGCGTCGTTCACGGATGACCGGGCACAAAGAGGGGCCAAGGCCTTCGACGAGATGTGTACGGGCTGTCACGGTGCCCCGGGACGCAAGCCCTTCCTGGGGGCGGGTTATATGAACCCGTCGCCTCCGGATCTCGCGAAGATCGCTCCCGAGCGCAGCCCGCAAGAGCTGTTCTGGGTGATCAAGCACGGCTTGCGGATGACCGGAATGCCGGCCTGGGGACCCACCCACGGCGATGAGCAGCTATGGGACCTGGTGGCAATGGTGAAACGGTTGCCGACGCTCACACCGGACGAATACAGAGAGCTCACAGAGGCTCCCGCGGACGATGACCATCATCACGATCATGGGGCCACCCTTCACACTACGGATGTCCCCGTTGCGAAGGGTTCTGGCTCCCCAGAAATGGGTGAGCACGCGCATGGCGCTCCCGAAGGTCACGCGCATTGATTCGGTTGAGGTGACACGCTGCGATGGTACAGGACAGCCTTTTCGAAACGAGCTGGCTTCCGTTGGTTCCCTGCTATAGCTGGGCCGGACTGCTCGTGTGGCTGCCGCTGGCCCTCGGCGTGATCGCCCTTCTGGTAACTCTGTTCAGGGGGAGTCGTAACCGATGATCGCGGGCTTGGTGGGCGCTCACTCGGAAAGGGATTGCCGACAAGCCAGTGACAATCTCGAGAAGGCACTCACCTGCCCTGGCGGCATGTTGCACGAGCGGCCGGTTATGGATCAAGTGTGGAGGAGCTCGTGTGCCACCTGGTCCTGCTGCTACCCTTGTTCGGACTGACGGTGTTCTGGTTGTGGCCGCCGGCCGTTGCCGTATCCGTCTACCTCGTTGTCCTTTTTCTGTCCGCCAGCGTGTACTACCTGGCTTTAGTCGCCATGCGGCTACCCCTAACGGCGGGTCGCGAGGCGCTGGCCGGCGCACGCGGAAAAGTGGTGAGCCTGGACTCCGGGGAGCTGCGGGTACGGGTCCAGAGCGAGGTGTGGCGTGCCAGCGCGAGTGAGAAGGTGAATCTCGGTGACCCGGTTGAAGTCCAGGGAATCGATGGGCTCACGTTGAAGGTGAAGCGAATAGGTGACGGAGCACAGAGCAACGGAGCTGACCAACAGCGGGGAAGCTTTGAAGGGCGGCACGATGCCTATCCGGCAGGTGGGCTCAGTTAATGCCAGCTTCGGCATCCTAGCTTCGAGAGCTGATTGCTTTTCTTCTTCTGTTTCTTGATCGGGAACACGAAATGAAACCGAAATTCCAATTTCAGGAGCCCAGCGTCAAAGACCCCGTATGCGGAATGAGTGTCGCGGAAGACGCGCCGCTCCGCGCGGAGCACGGAGGGGAGACCTACCGATTCTGCAGCGAGCATTGTCTGCAGAAATTCAAGTCCGACCCCGAAAGCTATGCTGGGCAGCCCCAAAGCCTGTCGCAGGCGGGGTCTGTCCAGGCTCATGGTCACGGCACTGGCGCGCTTCCAGGAAACCGCAAGGAACAGGTCGAGAGCTGTTCGCATTGTGGTCCACACGCGGAAGTCGCTCCGCTGGCGCCCGAGTCCCCGGATATCGAGTACACCTGCCCCATGCACCCGCAAGTGCGCCAGCCAGGGCCCGGCTCCTGTCCGGAATGTGGCATGGCCTTGGAGCCGGCCGGTGCGCCGATGGCGGCCCGTACCCAGTATGTCTGCCCGATGCACCCGGAGGTGGTGCAGGATCATCCGGGCAACTGCCCTAAATGCGGGATGGCGCTGGAGCCGCGCACCGTCGAGGCCGAGGAGGACGACAGCGAGCTGCGGGACATGAGCCGCCGGTTCTGGATCAGTACCATCCTGGCGGTTCCGGTGTTCCTCAGCGCCATGGCCGCCGAGCTCTGGCCGGAGCAGGCGGCGGCGATCATCGACCCCAGGCCGCGCCAGTGGCTCGAGCTGATCCTGGCGACCCCGGCGGTGCTGTGGGGCGGTTGGCCCTTCTACGTGCGCGCCGTGCGGTCGCTGATCATCCGCAACCTCAACATGTTCACCCTGATTGCGCTGGGGGTCTCGGTGGCCTGGGGGTACAGCGTCGTGGCCGTATTGTTGCCGGGCATTTTCCCCCAATCCGTGCGCAACGACATGGGCGTGGTGCCGGTCTACTTCGAGGCCGCGGCGGTCATCACCGTCTTGGTCCTGCTCGGCCAGGTGCTGGAGCTGAGAGCCCGCGGCCAGACCGACGCGGCCATCAAGCTGCTGCTGGGGCTGGCGCCCAAGACGGCCCGGCTCGTGCGCGCCGACGGGCAGGAAGAGGACATTCCCATGGAGCGGGTCAAGCCGGGGGATGTGCTGCGCATTCGCCCCGGCGAGAAGGTCCCGGTGGACGGCACGGTGATCGAGGGCGAGAGCAGCGTCGACGAATCCATGGTCACCGGCGAGCCGATCCCGGTGTCGAAGAGTTCCGGCGGGCGCCTCATCGGCGCCACGGTGAACAGCACTGGCAGCCTGCTGATGAGGGCGGAGAAGGTCGGCGCCGATACCCTCTTGGCGCAAATCGTCCAGATGGTGGCCGAGGCGCAGCGCTCGCGCGCGCCCATACAGAAGCTGGCCGATGTCGTTTCCGGCTACTTCGTGCCGGCGGTGGTCATCGTCGCCGTGAGCGCCTTCATCGTCTGGGGTCTGTGGGGGCCGGAACCGCGCCTGGCCTTCGCCGTGATCAACGCCGTGGCGGTGCTGATCATCGCCTGCCCCTGCGCCCTGGGGCTGGCTACCCCCATGTCCATCATGGTGGGCACTGGCCGTGGTGCCACCATGGGCGTGCTGTTCAAGAACGCCGAGGCGCTGGAGGTGATGCGCAAGGTGGACACCCTGGTGGTGGACAAGACCGGCACCCTGACCGAAGGCAGGCCGGAGCTGGTCACCCTGGAGTCCGCCGAGGGTGTCGCCGAAGAGGAGCTGTTGCGCCTGGGCGCCAGCCTGGAGCGAGCGAGCGAGCATCCCCTTGCAGCGGCCATCGTCAAGGGGGCCGAGAAGCGGGGGGCCGCTCTAGCCAAGCCGGAGGAGTTCGCGTCCCTGACCGGCCGCGGCGTCACCGGCCGAGTGGATGGGAAGAAGGTCGCCCTGGGCAACCGCAAGCTCCTTGAGGAGCTGGGCGTTGACGCAGCGCCTCTGAGAGCGCGTGCAGATGCGCTGCGCGGGGAGGGTCAGACGGTGATGTACCTAGCCGTGGACAGGCAAGCCGCCGGTCTGCTGGGCGTCGCCGATCCCGTCAAGGACTCGACCCCGGAGGCATTGAAGGTGCTGCACGGCGAGGGGGTGCAGGTGGTGATGCTCACCGGGGACAACCGCAAGACCGCACAGGCCGTCGCCGACCGCCTCGGCATCGACCAGGTTCAGGCCGAGGTGCTGCCGGAACAGAAGAGCGAGGTCGTGAAGCGATTGCAGGCCGAAGGACACATCGTGGCCATGGCCGGCGACGGCATCAACGATGCACCGGCCCTGGCACAGGCGCAGGTAGGAATTGCGATGGGCACGGGCACCGACGTGGCCATGGAGAGCGCCGGTGTCACCCTGGTCAAGGGCGACCTGCGCGGCATCGCTCGGGCGCGTCGCCTGTCGCACGCGACCATGCGCAACATTCGCCAGAACCTCTTCTTCGCATTCATCTACAACTCGCTCGGCGTCCCGATCGCCGCGGGTGTGCTCTATCCGTTCTTCGGTCTGCTGCTCTCGCCGATCATCGCCGCAGCGGCCATGAGCTTCAGCTCGGTGTCGGTGATATTCAACGCCCTTCGGTTGCGGCGGGCACAGCTGTGAGACAAGGCTTCGATCCGCGACCTGTACCAACATGAGTCGATGAACAACGAGCGTTTAACGATCCATCGATTTTTTTAAACGCTCCGTCTCTTCTCCCCCGCTGCGGTATCCCGCATAAGATTGCCCCGATCCTATAACTGACTGATATCGCAATTGCGAACACTGATGACCGTTCCTGGCACAGGCGATGCCAGGGTACAGGCAAATACAGCGAAACGCAGCGCCCAAGTTCCAACAGATGAGGCAGCAGATGATGCAGAAGCACATCGGCAAGATGGAAATGCATATGGCCAACCTCGCGGCGGTCCTGGGCGAGCTAGTCGAGCTCAACATGGAGACGTAGAGAGGTTACGACATGATTCGAAACAACAAGGCAAAGCCCGGGAGCGCCTGGGAGGTCAAGCGCAAGATCCACTTAGCCGCCGACCTGGCAAATCCCGCCGACGCAACCATTGCGGAGCGCACATTAAACGATATCGACGGCGTTCTGCAGGCGTCCGCCAACCCCGCCAAGCGAACGATCCTCGTGCGCTATCTGGTCACAAAGACCGACTATCAGACGCTGGAGCACAGGTTGGAAGCGGCTGAATTTCCTCCCTCGGAAAGCCGCTGGGCCAGATTCAAGTCCGGGTGGTACCAGAGCTTCGATCTCACTGGCCGGGAGAACGCAGGCGCACGACCGTCGGCATGCTGTAACAAACCGCCGGCCCGGTCATAGCACCAGGACGCGAGATTCTCGAGGGCTGTGCCGAGTAACAGCACTGACTCGGAGACAAACATGATCGAGAGCGCCCCGTCCGACGACGCTGGATGGAGCCTGCTTCGCTCGACCCGCATTAGGACAATGATCGATGTGACGACGATGAAGCAAATCGACTTGCCGCGATATTTGCGGTTTATTGCCAGTGGGGATTTTGCCGCCCTGCGGGGTGGATTGGCCCTACTTCTGACCATCACGGCCCTGATCGGCTGCTCCTCGCCTGAGCCGCGTTTCGGTACCGCAGCAGCGGTAGATGGTGGAATGTATGGGAACGGTCCCGGGATGCTGATGGGAGGCCCCGGCATGATGGGTGGCCCTGGGATGATGATGGGGGGCCCCGGCATGATGGGTGGTCCCGGCACCATCGGCCAGATGAATGTGCAGCGTCACCGTCAGGCCATGAACGGCGGTGTGCCTGCCCCTTATGGTGGCGCGGCCGCCCCCTTGCCGAAGACTGCCGCGACCAGCACCACCGGCAAGAGCTTGTATACGGCCAATTGTGCGGCGTGCCACGGTCCTTCGGGTGAGGGTAATGGGCCGGTTGCGGCGGGACTTTCGCCGCCGCCGTCGAACCTCCGCGCCCTGGTGCACAGCCCTTTCGGGCGGGAAGACTATCTGATGTGGGCCATCAGTGAGGGCGGAGCAGCCTATGGCACAGGCATGCCCGCATTCAAGGGTACCCTGCCGGAGAACGCGCGCTGGCAGATCATCCGTTATCTGGAGACCCTTTGATCATGATGCCATTGATCCGAGACCTTTCCCATAGACCCATGTGGGCGCGCGCAACTCGCCCTCAGCATGGGGGGTTATTCCGCGAACGGAGGCCGGCAGGTTAACCCGTTCGCGTTACATCGTGAGGTCAAGCCATGAAAAATGTCCTCTAATAGGGGGTCATGATGGCAGCATTAGCGTCCGGGCGCGGGGAAACCGCTGTTCACATGGCGGCAGCAATCATGCTGGGGCTCGGCGTGGGGGGATTCGCCTCGACCTCGGCGCTCGCGGGACCGCCTTTCCGGACTGATGATCCGGTCCCGGTGGACTACCAGCACGGAGAGCTCTACCTGTTCGCATCGGGGACTCAGGCGAAAGGGACCAACGAGGGCGTTGCCCCGGGAATCGAGGCGAACTACGGCTTCACGCCCAATGCCATGCTCCACGTCATCCTGCCGGGCGCGTACAGCCGCGAGGACGGCCACGCAAACTGGGGCTACGGCGATACAGAGATCGGCATCAAGTACCGCTTCCTCGACGGTGGCCCTGAGGGGACGGGGCTCATGGCCGGAATTTTCCCTCTCGTCGTGGTGCCCACTGGCGACGAGAACCAGGGCATCGGCGGGGGCGAGACCCAAGTCTTCCTGCCGCTTTGGCTGCAGAAGGACTTCGGACCCTGGACGACCTATGGTGGCGGGGGCTATTGGGTCAATCCTGGGAGCGGCAACCAGGACTACTGGTTCGCCGGCTGGCTGCTGCAGCGCCAGGTCACGGACCATCTGGTCCTCGGCGGTGAGGTGTTTTACCAGAGTGCCGATACCCTCGACGGTGTCGGTAGCACGGGCTTCAACCTCGGGGGAATATACGACTTCTCGCCGCAGCATCACCTGCTGTTTTCGGCGGGAACAGGCATTCAGAATGCCTCGGAGACCAACAGCTTTTCGTACTACTTGGGCTATCAATATACCTTCTGATGAAGGCGTACCAGGTTCTGGGGTCCGTCTGGCGCGGTGCCCAGCAGTCACCACGCGACGCTCGGAGAGCGGCTTAGATCGGAGCACCATTGTTTCGGTGACATGTAAACGCCAGCTCGGATACTGGCACATCCCTGTGCTCATCGCTTGAATCTCCCTTCTTATCGATTTTGAACCCCTCATCCCGCCTTCGGGATGGTCACCGTCAGCACGCCGTCCTGGTACTGGCTATGCATGCCGGAGGCGTCGACCGGCCCCGGCAGGGTGAAGGCCTGCTGGAAGGAGCTCGAATAGCTCTCCTGGCGCATCAGCTGGCCGTTATCGGCGGTTTGCTTCTCCTGTCCCTGGGTCTGGGATGAGATGCTGAGCAGGCGCCCGTCGAGGTTGACGGCAATGTCGCTCTCCTTGGCGCCCGGGATGTCGGCCTTGACCACGTAGTTGCCGTCCTGATCGTCCAGGGTCAGCTTACCGCCGACTGGCTGAAGCGCGACGTCAGACAGGACGTGGATGTTCCGGAAGCCGTTATCGAACATCCGGTCCATCCGCTCCTGCATGCGCATCATGTCGGCGTGCAAATTGCTCCAGGGATCCCATTGGCCGGCGGTCGGCGCCGGCATGGACGCCACGGGGGCCTGCGTTTCAGTCGCCGCTACGCGGCGTGCCAGGTCGCGGGTGTAATAGGCCTGGGCGCCCACGGCACCGACCAGGGACATCAGTCCGACGGCGATCAGGGGTCGCTTGAATGCTTGCTTGTTCATGGTTTTCTCCTCGTTGTTTCGGGGCGCCCGTTGCCCGTCGCACCCTTTTCGGGTGGCAAGACCGGTGAGGACCCCGTTTGCTTGACGTGGAGCACCCGCGGTTGTCGGGCGCTCCGCCGAAAAAGCCAATAAAGCAGGGTGGCAAAAGCTGCGAGGGCGATGCCGGCCACCCAGGGATTGATATGGGTTAGGAATCGACGCAGCGGCGCGGTGTGCCGATCGAGGGCGGACAGACCGATAACCCATGCCGAGACCCACAGGGCGGTCCCGGCGACATCGGCCATGGCAAAGCGCGGCCAGGACATGCGGGCGCCGCCGGCCACCAGGCCATCGAGCTGCCGCGTGCCGTCGAAGAAGCGCCCGAACAGGACCAGCCAGACGCCATAACGGCGGAAGAAACCGTCGAAGCGGGCCAACCGGCG
Organism: Chromatiaceae bacterium; assembly: GCA_022340195.1. Classification (GTDB taxonomy): domain Bacteria; phylum Pseudomonadota; class Gammaproteobacteria; order Chromatiales; family Chromatiaceae; genus Thiosymbion. The sequence continues at coordinate 14,142 of JAJDOL010000094.1, forward strand.
CCGGCTCACCCCCGCCTTGAGCAGCAGGCGACGCCCGCCGCCACGGCCGATCCAGTAGCCCAGGTTGTCGCCCGCCATGGCCGCCAGCCAGGCTGTCAGTAGCACCGCCGTCAGATTCATCTCACCCTGGCCGGCCAGCAGAGCCGCGCCGCCGAGGAGAATGGCCCCGGGGAGTGGAATGCCCGCCCCCTCCAGCATCACGGCCACCGCCACCGCGGCATAGCCGTAGCGCTGCAGCAAGGGAGTGGCCTCGGCCAGGATGTGCTCGAGCCCGATCACGGCTGCCGCTCCCGCAGGCTGGGAGCAAGCCAGCTGCGCCCGTCACGGCTGATGAGGCCCTCGGCGGACTCCGGACCCCAGCTGCCCGCCGCGTAGTTGGGGAAATCCACCGCCGGATAGCGGGCCCAGGCATCCGATACCGGCTGCAGCAGTTTCCAGGCGGCCTCGATCTGGTCGGCGCGCATGAATAGGCTCTGGTCCCCGGCCAGAACTTCGTAGAGTAGAGTCTCGTAGGCGGCCGGCACCCGGGCGCGAAAGGCCTCCCGGTAGGAGAAGCGCATGTCCGCCGGCGCCAGGGTGAAATGGGCACCGGGGACCTTGAGGTTGAGCTTGAGGTCCATCCCCTCGTCGGGCTCGAGCCGCAGCACCAGCCGCACCGGTTGGTGATTCTCGGCCGCGGTGTAGGGGTAAGCCCGGTGGGGCACCGGGCGGAAGCGGATGGACACCTCGGATGCAGTGGCGGCCAGGCGCTTGCCGGTGCGAAGATAAAAAGGCACATCCTGCCAGCGCCAGTTGTCGATGAACAGCTTCAGGGCGGAGAAGGTCTCGGTGCCGGAATCGGGGGCCACATCCTCCTCGTCGCGATAACTCTGCGTCCGCTCGCCCTCGACCCAACCCGCGGCATACTGGCCACGGGCGGCGTGGTCGGAGATCGCATCCGGAGAAATCGGCCGCAGTGCCGGCATCACGTCCATCTTGCGGTCACGCAACTGCGCCGCCAGGGCCTGGGCATCCAGGGGCGCGCGGTCCAGTCCCACCAGTCGGAAGTCCCGCGGCAGCATCCGGGCGCGGTGTAACGCGAACAGGGCTGGGACCACCAGGCGCCGGGCCAGATCGCCGGCGGCGCCCAGCAGGACGAACAGCGTGGGACGTTCCGAGGCGGGGCTCATGCTATCGATACTCCGATGAAGACAGTGGCTTCTTCGTGCCGGAGCGCGCCCTCGTGAAAGACGCACCCCCGCGGATCCTCACAGCTGCCGGATCAGGGCAGCGAGCTGCGCCTCGGCCTGCTGGAAGTTCGCCGCATCGCCGCCCTTGTCCGAGCCGATGTCCTTCTCCAGCCCCTGTACCAGGCCGGCTACCGACTCCACCTTAGTCTTGATATCGGGCTTGCTCTTCCCGGCCGCCGCATCCAGGTAACCCTTCGCCTCGGCGAGGTCGACCTTAGCCGCCGCGTCGTCCTCGGCGTACTCATGATCGATGCGGGCGTAGGCGAGCTGCAGCTTAGCCTCGATCAAGTCCTTCTTGCCGGTGCCCTCGGCACGCAGCCGCTGCCAGCCGGTGCTGATCGACTCGGCGGAGCGCTCCGAGAGTGCTTGGAGGCGATGCCAGTAGCTCTCGATCTTGGTGCTGAAGCCCTTGTCCTCGGACTCGATCAGCCGGTGCAGCTCGCGTACGCTCGTTACCAGATCCTCGGCGGCCGCGCGCTCTTCGGCATCCTTGCTCTTGGCAGCCCGCTCCAGGTACTTGACCGCCTCATTCAGATCCGCCTTGGCATAGTCCTTTGCCCCGAGCTCGTAGTCCTGCCAGGCGCGCCACAGGGCGGCCTTGGCATTGATCAAGGGGGATTGGAAGGAGACGGATACGAAGACAACATTGTCCTCCGCGGAAGCGAGTGCCTGATCGGCAGCGTTGGTGTCCTTCTTGTCCAGATCGGCCTTGGCCTCTGCCACCAGATGGCGGGTGGAGCTGAGCGGCAGGTCCGCCTCGACGTAGAGCAAGGCGTCGTCGGTCGCCGCGAGCTGCTCCTGGGCCTTGGGCTTGTCGCCCTTCTCCAGTGCCTGCTTGGCCTCGTCGAGGTGGCCCTTGGCCTTGGCGGTGGGTACGTAGCTCACCAGTTCGTCGAGCCCGGCGTAGATGGGCACCAGGTCCGGCAGCACTTCTTGGGTGTCCTCATACTCCAGGTGCTTCTTCGCGACCCAGATACGGTCCTTGACCTTCGTGGTGGGAAGGTCCGCCTGGATGATATCCAGCAGCTTCTCCGCCTGCTCGAGCTCGGATTTGGCCTTGTCGGCGTCGGGGCTGTCGCCCTGCAGCTTGCCGCGGGCATCGGCAATGTGACGCAGCACCTTCACGGCCACGGCGGAAATCCGCGCCTCGTCCCGGGGTGTGAAGCTGCGCCCGGGTAGGACCGTCGTCTCCTCCTTGATGGTATCTCGGGCCAGGGCCGGCCCGCTGATCACAGCGGCGGCGAGCAAGGCGGCTGCAACGGGTTTCAGGGCAAATCGACTGTGCATGGCTGTGACCTCTTCTGGTGATTCGAGTGTTGAACAAGACAGTCACCAATTCCTGAGCATCAGCCATGCCAAGAATCATTGTTATTTATAGTCAATAGGTTAGAGTGTCCGTTCTGCATCCGTCCTCAGCCATGGTGGATTTCGACCAGGACGGTTGGTGAATCTGGGCCAGGAACGCTCGCCGAGATGCCCTTGCTCTCCTGGGACGGGTTCCGGAAAAGCCTGTAGACTCATCGCATTCTTCGCCCATTTGTCGATTCACGGTGAACATCGTCATCTCGGGAGCGGGTCAGGTCGGCCCCTCCGGCAATTACGCCGGTCTCAGCGATTTCCAGACCTGGGTTTGTACCTTCGCCATACTGCTCGGGCGCCTGGAGATATTCACCCTGTTGGTGGTGCTCACGCCGTCTTTCTGGTCGAAGTAGCGACTTGGGTTCCCATCCTTCCCAAGCAGAGAAAGCTTGGGAAGGATGCGCTTGCTGCATTGTCGGCACGGAGGCGGAACCGCCTCGCGTCGTCTTCATACCTCCTCAGTCCCCCTTTTTCTCTTTCGCCTTGACCTTGGGCACGGCGTCGATCGCAAAGGTCTGGACGACCACCTCGTCGTCGACTGCCTTCAACGCCAGGTTGGCTTCATAGTACTTGCGCTCGCCGACGAGCTTGGCCGCCTGGTCAATGTGTTCCTTGGCGAACTTGACGGGGATCATGCTGGCCGTGACAGCAACGTCGATCTCGGCGAGCTTGAGCGCCTCGATGGCATCT
>JAJDOL010000170.1 GCA_022340195.1 Chromatiaceae bacterium
AGTGTCGCCGCGGTAGCCAGAAGGAAACCGGCGAAGGTCCCGATCACGGCGCTGACGACCGTCGCGCCCGTCGTCGCAACGTTCGATCGCAGGACCGTGAGTGTCGCCAACACAACCCAGAACGCGTGCTCGATACCACTCAGCTTCGCGATCAGCATCGACAATGCCAGCGCCGCGCCGGCGCGTGCACAGTTGCGAAACCAGACGGAGTGCGGCGACAGATGTGGCGCCAGCATGCGCAGGTAGTGTTGGAGCGTGCCTTCGGCTGCGACCGGCTCGGCCATGCCGAAATCATCACCGACGACGCGGGCGGTTTGGCCGGTCAGCACGATGGCGTTGGTGGCCATCGACAGGGCGACGAATGACAGAACGCGCAGCGGGAAGACGGCCTCGACCGCCATCACTACAGCGGACGCCGGTGTGTCCCCGGCAACCGCTGTCTGAGTCGCGGCATGGAGGAGCTCCCGGTGCCGGTGGCGCACAGCGACTAACACCTCGAGGTCGGGTTGTTTGCCGGAATGACCGTCTACGCAGCCAGCGAGCACATCGGCCACCGCATCGAGTGTCGTGGCGGCGGCATCGGCGAGCCGGCGATCTTCGGCACTCATCTGTGAACCGGCCGGTACTGCGACCGCAAAAGCCAAGCACTGGCCGAGATCGTCTATGAGTCCAAGCAACGCCCGTCGTTGGCCAGCCGGACCGCTCGGACGGAACCCGAGCGCACTGTGCAACGCACGCACCCGGTCGATCTCCGTCTTTGAGCGATCGATACTGCTGCCTGGACAATCGCCAGCAGCGATGGTCCGCGCGACCGTCGCCAGTGCGTAGACCGCCTCGACCAACTGCTGGTAGAGATCCCGCCGTTCATGCCGCGGCCACAGCAGCGCAGTCGCGATCGCAGCGCAGGCGCACGCCAAGATCCATCCACCCAACCGGTCCGGAATGAGATCGTTGCTTGCCGGGACCATCGCGCAAAGCACGAAAACCAAGATCGCCGCGTTGTTGCCGAGCATGTACTGCCCACCGAGCACCGCGACGAATTGCAATGTCACGCCGATCACCAGCATGGCGATGACCGCCGGCCAAAGGGTGCTCGACAGTGCCGTGCCGATGACGATCAGCGCGCTGCCGACAAGCATCAGCACGAGATAGGCGACAAGTCGCGATCGGTGCGGCCCAATGAAATCCGCCATCGCCATCGTGCTGAACGCGCCGAATGCGGCAAGTAACGCGAGCTGCGGGTTCTCGAGCCCGTGCAGACCGAATGCGAATAGCACCGGCATCACGAGGCCCACGCGAAGTGACCGGTGCAACGCGGTGCGATCAGGGTCGTGCGCAAGGTTTCGCAGGGCAGCGATCATCGCGCTAGCATGCCCACCGCCTGCCGCGTAGTCCAGACTGACATGTCGACACAGGGCCGTGTCGGTGAAAACCTTGCCGACCAGTGGTCGCAGCAATCACCCGGCGTAACTCAAAGTCAGTGGCCAACCGGGACGGAAGTTAATCTCCATCAACGCACCGGAACAGCGGTCGGCCGCCAATCACACCATGCCCCACAAGAAACACGCCCCATTCACGCGACCAGCTTGCACCGTCAGTCGAGTCTACCCGGAACTGCTGACGGCCCTCTGCGCCCTGCTCGACCACGCGCTCGAAGGAAAGGTGGACTCTGGCTGCTGGTACGGCACCTTCTACCGATGGTTCCGACAGGACCTTGCTCTCTGGGAATCGGAGCGGACGACCGAGCACCACCTGCACGCATTCGGTGGCATGGGATCATTCAACGACTTGGTACCTACCGTCGGCTTCCCCGGCGGCCGCGCGGGCTTCCGGCGCTTCGACAGAGCGTACCGCCTGCTGAAGGAGCTTTCCTATACCTGCGCGGCGTTGTGGGACGAGGCTCGACGACGCTATCCGGACCAAAGTGATCGGGATGTGCTGATTGATTATCGCGGCGTTCCGGTGACGATCTGCACCTGCGCTGAGGGCCACCGCTGGATGAAAGAGGATTTCGCCATGTCCTTCTATGCATCGCACGCCGAAACCATCGCCGAGATGAATGCCGGGTTTGCGCTGATCGCAAAGCTCGGTGGGGAAGCTGCGGTGCACTGGCTTTTCCGGCACAAGCTGCTCTTCGACCACGCACCAATTCTGGACGCCATGGAAACGGCTGTTGCCTGTCATGGCCTCGACCCGAAACCGGACGACTGCAAAGCCTGCCGCAAGAAGAAGATCGACTGCGAGATCCTTTATCTGATCGGCTGGCCGATGGCGCTGTCGCGGGAGTTTTTCCCGGTCGAACTAGCGGCAGCAGTTCCTCGCGACGGGGCTACCCCTTCGAATCCCGAGAGGCCGCGATTTGAGATCAACGTTCCGCTTCGCGTCCGCGAATGAAGTCCAGCGCCCTGTCGATGCGGCGCAGGGTCGCCTCCTTGCCTACCAGGGTCAGAGTGACGTCGATACCCGGCGAGGCGGCGCGACCCACTACTGCGACGCGCAGCGGCTGGGCCACCTTCCCCATCTTGGTCGCCAGCTCCTGAGCAACCCGCTCCACCGTGTGCTCCAGCGTCGCCGGCTCCCAGTCCTCCAGGGCCAGCATGTCGAGCCTCCCCCGCAACCGTTCCAGGGGCTCCCTGGCCACAGGCCGCAGGTGCTTCCTGGCCGCCACCTCGTCGTAGTCGTCGAAGTCCCGGTAAACGAAGGCACTGATCGCTGCCAGCTCCGCCAGGGTCTTGGCTCGCGCCTGCTGGGCCAGAACGACATCGATCGGATCAGGTCCTGTCGCCGGATCGATGTCGAGCCGGCCCAGGTGCGGGCTCAACAGGTGGGCGATCCGCCTGGGATCCCCATGCTGGATGTAATGCTGGTTGAGCCAGTCCAGTTTTTCGGTGTTGAAGCTGGAGGGCGATTTGTTGACCTGGTCGATGTCGAACAGCTCGATCATCTCGTCCAGGGAGAAAATCTCTTGGTCGCCGTGGGACCAGCCGAGACGCACCAGGTAATTCAACAGGGCTTCGGGCAGGTAGCCCTGATCCCTGTACGCGACAACGCTCACAGCCCCGTGGCGCTTGGACAAGCGCGCGCCGTCGTCGCCGAGGATCATGGGCAAATGGGCATAACGCGGGGGCTCTTGGCCCAATGCTCGCAGGATGTTGATCTGGCGCGGGGTGTTGTTGAGGTGGTCGTCGCCACGGATGACGTGGGTGATCCCCATATCCCAGTCGTCTACGACCACGGTCAGGTTGTAGGTTGGCGAGCCGTCGCTGCGGCGGATAACGAGGTCGTCCAGCTCTTCGTTGCTGAACACCACGCGGCCGCGAATAAGATCATCCACCGCAACGTCGCCATGATCCGGATTGCGGAAGCGCACCACATGCGGCTTGCCCGGGTCCAGGTCCCGGTGGCGACAGTGACCGTCGTAGCGTGGCTTGAGCTTTTTGGCCATCTGCTCCTCGCGCAGGGCATCGAGGCGCTCCTTGGAGCAATCGCAACGATAGGCGAGTCCCTCGTCCAGAAGGTTGTCGATGACTTGGCTGTAACGCTCGAAGCGCTCTGTCTGGTAGAAGGGCCCCTCGTCGTATTCCAGCCCCAACCAGGTCATTCCCTCCAGGATGGCGTTCACCGATTCCGCCGTGGAACGCTCCAGGTCTGTGTCCTCGATGCGCAGGACGAAGACCCCTCCGTGCTTGCGAGCGAAAAGATAGGAGAAGAGCGCTGTACGCACACCCCCAACGTGCAGAAAACCTGTAGGAGAGGGGGCGAATCGAGTGCGAACGGTCATGATTGGTCGGTGATCCAGGACGTAGAAAATAAAGCCATGAATTCTATCAACAGAGCCCAAAGAAGTATGCTGATGTGTTCCGCCGGATTCGGCGGCTTCGACCCGCCATGCGGCAGGCCTTTCAGAGGGAAATGAACGACTCGCGGCCTATCGTATCAGCGGCGCTTCGGAGACCGGATTCAGAGCTCGAATGGCTCCCCGGGTTCGGCAAAGATATGACCCTTGGCCTCCACGAGGAAGCCAGCGGAGTCGTTGCGGGCTCCGTGGGCCAGCGGATTGGCATCACATTAGGCGGCTGACGGGAAATCGCCTTAGTCCTCTCGCACGCAGAACCAAGTCTCCGCACCGCCCGAAAGCAAGCTGGTATGGTACCCATGCTGGGTCAGAAGGCGAGAGGCGTTGTACGCGCGCGCTCCGACCGCGCAGCAGATCTGTATCGGGCGGTTTTTCGGTAGCTCGTCGAGCCGTTGCCTGAGCTCGTTGAGGGGAATGCGGATGTCGGCCGGGACTGGTCCGCATTGGATCTCGTCCGGATCCCTCACATCCAGCACAAGAGCACCGCCTTCTCCCATCTCCTGCCATGGGGAGATATGCAGATCGCCACGCATCACGTTCGCAGCGATCATGCCGATCAAATTGACGGGATCCTTAGCGGCACCAAACTGGGGAGCGTAACAGAGCTCGGCTTCCTCCAGGTCGAAGACGGTGGCCTTCATCTGTATCGCCATCGCAATGGTGTCGATGCGGCGTGCGACGCCGGACTTGCCGACCGCCTGCGCACCAAGCACCCGCCCGCTGGTCTTGTCGAAGAGCAGCTTCATATAAATGGGTGAAGCGCCGGGATAATAGCCGACGTGCTGATTGGGGTGGGCGTAAATTACGTCGTAATCGATCGATGTGTGTTTCAGGCTCTTCTCGCTCGCACCGGTGGCGGCTATGGTGAGATCGAATACACCACAGACCACCGTTCCCTGCACACCGCGAAAAAAACGCCCCCTTCCGGCAATCACGTCGGCGGCAATGCGGCCTTGACGGTTCGCCGGACCAGCCAACGGCAGAGCGGTACGTTGATCGACGACCGCACTTCGTACCTCGATAGCGTCTCCGATGGCCAGGATGCTGCGGTCGCTGGTTCGAAGATTCTTGTCCACGAGAATGTGACCTCTGGGCCCGATATCGAGACCGCACTGCTGCGCCAAATCGTTTTCGGGACGCACGCCGACGGCCAACACGACCATATCCGTTTCCAAGCGCAGACCTTGTTTCGTATGCACCTGAAGGCGCCTGCTGGACTGGGCGAAGGCGCTGACGCTGTCCCCCAGCTCGATCCGTACCCCCTGCCTCTGGAGCTCCCATTGAATGGGTAGCGACATTTCCTTGTCCACCGGCGGCATGAGCTGTGCGTCCTTTTCGATGACCAGGACGTCGATACCTCGTCCCTTGAGGTTCTCCGCCATCTCCAAGCCGATGAAGCCGCCGCCTACAACCACGGCGTGCCGGACCGCACACCCTTCGATCCAAGCTCGTATGGACCGGCTGTCTGGAATGGAGCGCAGACAGAAAATGCCCGGCAGGTCGATCCCCGGCAAGGGCGGACGCAGGGGCCGCGCGCCGGGTGACAATACCAGCGTGTCATAAGCCTCCTGATACGTCTGCCCGTCCTCCAGGCGACGCACGAGAACGGTCCGCTGTTGCCGGTCGATCGCAACCACCTCGTGCTCGACGCGAACGTCCACGTTGAACCGCGTCCGGAAAAGCTCGACATCGGCAATAAGCAATTTTGCCTCGTCGTCGATCACATTGCCGACATAGTAAGGAAGGCCGCAGTTAGCGAAGGAGACAAAAGGCCCCCTCTCGAACATCACAATACGTACGTGCTCATTCTGGCGTCTCAGCCGGGTCGCGCAGGACGCCCCCCCGGCGACCCCGCCAACGATGATCACGGTACTGTGCTTGCCCATAGGCGGACCCTCCGATCCAATGTGCGTAGATCAAGTCTACCCCGCCGTCCCGGCGGGAATCGCCGGGATGCAGAATCTATGCAATCTCGGTAACTTTTTTCGTCAATCAGTCTAAGGCGCCGGGCGTTAGAAAAGCTCGTCGATGATCCGCGGAGCCCGCCGCTCGAGCGAACGACTACTCGCGCTGGATCGGCGCGAACGCTTCCGACTAAGATCGTGTTTTTCCCTTGATTGAGCAACCTCATCCGCGGGCTCGGCTTGTCCCGCGTCCTCGCCGATTGCATTTTCGGCGAGCAACGGACCCATGCCAGGTATTGGCCCGGATGGCTCTCCCTGGAGCACTGGCTCGAGCACCGGCTCGAGCACCTTCAGGATCTGGGTCGGCAAGGCGCTGGTGAAGCGGTGGTGCTTGACGTTCGGACCAGGCACGTGGGCCGTGATCACGCCGAAGTAGCGATCTCCGAGAAAGAACGCAAAGGCCGCACTGCGACTGACCTCTTTCTTTTCACCGCGGGCGGTGCCTGGGCCATAGCGCTCGATGAGCTCGTCGCCCGTACCTGTCTTCCCTCCCACCTCGAGTAGGCTCCCGTCCGCATTGTTGTAAACCCCCGCGAGCCGTTTCGCCGTGCCGTTCGCGACCACATCCTCCAAGGCGCCACGCAGCACCAGGGTAATCGCTTTAGGAAGTACAGGTTCTCCCGAGCGGCGGGCACGACTCAAATGGATCTCGAACGGCGTACCCTCGGCGATGTGAAGACGCTGCACACGCACAGTCGGCAAGCGCAATCCGTCATTCAGGATGATACCGATCAGCTCTGCCAGGGCTGCCGGCCGATCGGCCGAGCTCCCGATGGCTGTGGCCAGGGAGGGTACCAGCGAAGCAAAGGGATAGCCTTGCCGCCTCCAGGACGCGTGCAGCTTTTTGAACGCGTCCGCTTCGGCAACGATGCGAATTCGCGTATCGGCGCTACGTTTGCGCTTTGCCTTGAACAGCCACTGATAGACTTCCTGGCGCTCCTCGCTGCTGGCCGCCAAGACCTGGCTGAGCGTCGCTCGAGGACGCCGCTGCAAGTAGTTGACGAGCCAAAGCTCCAAGGGGTGAATACCGGCCAGGTATCCGCGGTCATGGAGATCGAATTTCTCGGGCTCGTACTTCTCGTAGAGATCGCGTACCCCTTGTTCCGGCAAAGCGGGGGTCTTTGGTCGCTGCTGCAGAAAGGTACGCAAATCCTCCAAGGGCGCCTGGGGTCGCACCGACCGGAAAGCGACGGCGAGGCGATAGGGCGCGGGTCTTACGCGGCTGGCGAGCAAAGACAAAGCGTCATCCGCATCCAGATTTCCGTAGCGGCTATAGAAGCGGTTGAGGTAGATGCTACCTTCCCTGTCGGCGAATCGTCGTAGATATTCGGCTCGCCCGGGATGTGTCCGGTCCTCGAGGATCTCCTCGACTGGCTGCCCACCCGTAGCTTGGTAGTGCTTGATGATATCCCGCATCATGCGAATGAACACCAGATTGACCGAATGGCGGAACCCCTCGCGTACCGACATAAAACGGCTTTGATTTTTCCCGGAGTTCGCGAAGCTGTGGCGTCCACCTCCGGTAAAGAATGTCCCCGGGCTACCCGAGTACCGGCGTTCCATCGCCGCTTCGAGTATTTCCGGTAAAGACCGGTCTTTGGTGCCTGCCAAGTACCGAGCAGCCCAGCTGGCCAGCGGATCCTCGACGTCGTCGCTCAGATCCCTCAACTCGGCAGCGGATACCGAGGCAAAGCGATTGTGAAGCTCTGCGACTATCTCCAGGTAGGTGGCCAAGGTACGTAGCTTGGCAGTTGAGCCCAGATCGAACTTACCGCCTTCGTTCAGATCGAGCGGACGATCCAGGTTATCCGCCTGGACCCGGACAAAGTTTGCATACCGGCCGCGCTCGTAAAGGGTAACGCTGTAGGCAACCCCTCCGGGATCGCGACGGAGAAGATGCTTGCCGAACAGGCCAACCTTTTTAGCGGCTTTGCGATCCTTGAATTGGCGTAGCGCCTCGGACACATTGTGTTGAGCCGTCATGTCCAAGGTCGACTCGACGCGTACATCGAGCCGATCCAAGTCGTACAAGCTTCGAACCCTTAAGAGCGACAACAGGTGGGCGCGAACCGCGTTGAGCGCCTTGTGCTCGACATAAGAGGCATCTGCGGGTTCCGGAATTTCCATGCGAAATCTGAGCGGCTGCGCCAGGGCCGCATCCCGGAGCCGGGCGCTGATAACTCCGTTCTCGGCGAGGAGCCTCAGGTAGGCGTCGGTGAGATCTGCCAACGGGCCGCGCCCGGAAACCAGATAGTAGGACGGCCTGCGTTGTCCAAGAAGTAGACTCAGCACCTGCTTGTAGAACTGGGCGGACCGTGCGGAAGCGGCACCAGTGAGCGCTGGTTCAGTGAGACCCTGTATCAGCTCGTCCAGGTTTGTGCCGTACCAGACGTGCAGACCCTCCCCGAGGCCGATCACCTCACCGAAACCCGAGCGACCAGACAAGGGAGTCGAGTTGAGGTAATCGACAATGATCCGCTCGCGTGCCCGCGTGGTATCGGGACCGTCCTTATAAGCGCGCACGCTGGCAGAAAGGACTTGGCGCAGCTTCTCCGTCGCCGAGTCGGTGCGTCCTTCGGGCGAGTGACGGAATTTTTCTATCTGGGTAGCGAGGGTGGACCCGCCGAAGCGCTTTCCGGTAGGGATTAGGGATGCAACAAGCGCATTTACACCCGCCGCGGCGAAACGGTCCCACTCCACCGCCGGATTGCGCGTAGGGAAGGACAAATCGAGCAGCTCGCGGTTTTCGATAAATAGTAGCGTGCCGACGACAACCGGCGGAACTGAGCGAAATTCAGAGAAAATTCGCTCGGGATGGCGAGCACGGTAGATCTCCTTGCGGGATCGGTCGAGAATGCGCAACCCTGTCTGAGCTTTTTCCCGGTAGATGGGAAAGCCGCCGAGGTCGATGAAGCTTTCCAACGTCGGCGACAACCGCGCCTGACGATCAATTCGGTATCCGCGCGCCTCCAGCTCGTCCAGGAATTCCGGAATTCGCGCGTACCCAAGGCGCCGGTCGTAAGGGCCGTTTCGTGGGAACCGGGCGTTGAGGTTGCTATCGGGCTCGACAGAAACCTCGAGCTCACTCGCCAAGCGAGTGAACAAGCGCCATTGCAGCGGCGACGATTCCATCTCCAGGCGCAAGCCCCACACCAGAACGGCCAAGCCGGTCGCCAGAAGCAGCGTCGCGGTGACGCGGATCCGGGCGCCTCGCCTGATCCTTTTTTGTTCCGTCATCGTGCAGCGCCCTTAGGGCTTATCAGGCCTGTCCGCTCCAAATCTCGTAGTACGGCAGGAGCAAAAAACCGAGTGATCTATAATTTAAATCTAACGCACATCTCCGAAATCGCAACCAGCGATCGCGCACGGCAACCGCGCCAACCACTCTGGAAGGTCCCAGAAACCATACACCTCGCACAGGGTTCTTTGTGAATTAGAGGTACGCCTATCCTACCTGAAAGCAAGGCGCGAACCGGGCTCCAGCAGCGAGCTCTATCTCATTCCTCGGACTGCTCCGTGCGGCCGCTATCGAAAACGCCCTTGGCCGCACCGCCGATCCCCTCGGGAATACCGCCGGTGCCCTTGATGACGGCACCGCCAACGCGCTCCACGGCCTTCGCCGATCCTTTCACGACTGCCCCGGCACCACCAACCGTATCGCTCAACGACTCGGTCAGACCCCCTGTCCTCGAACCCGTCGCCGCGGGCGCCGACACTCCGGACAGGATTTTCATACAGGGATTCTCGTCGATAGCAGCACCGAAGGCGTCGACGAGCAGCAGCTGAGGCACGGCAACCTTGGACACGAGATCGGCCAGAGAGACCAGCAGCTCGCTCTTCTCGACGCGAAACTCAGGGTTGGCGAGCTGGCCACGAACGACAATAGGAGCTGGGACCTCGAGGTGCGCACCCTTCGGCGCTGGATCCACGCGGGCGTCGAGGGTCTCGGCACCCAGATCCAGCAGTCCCTGCGCGACAACCGTGGAGTCCGTCGTGTCGATCAGAATCGCCACGTTCGTGCGCCCGCTCTCCAGCTCGAATGCCGCGATCCCGCAATTAACCTGCGCCAGCTCGGCTTGCGGCCTGGCCAGCAGCCCAAAAAGATCGCGGACCCCGGGGGTCAAGCGGCTCAAGTGCGTCAGGTCGGCTTCGCCTTGTTCTGCCAACAGCAGCAAGCTGCCGTTCAGCGAGCGCATGATGCGTCCAACACTGTCTCCGCGGCCGCGTAGATCGATAGCAAAACCCATTTCACCGCGGATCATGCCTTCGGCGGCACTGGTTGCCACCAACGAATCGATTGCCAGCTTGTCGCCGTCGACGCGAAGCGCGATCGCCACCGGGTCGTTGCTACCGTCGATCTCGAGGGCTGCAGTAATGGTGCGGTTGCCGCTCCCGACGGCCTTCAGGTCGGCTCGAACCCGGCGTGCCACGAGCTTTACGTCGATGTCAGTCGCCTGAGCACTCGTGTAGGGAGTGATCAGACTCCGGATCCGGATCCGTGCCGTGACATCCGCTGCGCCTATCCGGTCCAGCTCCAACGGTCTATCCGAGAAGAGTCCATCCCTCGATTTGCCCTCAGATCCGGCCGAGGTCGTCGATCGCCCGCCTCCCGAGACCTGTTGCCTGAACAAGGGGCGGGTATCGATCTTGTCGACGCTGAGGTCCAAATCCAGCTTGGGCCGCGGGCGGGACAGGTCGACGCCAAGCCTGCCTTCGAACCTGTCCTCTCCGAG
>JAJDOL010000176.1 GCA_022340195.1 Chromatiaceae bacterium
CGATGCGGGCCAGATATCGTTGCGGATGTCGTTGCCGACATAGAGTACCTCCTGCGGCGCAATGCCATGGATCCGAGCCAGACCGGAGAGGGCCTCCTCGAAAATCCGGGTCGAGGGCTTGGCCTCCAACAGGCGGTACGACCAGGCGCAACACTCGGCATCGAATCCCATGCCTGCGAGCGGGGCACCGAGAAAGCCCTCCAGCATCAAGGGAGTGTAGAACTGGGCGTTGGAGACGATGCCCAGAACCAGCGCGCGCCGGTGCAGGTCCGCGAGCGTTCGTGCCAAATCCGGCATGGGCCAAACAGGATTGACCCGGCACTCGTACTCGACTGCCAGGTGGGCGGTGTCCGCCGAGGTGTCGAGCACCTGCTCCCAGATTCTCCGAATATCCACCTCCGGAAACTGGATACCAGTGTCCTTGCGCTTGGCGTGGAAGGCGCGAATGGCCTGCTCGAGCCAAGCCGGGCCGGCTCCTGCCGGGGCCCTCATTCCAGCGGCCTCGAGAGCCGCAGCGAAAGCGCTTGCGGTGTCCTGCTCTCCGGCCAGCCCGATATCCCCGGACGCCGAGATCACGAGGGTTCCATAAACGTCGAAGAGTACCGCGCGCATCCCGGGCAGCGGGTCGAGCTTGGGCAAGGTGCTCGTAGGACGAGGCTCCAAGGGCGTGGACAGAGACCGGATGCGGTCGGCCAGGTCTTCGAGCGGAGGCTTGGTCATGTTCCCGATCTCCGCTTTGGAAACTCGACGTTCTTGGCGCCTTGGCGGTTCAAGTACCCTTTCACTTTTGATCGTGCTCAGGTCCGAAGCAGGAACAGACGCTCGGGAGACAGGAACCGATCGAGCAGCACCGTTCCATCGGCGGCAGCCAGGTCGGGGTCGATGGCCGCTTCCGACAAGGACCGATAGATGTCCTCGAGACGGCGACCGTAACCGGCAATGGAATAATCGTGCTCCACCACGGCTCGGTTGCGTGCGATGAGATCGGAGGGAGCAGCGCCGGCCAAGTGCGTTGGTCGCAGCGACGCTCGGTCACTGGTATCGGCGGCCAGATGTCGGATAACCTCTTCTTGCGCCGTCTCGTCCAGGCGTCCGAAATCGATATTTCCATCGCGTACGGCGCTCTCCCACAGGCGCTCAGAATCCGCGATCGTCTCCTTGCGGCCGTACGCGGCCATGACCTCCGTGTGCGCAGATTCCATCGCCCCGCGCAGGCGTTCTCGATCGAGCCACTTCAGGGGTACCTCCAGGCGTTCATAAAGCCCCCCGAGATCGAGTCCGGCGGCGGCGAAGTCCCGTGTGATTTCCGGTAAATTGCGACCCGCGAGCGGGCGCCCGACCAGCCAGGGCTCGAGGAACGCGAGGCCGAAGCCTTCGGCCACGCTCGTCGTGATCAAGGCGTGGGCTGAGGCCAGGAGGGCGGAAAAATCGTCGACCCGGCTGCCCAGCTCGAGCTCCAATGGGAGCCGCAATTCTCGCGCCAGTGCTTCCCAACGCCGGTAGCGGGGCTGCTCGGCAGGGTTCTGCGGCGCCTGGGTGGCCGCGAACAGGTCTCCCTTCTCGGCGATTGCCGACCAGAGCACCAGCTCACCGAGGTTCTTGCGCCGGATAGCACGGGTGGGATAGAGCCAGAGCCTGCGCTCGGGGAACGGGCGGGCGGACCTGTCGGCTCGCGCGGGTAGATTCACCGCATTGGGAAGCAGGTGAAGCCGCTCCGGTGCAATGCCTGCGGCGGCCAAGAAGCCATGGTCGCGGTCATTGAGGACTGCATAATGCAGGTGAGCCGCTTGCGGATAGAGCAGGGCGGAGAGCTTTGCCGCATCACCGCCTGCGATTTCGCCGAGCAGCCGGGCATAGAGCCGTGGGCGACCGTCCTCGGCGAAGTCGTGGGGTTGCAGCAGCAGACGCTGGCCCTGTCGCGCCAGCGCGAGCAGAGCCCCGGGGAGGGCAAGATTCTTGCCGAGGCAGTGGTTGTGGACGTGCCAGAGATCCGGCAGGCCCCCCAGCCCCGCCCGGGCCGTCCGCGCCAGCTCTTTCGCGAGATCCGAGGAACCCAGTGCTGGCCGACGCTCTTCGTAGGCAAGCGCAGGAACAAGGGCGAAGCTCACACCTGTCGGCAGGGGTTCCTGGGGTGGCTCCCCGGCGATGACGAGCACCTGATGGCCGGCAGCGGTGAGTGCCGCCGCGGCGTGCTCGATCACTCGGGTGACACCACCGGTCTGCAAGTGAAAGTGACAGATGAGGATGCGCATTTGGGAGCCTGAGAAACAGCCGGTTAAATGGCACCAACGCGCATATAATGACCCCGTCAAATTTTCCAGGGGCTACTCCGGGGGGTGCGGTCGATTATAGACTGCTTGGGCACGACCATGAAAACGCCCGAAAACATCGGCTTTGTCTCCACGCGATTTGCAGGTACCGACGGCGTCTCCCTCGAGGCGGCAAAGTGGGCGGAGGTGCTTTGGCAGGACGAGCACGTCAGCTATTGGTACGGGGGCATGTTGGACCGGGATCCGGACATGAGTCTGTGCGTGCCCGAGGCCTTCTTCGGACATTCCGAGAATCTCTGGATCAATGAGCAGCTTTGGAACCGTACCATCCGCGGCCAGAAGGCCAGCCAGCGGATACGCGAGCTGGCCGAATATCTCAAGGGTACCCTCTACGACTATCGGGAAAGATTCGAGCTGGATATCCTGATCCTGCAGAACGTGCTCACGATCCCCATGCACATTCCACTCGGCGTCGCGGTGACCGAGTTCCTGCTCGAGACCCAGATGCCGGCGATCGCCCATCATCACGACTTTCACTGGGAGCGCCAGCGGTTCCAGATCTCCGCGGTCGAGGACTATCTGGAGATGGCCTTTCCGCCGCGCATCCCGCACCTTCAGCACGTGGTGATCAATCAGGCGGCAAAGGATCAGCTCGGCTGGCGCAAGGGTATCTCGAGCGTGCTCATTCCCAACGTGCTGGACTACGAGAACCCGCCCGGTCCGGTCGACGACTATGCAGCCGACGTACGCGACGCGATGGGACTCGCCGGCGGTGACCTGCTGATCTTACAGCCGACACGCGTCGTTCCGCGCAAGGGGATCGAGCACGCCATACACCTGGTGCAGCGACTCAAGGATCCGCGCTGCAAGCTGGTGATCTCGCACGCAGCGGGGGACGAGGGGTTGGCCTACAGTGAAGAGATCCGGGAGTTGGCGCAGGACGAGGGCGTCGAGCTGATCATGTTCGGAGACCGGGTCGCCGACCGTCGACAGCTCAACGAAGACGGGCAAAAGATCTATGTCCTCGAGGACCTCTACCCCCATGCGGATCTGGTGACCTTCCCCAGCCTGTACGAGGGCTTCGGCAACGCCCTGTTGGAGGCGATCTACTTCCGCAAGCCGGTCGTCACCGGAAATTACTCGGTCTACAGCCGCGACATCGAGCCAAAGGGGATCAAGCTGCCTACGATCGAAGGCTTCATCGATCGCGATCTGGTCGAGCAGGCCAGGCGCGTTCTCGCGGACGCCGACTACCGGGAGGGGTTGGTGGAGCACAACTACCGGGTCGCTCAGCGCTATTTCAGCTACAGCGTGTTGCGGGACAGCTTGCGCCTGATCATCACCAACGTCCGCAATCTGACGGAGTAAGCCATGCTGGTCGTCGATCGCGCCGTCTACAACCGTCTCGGCGAGCACCTGACGCAGCTTTACGGCGAGAGGGAGCTGCCGCGGATCTTGAGTCGGCTGGAGCTCCTGGTCGGCCGGTACGGCGTGGGTACCTGCCCGGACGAGCACTGTGGCAGGGGCCTGTGGGACCAGCGTGATGCCGCGCTCATTACCTACGGGGATATGGTGCGCAGCGAAGGGGAGCCGCCGCTGCGCTCCCTCCGGAACTTCATCGACAACCGGTTGGGCGACGCGATCTCCGCCGTGCATGTGCTGTCCTTCTTTCCCTACAGCTCCGAAGACGGTTTCGCGGTCATCGACTATCGGCAGGTGGATCCCGCCCTCGGCGATTGGGACGACATCCGGGCCTTGAGCGCGGACAACGGGTACCGCCTGATGGTGGACCTGATCATCAACCACGTCTCGAGCAAGAGCGCTTGGTTCCGTAACTTTGCCAACGGGATCGCCCCCGAACGTCACTATTTCATCGAGGTGGAGTCCGATACGGATCTGAGCGCCGTGACGCGACCCCGCACCTCGCCGTTGCCGCGTCCGGTGCAGACGCCTTCCGGAAGGCGGTTGGTCTGGGCGACCTTCGGCCATGATCAGATCGACTTGGATTTCAGCAATCCGGACGTTTTGTTCGAGTTTCTCGACATCCTGCTGTTCTACGCACACCACGGGGCTCGCATCATCCGTCTGGACGCTATCGCCTACCTGTGGAAGCAAATCGGCACGAATTGCATCCACTTGGAGCAAACTCATCTCGTCGTCAAGGTTCTGCGCGATGTGCTGGACCTGTTGGCACCGGGGATTATTCTGCTCACGAAGACCAACGTCCCTCATCACGAGAACATCGGCTATTTCGGGGAAGGGGACGAGGCTCACATGATCTACCAGTTCAGCCTGCCGCCGTTGTTGCTGCATGCGTTGGTGACCGGGAAGTCCCGTTATCTCTCCGATTGGCTCGCCGGGCTCGAATCGCCGCCCGGTTGTACCTTCTTCAACTTCACCGCCTCCCATGATGGCATCGGCGTGCGGCCTCTGGAGGGTCTGTTGCCGGACGACGAGCTCAATGCGCTTGTGGCGCGGATGGAGCAGAAGGGCGGGCATGTCTCCCGGCGGGAGAATCCGGATGGATCGCAGACGCCCTACGAGCTGAACATCACCTACTTTGATGCCCTGAGTGACCCGGGGCGCCGGGACAGCGACCAGGGGATCGCCCGGTTTCTCTGTTCCCAGACCATCATGCTGAGCCTTCAGGGAGTCCCCGGAATCTACTTCAATAGCCTGATTGGTGCCCCCAACTGGCGGGCGGGAGTCGAGGAGACCGGCCGCGTGCGCACCATCAACCGCCAAAAGTGGAGTCTGGCGGAGCTGGAGGCCATGCTCGAGGATCCGACCCAGCCGGCGAGTCGGATCCTTGCCGAGTATTTGCGCCTGCTCCGGATCCGGCGCGAGCATTTGGCCTTCCATCCCAACGGACCCCAGCGGGTTTTGAAGCTGCCGTCCGGGCTGCTCGGCATCAGGCGAACGGCGCCCGACGGGTCCGAAAAGATCTGGGTCCTCGCCAATCTCACGGCCGAGCCGCTCGAAGCCAAGCCACACCACATCGACCGCCGCTTCGCCCGGTACCCGTGGACTGAGCTCATCCAGGGTTGGACCTACCAGGGAGGAGAGCTCCAATCACTTCAGCTCGCGCCTTATCAAGTCATGTGGCTGACGCGATGAGAGTGGCGTGGTCGGCTAAACCAGCGTCGTGATGGGGAGATCGTCCATGAATGCCTTCCCGTTGGTGTGGTTTCTTATTGTTCTGCTCGGCCTCAGCGGGTGCAGCGGCGGGGGTCAGGCCACGAACGATTTGCCGGTGCGCTGCCTCGACGAGCCCGACCCCGGGCCCTGTAGAGCCGGTGTTATCCGGTATTTCTATGATTACCGCTACGACAGGTGTCGCCCGTTTCGTTACGGTGGCTGTCGGGGGCACGTCCCGTTCGAGACCTCGGAGGCCTGTGAGGAGACCTGTTTGGGGGGCGACCGGTAGAAGCTCGCGGTCGGTGAGGCTGCGCCGCGAGATTCAGCTCAATTGTAACCCTTTTCCGGCATCCTGGTTTTCAGGTCGGCCTGCTCGCGGGAGAAAACACGCATGGGTTCAAGCGCCAAAGAATCGACTCGTGCCATAGCCAGGCGAACCCACGTGGATCGGACCAGCGGCATTTTGCTCCACGCCACTTCGCTTCCCGGCCCTTTCGGAATCGGTGATCTGGGTCCAGCGGCCTGCCGCTTTGTGGATTTTCTCGAGGAGGCCGGGCAGGGTCTGTGGCAGATGCTTCCCATTGGTCCCACGGGTTTCGGTGATTCTCCGTATCAATGCCTGTCCGCATTCGCCGGCAATCCGCTGCTGATCAGTCCCGAGTCGCTTGCGGCGGAGGGTTGGCTAGAGGAGGCTGACCTGCGTGCGCCTGGGTTTCCGGCGGACTGTGTCGACTTCGATCTCGTCAAGCAGTGGAAGTCGGCCTTGTTCCGAAAGGCGTTCCTGCGCTTCACGCGGTCCGCACCGGCGAGTTGTCGTGCCGAATATGCGGCCTTTCGCAGCCGCCACGGGCATTGGCTCGACGACTATGCGCTGTTCGCTTCCCTGAAGGACGAGCATCACGATCGCCCCTGGACCCAGTGGGGCAGGGATTTCAGTCTGCGGGAGCCGGGCTGTCTGGATTCCTGGGCTAGTACGCACGCCCGTGAGCTGGATTTCTATCGCTTCATTCAGTTTGTATTCTTTCGCCAGTGGCAGGCGCTTCGCGAGTACGCGAATGGCCATCATGTCTGCTTGATCGGTGACGTGCCCATCTTTGTCGCACACGACAGCAGTGAGGTTTGGCAGCACCCGGAGTGGTTCCAGCTCGACGACGGCGGTCATCCGACCGTGGTGGCCGGCGTACCACCGGACTACTTCAGTGCGACCGGTCAGCGCTGGGGCAATCCGCTATACGATTGGGACAGGCTCGCGGCCGATGGTTACGCCTTCTGGTTGGAGCGCCTGCGGGGCGTCTTCGAGCTCGTGGACCTGGTGCGTATCGATCACTTTCGTGGATTTGCCGGTTATTGGGA
This sequence comes from Chromatiaceae bacterium, assembly GCA_022340195.1. Lineage (GTDB taxonomy): Bacteria > Pseudomonadota > Gammaproteobacteria > Chromatiales > Chromatiaceae > Thiosymbion. The sequence goes on from JAJDOL010000176.1 coordinate 6,762, forward strand.
GATCCCGGCGGAAGAGCAGACCGCGGTCAATGGGCGATGGGTCCCGGGACCCGGTCGCGACCTGTTCGGCGTCCTTCGAGACGTGCTCGGAGACGACCTGCCGCTGATCGCGGAGGACCTTGGCGTGATAACAGAAGACGTGAAGGAGCTCCGGGATTCGCTTGGATTTCCCGGGATGGCCATTCTTCAGTTCGCCTTCGAGCCTGCTGATGAGGGCTTTGGCGTGTCCGATTATCTGCCGCATAATCACCGCCGCAACCTCGTGGTCTATACGGGAACCCATGACAATAATACGGTCTTGGGGTGGTGGCAACAGAAGCCCGAGGCTGTTCGCGCACAAGTGCGTGCCTACCTGAACACGAGCGCGTCCGAGATCAACCGGGACTTTATCCGCTGTGCCCTGGCGTCGGTGGCGCGTTACGCTATCTTTCCTATCCAGGATATTCTCGGGCTCGGTGCTGAAGCCTGCATGAATCGACCGGGCAAGGCGGAGGGGAACTGGAGCTGGCGTTTCACGCAGGAGGATCTGAATTCGGGGATAGCATCCGATCTCAAGGGCATGACGGAGCTGTACGGTCGCGGACCATTATCGACAGCGAAAAATGGTATCGAGGGCGACGGTTCGCGACGCAAAGAAAACCCCGCCGGAGCGGGGTCGAAGTACAACAGGGTTTAGCGGCGACTGAGAAGATGGCAGGCGCGTATTACCTGGCGGTGTACCCTTTGTGACGGTCCGTTGCCGCGCGTACGTGAGACGCTTCGGGAGGACCGGGGTGACCGCCATCAATGGCCGACTATCCTCCATGCGCCGCTCGGCTCTTGACAGGCGGTGCCGTGTGCATTTTCGGTACGGCCATCGATGGTCACCGACTCCCGGAACTCGCGACATTGCTGTCCGCTGCTCGAGCGTTCGATTCGGGTAGTTTCGACCGAGCCTCTGGCATTAGCCTGTTGCCAGGTGATCACCTCGCCAGGGGCGCTGGACGTGGCCGCCGCCATCGCGCGCTCATGTTCCCGTCGCTGGTTGGCGTTCAACAGGTTTAGAAAGCTCACAGTAATTGCGGTGATCCCAAAAACGAGCGGTGCCCCGCGGCCGACGACGACCGGGCCGCGACGAACGGCCCAGGGCCAACGGTAAACCGGACCGACGGGTCGCCATGGGCGATGGTACAAAGGTCTGGGGTGGGGACCCCAGCCATGAGCCTCAGTTGGCAACAGCGGTAGCCCGATGCCGGCGGTGATCAACGCAGCTGCGGCGAAATAGGTAGGTAGCATTCTGGAATTCACGATGGGTCCTCGTTTGAGATGCATTTTTTAGGTCATAGGTCATCAAGATAACAAAGAAGCCAATGGAAATCCTGATAGATGGCGCATTTTTCTTGCTCGTCGTGTGGGGTATTGTCTACGCCATTAACGTCCTTTATTCGCGGAAAACAGGGGAGCGATTGATTAGTCTCAATTCGCCCCTGGTACAAGTCGCGGCTGTCATATTGGTCTTGTATATTACGTATGAGTTTATCACTGCAACCCCGGCCTACGAAGTGGGCGCCGAGAAATTATCCAATGAGATCAATAGGAAAGGTCGAGCAGCTTTCGATAAATATAGAAACAAGCTTATTTCTGTTAACGGCGTGTATCTGGAATTGGATGATTCGTCAGAGCAGCCATCGTTGTTGATGAGTGCTGGTAGCAAAAGCAACCTCACTGTGAGATGTTATTTCTCGAAATCAAGCATGAATACGGCTGTCACGCTCATGCCCGGTCAACAGATAACGGTGCGAGGTGTGTTTTCAGGGAACCTAGACGAGGTTTCCTTAAACGATTGCCTTGTAGTCGAATAGAGAAATTGCAG
>JAJDOL010000206.1 GCA_022340195.1 Chromatiaceae bacterium
GGGGGAAGTCCCAGTGCCTTGATCCAGAAGGGTGACTGGTGCGGATCGGTAACGACTCCGTCACCGCCGCAAAGAAAGCCGAAGGTGCGCAGAGGCTCTGAACACCGCGCTTTGCGAGCAGGAAGAAGAATCTTGGCTTGGCCAGGAGAAGGAAAAATGTGCTATTGATCAGGGTCTGCTAAATGGTGACCACATCGCCATGCTGAAGGATGCAAGAGGACGGCTGTTCGGTGGTCGCCGTTGCGCCTGGGGAACGGTCAGTGCGTCGCCTTCAATTTCCGCCTTGTCCTGCATCCCCTCCACGAATGCCTCGTCACCCAGATAAGTCTGTTGCCGCAACCCTTCCCATTTGTCCCGCCCCACACCGTCCAGAAAAAGACGCCGATAACGCTGGCGGGCCTCCCCGCGACCTATCGCGAACTGCCTCAGCAATCCTTCAACCGTCAACCACTTGGGAACCGCAGATGCTCCGATCATCGCCCGATAGCTGCTCCAGGGCCACTGCTCCAGCGAGTCCACCATCCCGACCCGAACCGGATTTAGAACAACATACCGGCTCAGTTCCAGGAGGTAGGCGTCCTTGTCCACCAGTATTCCTTTGAAGCGTCCTCGGAAAAGATGCCGGAGTCGATCGTCGATCCGATTTGACGCCTGAGTGTATACGCCATTCAACTGCCGCATTCCCTGCGACAGGTTTGCCTCCACCGTTTCGATCACAAGATGACAATGTTTGTCAGGAGGCAGCAGGCATGGCAGATCCGATTGTAGCGTTCGAATACCCCTGTCGGTTGGTGCGTGCGGGTCTCGGTTCAGAGCCTGTCGTGTATGTGACCGTATGGTGCAATTGTCTTGAGGCGAGTGTCTTCAACCGGCCCGCCCAATGTAAAGTGATAGAGACTCTGCCAGGACCGATCCCTGATGCCCAGCAGCTCATGCATGGTATCGTCGAAGAAACACCCGATGCCCGTTGCGCGAATGCCCGCCGCCTCGGCCTCCAGATAGAGTACTTGTCCGATGAGACCGGTTTCCCAGAACAACCGCGGGTAGAAGTCAGGGCCGTCCGCCGCAAGCGCGGACTCGAGCTCCGCCAGCATACCGAGCGAGAAGACACCATCACCGGCGATATCCTGATTGCAGCTGATCAGCTTCGCGACCCGGCTGGCATCACCGGCTAGCAGGCGATAGAGGCGCAAGCCCTCGGGGCATCCGGCCGGCCTGTGCCACTCGAATTCCGACTTGAGCGATTCGCGCAAGGCGTCCTCGTGCAGAGGACTCCGCACCAGAAAATAAAGCCCCGGCGCCAGGTTATCGATTCGATGTACGAAGATCGCCAAGGCGACCCGGGGGGACCAGGTCAAGGTCTTAAAGGGGAATTGCCCAGGTAGTGTCCGCAGCAATATTTGATAGAAGGTCGTCCGGTCGAGGGAAGTGGTGCCGTCCATGTCCACGGCACTGCGGCGCTGGCGAACGATCCGCTCGGCGGGTTGCCCGCGGTCACCAATCAGCGGGTTTTGCGTACTTGTGCCATGAGCCGAGGCGACAGGCTCACTGTGGCGTACCGACCGACCTCGTCGGACCGCTTGGGAAACCTGTTCGATTACCGGCCAGTCGTGATGATCACGGCTGAGCGCGTTCGGCTCCCCAACAAAGGAAACATTCGGCATCCGGTTCCGCCACTGCTCCGGTGGCAGATCGGGTATTTGAGGTGTTTCGGGGACAGGACCTCTCGGATAGAGGGCGAGGAGGCAATCGGCGTGCTCGGCCTCGGTCCCCAGCTGCAGGTGGATTCCGATGAGCCGGCTCAGCTCCTCATCCGCCAGATTCTCGACAATCCGCGCTTCCCAGCCGAGCGTCCGCGTTGCGATCGCGATCGCACCGATGGCGTGTCCGACGTCGTGATTGCAGTAGCGGAAGGCTCGCTCGCCGTATTTCCAGGATTCGCGCCAGTAAATGGACGTCAAGGCAACCAGAAGACACGGGGCGGGCATACCTTCGGTCAAGTCCGCCCAATGCGGCTCCGATAGCCGGCAGCGGCGCTCGAGCCGGTGATGGAAGGGCGCGTAGTGAAAGACCCCGGGCTCATCGACGAGCCCCGGTATCGAACCTGCGATCAGATAAGCCTCCGTCGGATGCAGGTTGCCGCTCGAAGGGTTGATTCGAAGCGACCAGGCATTGCCCCCCGGGACCTGCTTCCAGGCCGATAGGGCCAGGCTATGGAAAAACAGCCGCCCGACCAAGTCGGCGTCGAGTGGCGAAGCAGCGGGGCTATTGGAAAACAGGGAGTCGTAGGTCGGTGTCGTTAGGAGGGCGGGATGGGGCAGATCGATCTGCTCGGTTCCGGCGAAGCTGCGGAAGGGGTTGGGCTGATTCGCCCAGTCCATGTAACCCAACGAGGGAGCGTAACGCTCGGGGCGGTGCTTGGTCCGCTCGTGGTAGTCGCGCACGAGACGCAGCTTTTCCAGGTCGACTGGATTCATCATCAGGTGCTCCCCAAGTGACTGTGAAAAATTGTGTAGCCCGCTACGCGCCTGTTTGCGCGGGCAGAAAACGAACAGAAATCTGGTGCACTCTGGTATGAAATTTCCCGTCAACCGCCTAACCAACCGGTTGCAGCGGGAACAAAACGGGAACCAGAAACAGGGAAATCAGCATCACCAGGAGTATCAAAGGGACGCCAAGCTTTACGTAATCGCCGAAGCTGTACTTGCCCGGACCCCAAACGAGCGTGTTTACCGGGGACGAAATCGGCGTGGCGAAGGCGGCGGAGGCAGCGAGTATAACCGTCAGCGCGAACGGATAGGGCGAGACGGCCATTTCGTGCGCTGTAGCGATGGCGATCGGTGCCATGAGGACCGCCGTGGCCGTGTTGGAGACGAAAAGTCCCAGTACGGCGGTGAGCACGAAAAGCCCTGCCATCATTCCGATCGGGCCCGCGTCGCCAAGAAGGACCATCAGTCCGTCCACGACCAGGTCGATTCCCCCGGATTTCTGCAGCGCGGTGGCGAAGGGCAGCATACCGGCGATCAGGATCAGGCTCTCCCAGTTGATGGACTTGTAGGCGCTCTTGGCGCTCACGCAACCGAAGAGGCCCATGGCCAGGGCTGCCAGCAGTGCCGCGGTCAGGTTCGGCACCAGGTCGAGGGTCATCAACAGAATCATGCCCAGCAGGGACAAGAGAGCGAAGGGTGCCCGATCGCGGGCGGGGGCAGCCTCCTTGGCTTCGGCCGGAACGGTCAGGATCACGAAGTCCTCGGGGTCCGACATCAGCTTGCGTATCTGTCGCCAGCCGCCGGAGACCAGGAGTATGTCACCGACCGCCAGGCGGGTTTCGACCAGGGCTTCCGCCAACACCTCCCCTTTGCGCTTTACGGCCAGGGCATTAAGTCCGTGTCTGGTTCGGAAGGCGGCCTTTTTCAGGTTCACGCCGATCAGCTCCGAATCCGGCGGCAGCAAGAGCTCCGCCAATCCGAAGCTCTGGGCAACGTTCTCCACGCGTTTACCGGACAAGGACAGGACCCTCAGTCCTTGCTCCCGTACGAGCCGATCCGCTTCCTCGGCGCCTTTGTCGACGAGGATGTAGATAGCGTCGCCCTCGCGCAGCTCGGTATCCGCCAACGCCGGGTGAAGCGACTCCCCGAAATGGTTCCGGCGCTCGATACCAATGATCGCGGCGCCGTAGCGCGAGCGCAGCTGGGCCTCCGCCACGGTCAGACCCGCGAGGGGAGATCCCCGAGGCAACATCAGGCGATGTCCGCGTCCCTCCAAGCCATAGTCCCCCCAGAGCTCGCGAATACTCAGCTGCTTGCGGGCCGGCTGTCCGGCGTCCCGGTCCGTCGGGAGTAGCCAACGACCAGCGAGCAGGATGTAGCCCATGGTGAGAGCCAATACCACCAATCCGATGGGTGTGAAATCGAAGAACGCGAATGTCTCCAGGCCCTCGCGGCGAAGCTCGTCGTTGACAACCAGGTTGGGCGGTGTGGCAATCAGGGTCAACATGCCGCTGACCAGGGCGGCATAGGCCATGGGCATCATCAGCTTCGACGGGCTGTTGGCGGTCTTGGCGCAGATGCCCAGAATCACGGGAATGAAGATGGCCACGACACCGGTCGAGCTCATGAAGGCCCCGAGAATGGCAACCGATCCCATCAGCAGAATCAGGAGGCGGGTCTGGCTGTTTCCCGAGACACGCATCAACCAATTGCCGACGGACATGGCCACCCCTGTTCGGACAAGCCCGTCACCGATCACGAATAAGACGGCAATGAGGATCACCGTGGAATTGCCGAATCCGGCAACCGCCTCCTGCAGGGTCAAGACGTCGCTCAGGGTGAAGGCGGTGATGATCAACAGCGCCACGATGTCCACCCGGATGCGATTGCTGGCAAACAACAGGATGGTGAGCGCAAGAAGCGCAAAAACGAACAGGGTATCGTCTGTCATGAAATGACCGCCTCGGAGCGTATGTGGCAGGGCAGATCGGCAAACAGCTGGCCGTCGACTAGTCCACCGCACATCGTCTTCTTGCCACGGTTGGAGTGGCCAGTCAACAAACTGGTTGCGGAGTAGGCCGAGGCGGCTCTCGTCAGGATCTTCACCGGTCCGTCATAAAAAAGGCATGGATACGTCATGCCTCGTCGCTACCATCCGCGTCTAATAACGCGCCTTATTAAGACAGCGAGGATGATCATGACCCTAGAACGCCGCCGCAGCGCCCGGCAACCAGTTGATTTCGAGGTCGTCATGCGCTACCGGCAACGCCGGTTTCCCCCCGCCCGGGCTCGCGATCTCTCACCGGAAGGCATCTATGTACAGACGTCCAAGCTTACCCTTCCGACCGGGACCCTGATTGAAATCGAGTTGGACCGCTGGGGCCGGCAATGGCTGATTCCGGCAACTGTGGTCTACGGGGACACCAACGGCTTCAGATTGATGTTCCACGCGTCACAGTCCGAGCTCTATCGGTACGAGACGGCGACGCTGACTGCTACGCGCCTCCCTGTCTGCGGTCGGGAGATAACGGCAATTCCATCCTGATCGCAAGCACCCTGTTCCGCCTTATAGTGCACGCCCCGCAAAATAGGGTGGAATAGGGTCCAGGACTTCCCCCCAGGCGGTTGCGCGTAGGCGGCCGTCGTCGATGCGCACGGAGAAACGCGCGAAAAGCATGCGGCCGACGGCCGTCTCGTAGAACAGGGCGTTCAGCCGGTCCACTAGCAGCAGCTCCGGATCCGAGTCCTCGCATTCGATCTCAGAGGCTTACTGTCAGCCGATGGTCGTCGCTGGCAGCTGAGATCCCGTGGCGATTCGGCACAAGGCAGTGATTATGGCCGCGTCCGAGGCGCCGTCTGCAAGCTCCACGCGAGCGAAGCCGAGCTGCGCAGCCGATTCGGCGGTGCGTCCACTCACCACTACCAGGGGAGTCGCGAGCAATTGATCTCGTCCGCGCCGGCCAACCAGGGTGAGCAGGTTGTCCAGTAACTCACCGCTCGTTGCCGTGGCGATCTGTACCTCATGCCGCCAGCTTGCCAGCAGGGGAGCGGGGTCGGCCGCAGGAAGCGCTCGCCGATAGACCTCGGCATAGGCGAGCCGCGCGCCCCTCGCCACCAGCGTATCTCCGAGCAAGCCGCGACCGCCGACCCCGCGCACGACAAGCACACGCCGACCACTGATCTCCTGGAGCTCGGGGAGTGCGAGCAGGGCCTCGCTGTCGGAGCGATCGGCCGGTAGCAGATCCGGGTTCCGGCCGGCGGCAATCAGAGCTCGTGCCGTGGCCGCCCCGACCGCGCCCAACAGCGGGTCGATGGGAAGACGCCTATCCGGGAACAGCGGCAATGCACGCTCGACTGCGTTACGGCTCACGAACAGGATGAGATCCCATGGCTGGGCAAGCAGGTCTCGTACCGGTTTCGAATCCGATAGGGACTCGATGGCCACGGCGGGGAAGCGAATGGCCCTCCCTCCGGCCGACTCGACCAGCTTGCACAACTCGTCGGATTGGGCAGCGGGTCTAGTGATCAGTACCCCGCGACCGCCGAGGTCGCAGGGTTCCGGATTACTAATTTTTGGCAACTGGAATTCGGATCACGCGGAGCTCGCGAAAACGTTTAGGCGATTGCCCGAAAATAATAAAGAGATGCTCACCTTGACGTACAAAGACTATTGCGCTGAAGTCGATTTTGATTAGGTCACGTTCTGCTGGGTCGGCCGCGTTCTAGATTTCGGCAGCGAAGTCGAGCTCCGAGGTGCCACAGTCGAGGAAGCGGAGCGGGATTTCCGCCGGACGATCGACGCTTTTCTCAACGGACGCAAGGAGGTGGAGCTGGAGGCCGAGGATTAATCCGGCTGTCGCCGATCCTTGGATCGGTGTTCGGCCAGTATCCAAGCGAGCACTGCCACCAGCAGAAGGCCCCCTAGAAGCCACCAATCGGCCGTTTCTATTTTGGACAAACGCCCCGGAACAGCGGGAGTTGTGGCTCGTGGTACCGATGTGTTGGCGAGACCAAGCTCGCTCAGCTCTTCCCGAGTGAAAATGCGTAAATCCTCATGCGCACCGTCAGTCGCCAGCACGGCCAGCCTGCCACCCTTAACGTCCATTGCGCTGAAATACGCAGCGCTGTCGACGAGTGACCCCCGGCCGCTGAGGAAGGCTCCTAATCCCTTCGTGATCAATGATGCGGTGATGCCGACGCGACTCCCTGTTTCCACAGTTCGTGGCGATCCGGCTGCGAGGATGAAGGCGCATTCGGACAAACATTCTCCGTCGGCCGGAACTTTAGTCGCCATCTGCGCCTCGCGTACCGCATAGCCAATGCGTTGCGCCACATCCGCCAGACCTCCAGAGGAATCCAGGAGAAGGCCCTCGGGCCGCCGACGCCGAATTGCACCGATGATCCGGTCACCGGTGGACACGGTGATTTCGCCGGAGAGGGCTATCCACAAGCCCTGATTGATGGTTCGCTCGCAATCCTCGAGCTTCTCCCAGGCGCTCGACGAGCCGGACAGGTTGAACCCGAGCACTTGGTCGCCCTCAGTGCTCACCGTTGCCCAGTTCCTCTCGAGAAACGCCTCTGTTCCCCCCTTTAGCTCAACTGCACTGTCTACCGCACGAACACGCCAAATCCTACTGCCGATGCTCACTGTAACCCAGGTGCCGTCGGTAACGAAGCCTTCGGGCAAGTACAGCAGAATACCGCGCCTGGTCGGAGAGACAGCAACGGTGCCTGTTGGTGTTTCCTGCGCAAGCTCGCACCGCTCGGTGGGCGTCCAAGCCCACGAGCAGGCTGGGATCATCAGAAAGAGCAGGAGTACCTGTACCATCACGCCGTCATACGCATCGCAGTGACGCTTTCGTTCTTGCGGTATCGACGCGCCAACCGCTCGGTTCGGCGTTGCAGCCGTGTCTGCGGCACCCCAATCCAGATACGAGGGGTGAAAAGCCGTGGTCCTGAGGGAAGAAACCAGCATTTGAATCACCTGTTGGTCCTGGCTTATGCTCCCAAAATTCCATTGAGATCAAATCGAAGTCGTCGCCGAATCCGTTTGCGTCACCGAGGGCTTGTTCGCTCGAGCGGAAACGACAGTGATACCGAGCCTCGCACTATTTGCGAATTTCGAGCTCGCAATCAACGCAAGACGCGCCTGTCTTGAAAAGTATATCCTGTTAGGTTGTGACCGATCGCTGCTGTTTCTCGCGCGGCCTTCGACAATGTCCTCGATTGGGGTCAAATGAGCGGGATGATCGAAGATACGCGCTTGAATTTTCTGTCCCCAACGGAGAAACAAGAATGAAGCACGCCTGTTTGTATGCCCCTTTCTTTTTTGGATTGGCAGTGTGGGCATCGAGCGCACCGGCTGCGAGCCAAAAGGAATGTCCCCCGGAGCTTGCGGCAGAATCGCCGACAGTTCCGCTGTCGATAGAACAATCCGATATCAACAGCGGCGAACTGAGCTTCGACGAAATCAACGATCACGGCGAGCTTCTGTTCTTGACCAAGTTCAACATCTGCGATGGCCGAGGCCGTCCGGAAACCACCGGAGGGGGTGACAAACGTGCTCTTCCAACGGTCTCGGAAGACGGAGAATCCCTTGATCGCGGACAGCAAGCCAAGCTGCGCACGTCGGCGCCGGATTCCGACGCCTGTGCCAGCTGCCACAACGACCCCGAGCCCGGCGGCGCCGGGGATTTCGTCGCCAACGTGTTTGTACTGGCTCAGACACTGGATCCGGTCACCCTCTCCGTGAGCCCCTCCAGAAGCAACAGTCGCAACACACTCGGCATGCACGGCGCCGGCCCGATCGAAATGCTGGCGCGCGAGATGACGGATGATCTTCAATCCCAGCGCGCGGGTCTGCCGGACGGCATCCATACGCTGGTCACCAAGGGCGTTCACTTCGAGATCGAGATCCTTGGCGGCCAGGTCGTGGAAGCCGAAGGTATCGACCACGATCTGATCGTCCGGCCGTTCCATCAGGCCGGCAAGGTCGTCTCGATACGTGAATTCACCGCGAACGCCATGAACCACCACCACGGTATGCAAGCCGAGGAACGTTTCGACCTAAACCCGGCCAAGGGATTCGACCCTGACTACGACAACGACGGTGTCGAGCGCGAGTTGACCATAGGCGATTTGACCGCCATCACTATCTGGCAGGCTCAACTGTCTACTCCGGCTCGGGTAATGCCACAGCAGAAGGCTGACCGTTTCAAGGTTAGACGCGGAAAACTGATGTTCAACGAGATTGGTTGCACCTACTGCCACAAGCCCGAGATGGTGCTGGAGTCCCGCGACTTCGTCGAGCCCGACCCCTACAACCCACCGGGAACCTGTGCCGGCGCTGCCGACGGTTGTCCTGATTACACCTTCGACATGACCGAGGTCGGTGATCTACCCCGCCTGGAAAAGGGCCCCGGGGGTACCGCCATTGTCCACCCCTATACCGATCTCAAACGCCACAACCTGTGTGACGATCCGGGGCCCGACGCCATTCGCTGGTTCTGTAACGAGCAGCTGGCACAGGGTCGTCCCGACCAGGGTGGCAAACCCGGCTCCGAGTTCTTCCTTACCCGTAAGCTGTGGGACGTGGGTAACACGGCGCCTTATGGTCACCGCGGTGACATCAGCACCATCACCGAGGCCGTTCTGCTTCACGGTGGTGAAGGCCGGGCCTCGCGCGATGCGTTCACGACGTTGCCGACAGATGCTCAGCAAGCCATTGTAGCCTTCCTCAAGACGCTGCAAGTCGTACCGCAGCAGTGACATCAATGACGGCGTGAGTTGCGGTGGTGATTGCCGGCGCGCTGGTGGCATTCCTGCTGATCCTTGGGCTCGGCGGCTGTGACCAGGACAGTGCCGGCAACTCGCTCGACCGACATGTCCGAGCATGCTCGGTAGCCGAACGCAATGGATTGCTGGAATCGGCCGTTCAGGCCTGTGGCACAGCATTGGCGATAGCAGAGGAAAGGGGATATGCGCCCGCTCGGATCTCGCGTTTGCTGTACAGGATAGCGCGCCTGGAGCGCCAGCGGGGGAGATTCCGGCAGGCGGAGAAACTCGTGAGGCGGTCGCTGGTACTCATAACAGATTCAGGTGATTCCGAAGCAGTCGCAAACCGCCTGATCGAGCTTTCACTGAGCCTGGCCGGTCAGGGTGACTGGTCGCATGGGGCGCAATTGCTGGAACGCGCCTCGCCCATGCTGGGCCGCTCCAAGGGCCCGGACCGAAAATTAGCGGCCAATGCATTCCGGGCGTTCGGTGTGCGCTTGGATAGAATGGGCCACGCCGAGCAAGCCGAGCGATTCAAAGCGCAAGCCGAGGAGCTGGCAGGCGCGATGTGACCGCCAGGGCTGCGCGGCTCGAAATGGGGCCGCACGTTGCAACATAAGGTCAAACCTCTGGTCGGGACAGACCGGTTTGGCCGACGACGCGCTCGAGCAAATCGGGGCCGTCGTTCCGCGGACTATTCACTTGCCGGGAAACAGGGTGCAGTATCCACCGCGCCGGACTCGCCGGCTTCAGCATCGCTTCAAGCGTTTCAGTATCCTTGTTTTCGGGATCGAGCCACGCGGCATAGACATCCCTGGTCAAGATCACAGGCATCCGATCGTGTATCTCGCGCACGAGCGCATTGGCATCCGTGACGATGATGGTGCAGGACTCGAGTGCATCTCCGTCTTCCCCCTTCCATCGTTCCCATAGTCCGGCCATCGCAAATGGTTCTTGGTCATCGCGCCGGATCAGGAACGGTGTCTTGCCTCCCTTCCCGGCTTTCCACTCGTAGAAACCCTCTGCCGGGATTAGACAGCGTCTGTACTTGAAGGCATTGCGGTAAGCGGGCTTGGACTTGACCGTCTCGGCACGCGCGTTAATCATGCTGTAGCGGTTGTCCGGCCCTTTCGACCATGAGGGAACCAGGCCCCAGCGCAAAGGGACCAACTCGCGTTTGCCTTCCTGGTTTTTTCTGATCGCCAACACAGGCTGCGTCGGAGCAAGATTGTAGCGCGCTCTCGTTTCGCACACCGAATCCAGCTCAAACCGGCTGGCGTAGATCTCCGGTTGTGAGTACTGAACGAATCTGCCACACATACGAGCCTCCAGTTTCAGTTACCGGCGGATCGCGCACTATCCCCTATACCGCGCGAGCCAGGCGAGCTTCTCGCCCCATTGCAGTGCATTCGACTACACACCTGGTCCGACCTAGCTTATCGATTTGTCGAGAGCCATGTCAGCTGCGAAATAGGGACGATCACCTCCCATCGAGGCCGACGCTTTGGGCAGAATGTGAAATACCCGAGGTGCAATTGACGACCGCTTCCAGCAAAACCGGCACGAAAACCGCCGATGAGGCGATCTGGCCGGAGCGGGGAAACACACCCGACAGGCGAACATTCGGTATACCCATCCCCAGACAAACCAACGCGTAAGCGCTTTTCGGAAAAATCGATTCGGTCGGAGCACGACGACCTTGGAGCGGCCGTGAAAATCCGGTTGCTGGATCCGGGGAGTGCACGATGACTTCCCGGTCCATAAAGTCGCTGGACCTGATGCATATCTCGGGTAAACTCGGGCCTTCATTCCGGTAGAGCCATTGCCCCAAGAACAAACTAATGAAAAATACCTCCTTGCTGGAAATCGGTGATAGTCCTCACGAGCTCCTGGCCACCGGCGAAGTGCTTGCGACCATGTCCCCGAACGGCTGCGTTATTGGATGTGGCCGCAACGAACGGTAAGCCATTCGAGCTTTGCTGGGATGGCCACGACTGGAACACGGACGTCTCGGTTATTCCAACTCGACTCGAATCATGAAGACCGCCAGCATCGGACATCGCGTCGCGGATTTTTTGCGCCGCTATCCGCCTTTTGAGTACGTCGAAGAGGACGAGCTGCTGGAGCTGGCTCGAGACGGGCGAGTGCAGTTCCATGAGTACGACGAAATCCTTTTTCAGCAGGGACAGCCGCGCAAGCGATTCGTCTATGTGATCCAGCAGGGCGTCGTGCGTCTGATTCAGGAGACGGATCGAGGAGAGCTTCTGCGGGACATTCGCGGCGATGGGGATCTGCTGGGAATCGGGCGTTTTTGGGGCGATCCCAAGCACAGATTCACAGCGCGTACCGACACCGACGTGATCCTTTACGCCCTGCCGGCCGATACCTTTGCCGCGCTCTTGGACCGACACCCTCGGGCGACGCGATTCCTCTCCGCGTACTTCTCCGTGGCAAACACACCTCTGACACTGGACGGCCAGAAAGATCGTGAAGCAAAGCCGCGTCTTGGACGGCGTCCAATCGACTGGATGGGGCAGGTTGTTTCGGATCTCGGAAAACCCGTTACCTGCGCTCCACACGCGAGCGTACGCGATCTAGCTCGGACCCTGGCGCAAAACCGAGCACCGGCCGGCATCATTGCCGAATCCGAGGGGATTGCGATCGGGCTGGTAACCGTTCGGTCGCTGAGCGACCGCGTGGTGACGGGAGAGTGTCCGCTGGACGCCCCGGTCGAGAGGCGACGAAGTATTTTCTCGAGCTTGATCGGCGTGTGGATCGTGGAATGTCCGCCTGCGGATTCGGCCACCCGGGTACGCGCATAGCAGCCGACCGTCCGAGTGCGTGCCGTTCCGTTGCCGCATGGAAACGCGCCGTCTCCAAATGGATTCGCGATCCCATCGAAAGTAGCGTCTATCGCGCCACATCCTTCTTCGATCTGCGCGCGGCTTGCGGCTCTGCCTCGCTGGTGAAAGAGCTTTCGCGCCACATCGAGGCGGAAAAGCGAGAAAATCCCGGCTTCGTGCGGCTACTGGCAAACGATTCCATGGAAAACCTGCCGCCGCTCACCTTCTTCCGCGGTCTGGTGATCGACGACGCAGGGACAGCGGTCGAGACCCTGAACCTGAAGCGCGCCACCTTGGACCCGGTAGTCCATGTCGCCCGTACGCTTGCCCTGGACGGCGCATGCACGCAAAATTCGACCCTGGGTCGGCTAGCCGAGACCAGGATCCTTTTCGGCGATGACGAGCAACTGCTCGCCGAGACCTCCGATGCCTTCGCGAACGCCCTGTATCAGCGGGCAAGGACCGCTTTCTGCGAAGGCACGGACGGCAGTCGTATCGACCCAGGCAAGTTGACGCGCTATGAGCAGACAGTGCTCAAGTCCGGATTCCGAACCGTGCTGCGCTTGCTGGAGTACACCGGGCGGCGTTATGGGCTTTCGCTGCGGTGATGACGGAAGAGGAGCTTCTCGCCCCCATCTCGGTCTACCAGGCAAGCTTCGCGAGCACCTGGGCCGGTGATGCGCCACTGCGGTCCGTGCGATTCGTCGTGCTCGATTGCGAATCGACGGGTCTGGATCCGAAACGGGACAGCATCGTAAGTATCGGAGCCGTTGCCGTCAGCGAGGCTCAGATCATCCTTGCGGACGGCTTCGAGACCTTGCTGAAGGTCAGCCACAACACAGCCGCTACGCTCATACACGGAATTACCCGTGAAGAGACCTTCAACGCGCTGGACGAGCGCGAGGCCATGCAGGGATTTCTCGATTACCTTCGCGATGGCGTCATCGTGGGTCACCACATCAATCACGACTTGGCCATGCTCAATGCCGCCTGCGAACGCCACTTCGGTGTCCGGCTGCGGAACCGCCACCTTGACACGATGGCGCTGACCATGCACCTGCAGACAGACGGAGCATTTGCGCACAATCCACCTATTCCGGGCTTTTCGCTGGACGCCTTGTGCGAACGTTTCGAGGTCATACCCTACGATCGCCACACGGCCGCCGGAGATGCGTTCCTGACAGCCCAGGTGTTTTTGCGACTCCTGCGTTACGCCGAGCGAAACAATCGCGCGACACTCGATGCCTTGACGGAGCCCTTCCATCCGGTCGAGGATTGAACTATCCGGTAAACTGATAATCTTTTGCAGCCTGCACCAATCGAAACAAGAGACAAAGCCATGCATATCTCCGAACAACGCAAAGAGGGCGTCCTTATTCTTGGCCCGGAGGGACGGCTGGACACCAACACGTCCGAGCCCTTCGAGCAACGGATGATGGCCGTTATCGATGCGGGCAACAATCGGCTGGTCGTGGATCTTACGGAACTGGACTACATTTCGAGCGCGGGGTTACGCGTTCTGCTGATGAGCGCCAAACGGTTGAAGAACGAACAGGGGCGGCTGGCACTCTGCGGTT
Source organism: Chromatiaceae bacterium (assembly GCA_022340195.1). Lineage (GTDB taxonomy): Bacteria > Pseudomonadota > Gammaproteobacteria > Chromatiales > Chromatiaceae > Thiosymbion. The sequence continues at coordinate 13,684 of JAJDOL010000206.1, forward strand.
TGAAGAGCCACATTCGGGAGGTGTTCGAAATCAGCGGGTTTCTCAAAATCCTAACTGTGGTCGAGAATACGGACGCCGCCGTAGCTGCCGTAGTCGATTGAATCCGTTGCCGCATCAATAGCCGTGCCGTCGAGATACGGGCTTGCGTCCTGCTCCCCGTGGCCAGGTCGCAATCCGCGCAAGAAAGGTTCCTGCGGGTTTACGCCGCAAACGAAAATTCTCCCGATCCCATCGCCCTGACTCGACCGGCGACTGCAAGAAGGCCAGCAGCGCCGGAGAAACCTCATGCATCAGCCCGAGAACGATCTTCGCTACGCGGTCGATGAGGCACCACCACACTGGCTTTCTGCGCTGCTCGGATTCCAGGTGGTGGTGCTCATAATCGCCGGCATTACCCTGACGCCCATCATCGTATTGAAAGCATCCGGCACCTCGATGGCCTCGGCCGATTGGGTGGTGTTTGCGGCCCTCCTTGTCAGCGGACTGACGACGATGGCCCAGTCCAGGCCGATCGGTCCCTTCGGCGCGGGCTACGTGCTGTTCATGGGGACCTCCGGTGCCTTTATCGCCATTGCCATTACGGCGATACATATCGGGGGAATACCGCTGCTTGCGACCCTGATCGTGGCGTCGTCTCTTGTCGAGTTTCTGTTCGCGGCGCGCCTGGGGCTATTGCGTCGGATCGTCACACCGGCAGTCGGGGGAACCGTGATCACCTTGATCGCGGTTACCGTCTTTCCAATCGCCTTCCGCATGCTCGAGCAGACGCCCGCCGATTTTTCCGGACCCGCACCGGCTGCCGCTTGGACAGCAATCGCGACATTTTTCGTTACCGTCGCGATTTCCTTGTTCGGCCGCGGCCAGATCCGACTCTGGGGCCCATTGATCGGGATTATCTTCGGAAGCTTGCTGGCATCGCCACTCGGTCTGCTCGATCTTAGTGGGGTACGGAACGCTGCCTGGGTCGGGCTGCCGAGCGCCAGCTGGCCCGGGCTGGACCTGACCTTCGACAGTCGCTTCTGGTTGCTTCTTCCTGGATTTGTCATAGTCACCATCGTCGGAGCGCTGGAAACCTACGGCGACGGAATCGCAATCCAAGAGATCTCGCGACGCGGTGACAACCCGATCGACTACCATGTCGTCCAGGGTGCGGTCCACGCGGACGGGTTGGGCAACCTGCTGTCCGGCATTATGGGTACTCTGCCCAACACGACCTATTCCACCAGTATCTCCGTCGTAGACCTCACCGGTGTCGGCGCGAGGCGGGTCGGCTTGTACGGGGGCGGAATTCTCGCGTTGCTGGCCTTCTCTCCAAAGGTGTCTGCGCTACTCCAGGCTATCCCGCCTTCTGTAATGGGCGCTTTTATCGTGATTCTCCTGGTGTTGCTGTTCGTCCACGGAGTGCGTCTGCTCACGGCCGGTGGCCTCTCATATGAGAATGGCATCGTTGTGGGCCTGGGTTTCTGGCTTGGTGTAGGTTTCCAAGATAAGGCGATCTTCCCCGACCTCATGCCGGAGTGGGCTCATAGTGTTTTCGACAATGGCATGACCAGTGGGGGCGTTACGGCATTGATTCTGTCCCTGCTATTGTCCTTGAAGGTACCCAAGGCCCGCATGATTCGTCTACCTGCAGCCGCCGCATCGATCACCGAGTTACACGGATTTATGCAACGTTTAGGGTTGGATCTAGGCTGGGGAAGATCGTCGATCGCGCGCCTGGAGCTTGTCAGCGAGGAGGCGCTGATGTTCCTCGTCGAACGGGACCTCGGATCGGAGGGCACGGCGATGCCTGGAATAACCGTGAAGGCGCGTTCCACCCGAGAAACCCTGGAGCTGGAATTCGTCGCTGCGCCCGCCGGGGCAAACATGCAAGCGTTGATCCGCCAGTTACAGGATGCTCCCAGCGGCTCGGTAGAGGACACCAGATTGCGGATTTTGAGCCAACTGGTTTCCGAGCTGAGTCATCAGCAGTTCAAGGATTCGGACTACCTCCTGATCAGGCTCGATTCCGACAGGGAAGCCTATCAGCGGGAAGACTGACGACAGCCGATTTCTGTCAAAGGACATACCATCTTGCTTATCTTTTCATCCGTCTTCCGTGTCGCGACAACAATTACTCAGGTCGAACTATGCACCCGTTATCGCTCCTTGAAGACGAAAGAAGATCCGGCCCAATCCGGGACGTTCTTTTCCGACCATCGCCTTAACCGAGCGAGAACCTCAGGGTAACCCGGTTTTGCGCCGACGCGCGATGGTATTCATAATGGTCGGCGAGGACTTTGACCAAGTGAACTCCGAGACCGCCTATCGGGCGTTCCGCCAGGCCCGAATCTATGTCCGGAGGAGGCGCGTCGGTGAAGGGATCAAAAGCCCCCCCGGAATCGAGCAATTCGACTTTCAATTCGCCAGGGATCAATTCCAGGTCGACCAATACACAGGGTGTAGAAGCCTCATCCGCATCTCCGTAACGGATGATATTGGTGAGCAATTCCTCCAGACAAAGACTCACCTTACCCATCAACGCGGATTCGATTCGGTGCTGGTCGCCGAAATCCTGCACCCGCGCCGCCGCCGTTGCCAGGGCTTTCAAATCGCTGCCGACCTCTAGCCTCAACTTTTCGGACACGGTGCTCAACGGCTCGAAATGAGCGTGTCAGAGTACATCTTGTCGGCAATAGAACCCGGTATTCGGCATCGGCCGTATGCGCCGGTCATTTCTCGGCTTCTTCCAAATCCTGGGAAACATTACGGGTAAAATCCGCGGTCAAGTAATCCAGGGTAACGGGCAAACCCACCTCGAGGCGCGGTAGATGCTGCAGGCTTACAGTCATGCGTTCGGTCTCACATTCCAACAGGTGCCCTCCGCTGGCCAGGTCGGCATCGAGGAAATGCAAGTGATAGCCCGGCACCGACAGGGCACCCATGAAGTCCGGTGTCCAGAATCCTACGAGCACGCCATCGGTGTCCTGGTATTCGAACTCTGGCTGCTCCCGGGCCACTTCGACCAAGGGCCGATAACAATCCTGCTTCGGGACGGACCGCGTACGTACGTAGGAAAAACGGCCTTCCATCCTAATGGCATAAATCATGTTGGGTGACGGAAGCATTCGGTCGAGCAGGTTCTGCAATGCTTGGTAAGACAGTGGATGCTCGATCCCTTCGCTCGTGTCCGGAGAAAAGAAGCTCACGCTCGCGAAGGGTGTTCGAACCTCCTTGTCGACTTGATAGGCGCGCCCGTCAGAGCGCATCTGGTATACCACGCCATCGAGCACCAACATCTCACCATCGAGATCGTTGAAGGTACCCAGCCCGAAATCACCACGTCGCAGAATATCCTCTATCGTCGTGTCTTCTCGATAGATCCCTTCGAGCAACGCATTGATGGGCGCCGAAATATACAACGAATGGCCGCCACCGCTCCGATTCAGGAATTGGCGGACGGCTTGTTGCAGGCATTCTTCCGTGGACATCCCCGCAGCCTCGGCTCTCAGCTCGAGTCTGCGCCGCAAAGCGGCGTCCAAATGAAGATTGTCGTGACTCTGCATAGGAGATTCTCGATATTCAACCCGATTCGAATTACGAGCAGCAACCGTTCGATGAGACAGAGAATGTCGCCAAGCGATATCTCTCCGTCGTAATCCGGCTTATTTCCGCCGCTGAGGCCGATATTAGAGAGCAAACCCCAAATTGCAAACTAAAGCAGTCCTTCACTACCCGCCAGGCGGTGGAAAGAACGCGGCCGGTAGCGGCGGCTTTGTCACCTCCTTCATTCGTAGCCGAAAAAAGTCAACACCTCACGCAGATCCGCATCCGGCCGATGCAGCATCGGATTCTTGCTCTCCCTCCACCGTCCGGTGCTGGTGGAGGTTACCAACAACTTTCGCGCAGCAATGATGAGCCGATCATCCGGCTCGATGCCGACGTGTCCATAGATACGCCTCAATTCCTGCGCCGGGCTACTGCACAATTGATCGTAGTCCAACAGAAGGTAATTTTCCCCGAGGTATTTCCGTCCCGCTTCCCATGCCAATCGATTGCCCATAGCCCAGAGACGGAATTGAGATCGGACCCAATTCCGCTCGCAGTCCGGCTCACCGAGCAGGTAGGCGCCGTGCTTGTGCAGCAGGTTATGATTCTCGGTGAGGGCCATGTCGCGTCCATCGCGGATCAGGTGGATGAACTTCATTTCCGGATAACAGCGCACCAGGAAAGGGATGATCCACATGTTTCGCGGGTTCTTCCATCCCCAGTCCGCGTCGGGGTGCGGCATGCCCTGGCGATGCGCCTGAACGAGACGGGAAAACAGAGTGAGCAAACTCACGTCATCATTTCCCGCACCGTTCAGCAACCGGGGAAATGCGCACTGCAACAGGTGTCGGGTGGCCATGGCGTCCTGGGTCCTACGGCAAATCCAGGACCCCATCCAAAAACCGGCCAGCTGCAGGATCGGCACCAACACCCGGGTTCCCGAGCCCCCCATGGCGCCGATGACGACCGGCGCTCGGCCGATGGGAAGGGGCCGATACTTGAGCAACGGAAGCAGGGTATGGCGATAGAGCAAAAAACCTATATTGGCGGAGGAACAGCGATTGTAGCGCGTGCAGAGACTCACAGCGGCGCTCCGCCCAGGGTGATGCACGTGAGCTCGTTGTTCGCGATCTCGTTGCGGTTCATCGACTCGATACCGCCGTGCTCGGCGAACGCGATCAAGGCCCTGATCCAGGCTCCGTGACCGAAGATCAGAAGAGAATCCAACCCCCGATATTTCAGGATCAGTTGTCGCACTCGTTCGCCGAGCTGTTCCATTGGCTCGCCCAGCACCAGGGTCTGAGGCGCCTCGATCCATCGGCTACCCACTTCGGCCAGCATCTCGGACCTGGGCCGGCCCTCGAAATGGCCAAAGGCGAGCTCGTCCAGCAATGGCTCGACCTCCTTCTGTTCGCTATAGCCGTATGCCTGCGCCGTCATAGCGGTGCGCCGGAGCCGACTGACCAGTACCCTGTCGAAGACCGGCATGTCGAGCAACCGCCGACGGTTCGCCCCGATCACCCGTTTCATGGCCGCAGTTGGCGGCAGGATCGGCTCATCGCGCCGTCCCTGGAGCAGCCCCTCGGCGTTGAAGAGCGTGGGTAGATGACGGATGGCGACGATCCTCATCGGCCTTCTTCGATATAAGTAGAAGTCGTGCGAGCGAAGGTCTCGTAAATCTGCGGCAGTCTCAGCTTGCGCCGGCGCAACGCCTCCTCCTTGATGGCGACGATGTACTGGCGATTGGTTTCCATCGCGATATCCCTGCCCTCGAACCCCCGCTCGATCAGCGTTTCCGCCATGGTCGCGGCGACCTCACCCTGTTCGAACGGTGAGGCACCGATGGCAATGGCACCGCCGTCCTCCACATTGAAGATGTTGACGCCGATCACCGGAACCGGTGAATGATCCTCCGTCCAGCGCATGATCTCTCCGGGCGGCGGCAGCGTAGGATCGACATTTGACCGCGGCAGCTTGCGATAGTTGGCCACCATCAGGTAGTCGACACCCCGCCGTTGCAGATCAGCAACGATTTGTTGCCACTGCACGAAGCTCTCGGCCACAATCGAGTCGATGAACCTGATCGATCCCCATTCGAAATCCTCGACCAGCTCGCGGTCCTGTGCCATCGAGGGTGAGGGGTCCATCAAGTAAAGAATGCCGGGTGATGTGTTCGGCTTTACCTTCCCCTCCTCCAGTGTCTGAATCAGCTCCTTCACCGCCTTTAACGGCTTGCGCTCGAAGATGCCGGTTACGTTGGTGGCCTTGTCGTATCCGTAGTGCTCTGCGCGTCCATTGACCCCGGCAAAGACAATGCTCATCCCCGGTTGATCGACATAGTGGCGGGCTGCAAGCCCTTGCGCCAAGTCGTCGACGGCGATCAATACATCGGGATCGAAACGGTCGATAGCCCGACGGGCGACGATGCCAGCATAGCGCATCCAATCCTGGTCCGTATGCTTCTTCGTGTCCATGTAGTGCCAAGTGACAGCGTAGCCGCTCCAGCCGTCGGTTACCCGGTGCATGCCGACATTGATATCCCGAGTCCAGGGATAGTCCGGGTGATAGCTGTGCAGAATCATCACGCGTGGCTTGGCCATGTTGAACAGGACCGCCGCAACCATCACGCCGGCAATGAAAAGCAGGCCCAGGAGCTTGTTTGCTCTTTCCCCCCTCATATCACACCGATCCGCTGCCAAAAGGGGATGGAGAGATAAATTGCCAGCAGCTTAAACACCACTAACAGGCCGTGAAACAACTGCACCTTGCGCTCATCCGGGCCAACCTGTTCCGTGATTCGGCGGAATAGAAAGATGTAGGGCGACTGGTAGCCGAAAAAGGCGGTTTCGGCGACGATCAAGATGATGAAGCCCACTACCCAAGGCGAGATACCCGCATGCGAGGCGATTGGGATCAGGGCGCCGGCGAGGATCAGGATCGCCTGATTC
>JAJDOL010000215.1 GCA_022340195.1 Chromatiaceae bacterium
CTGATCGTTCAGACCTCTCCGTCCGTTAACGTCCATTTCCCTTATTGTAGGACGCTTCAATCGTACATAAAGACACAAAGCACCAAGCACCAAGCAAGCGTACGGTGGGCTGGACGCGCGCACATGACGTGGGTTCAGTAGGCCGGTCGGTGCAGCTGATCCGGATCGCGCAGGTTTCTCGTAAACATGACACAATTCGCTTGCCTCGGTATTTGCGTATCTCCGGACACGGGAAGGAGCTTCTGACATCATGATTACAAATAAGATTTTGCGGTTGATGAAGCAGCGCTTCAACGACTTCCGGGGCATTTCGGCGGAAGCCATGGTCAGCGGGCTGCAGGTCTTCAGGCTATTCGAGATTCGCGAGGGCGAATCGCTGCGCATCGGGGGCAGCATGGGGGAGGATCATCTCCTGGTGGCGCTCGGGCGGGTGCATATCGACGGGGACCCCTGGGACCCGATCCGCTCGGCGGATGCCCCCTTCGTGCTCCCCTCGGCGCCCGTCCTCACGACAGTCGAGGCAATCGACGACAGTGTGCTCTGCCACCTGGACCTGGATCTGCTGGACATGCTGTTGGCAGAGGAACAACTGGTCGAGCTCGGCGCGGACACCCTGGCCCAAGAACGCATGGCGCTGGTGCGCAGCACCGACCTCTTGCGCAAGATCCCCCTCGAGAACCTGGATCGGGCATTGGAGCTGCTGCGAGAGACGCAGGTCGAGGCCGGCGCCGAGCCAGTCAAGATGGGCAAGGAATCGGACTGCTTTTTCGTCCTGGTGGAAGGAGCGGCGGAGCTCTGGCGCATCGACGACGAGGAAGGCATTCCCATGAAAGCCGAAGACCTGGGGCCGGGATCCTGCTTCGGCGAGGAAGGCCTGCTCATGAAGAGCCCGAGCCCGGTCACCGTGCGGTTCACCACCGATGGTCGCCTGCTCACGCTCCCGCGAGACGACTTCCAGCGCCTGCTAGCCCGCCCGATGGTACGCGAGGTCGACGTTCACGTGGCCAAAACCATGCGCGAGCGCGGCTATCCCATGCTGGACGTGCGCCTGGAAGAGGAACACGAGGAAATCCGCATCCCCGGCACTCAACTGATTCCCCTCTCCCAGTTGCGGAAGCGCGCCGGAGAGCTCGACCAGGAGCAGGAATACGTGGTCTATTGTCGCTCGGGCAGGCGCAGCTCGGTAGCCAGCTTCCTGCTCGGCGAGATGGGCTTTCGAGTCGTCAACATGACGGGCGGCATCAAGGAGTGGCCCTTCGAAGTGGAAGGCGACGAAGTGGAGACCTAGCCGGGACACGCCCTCAGTAGTCCGGACGCGGAACCCCCTTCAGCGGCTGCACCTCGCGATTGGGGCCGATCGGCGCGGGCAGGGGGCCGAGCACGTTCACCCGGTTCAGCTCCGGGTTCACCCTGTGGTCCGGCAGGGCCTGAAGATACCAAGCCACGACCTCGGTAGCGTCCACGATACCGTCGTCCTGGTCGCGCAGGGTGCGCACCTCGGTGGCGGGCTGGCGGTTGATCTTGCCCGGCAGGTCCAGGTACCAATACCCGGCCAGGCGATAATAGCGCTCGAGGTCGATAGTCCTCCCGGCCACCTTGAGGTTGGAGATGCGCAGACCGAATTCGTTGCCCGGATCGAGGTCGTAAGTGAGACCGGAGAATCCGGTCATCCAGCCTCCGCCCCACCAGCCAACATATTGGTTCAGCACCTTGTCGGCGCCTCGCTCCAGCATCAGCCGCACTTGATCGCCGGACACCATGCCGCAGGCGATCTGGGGACCGATTGGGATAAAATGATAGATGTCCTCCAGACGGATGGGACCGGGTGCCACGTGGGTACCGTAGCGAAACCCACGGATCATCCCCAGATCCGACTGGCAGGCGTAGCGGAAGGCGTCCGCCAGAAAGTCGTGGGAGCTGCCCTCGATCACGGCCGGCATAGACTTGGCATCGCTGAAATTGGACCGGTGCAAGGGCACCTCGGTGAAGCCGATCACGGTATCGATGGGGGCTCGAAGCACCGCACCGCTGATCGGATTGACGTGGGTGCGAAAATCGGGCCCCTGCACGAAGGTGCGACGCGCCTGTTCTATGCGTGCCGTGACATCCGGGTCGGGCTCCTGGTAGTCGGGTCCCACGCGATGCATGGTCCATTGGTGGTCCACGACTTTGCCCTCGTCCACCTTCAGGGTCAGCTCTCCCACCAGGGTGCCATCCTGGCCCTCGGCTACCAGCAGGGTGCCGCCTTCGGCCTGCAGCGCCTTCCAGGTCTCCTCGTGCATGTCCGAGGAAAGCACCACATCGACCCCGGGGTAGGTCTCCACCATCTCCAGGTTGGAAGCGAGCCCCCGCTCGGAGATAAGGACGACCACGTCCACCTTCTCCTTCTCCCGCAGCAGGGGTATGGCCTGCTCGAGCTCGAATTCGCCGGGGGTCATGGTGAAGCCGTCGGTAACCCTGGGCGAGATGGCCTGGGGCCCACGGTCGGCAGTCAGACCGAGGACACCGACCCGCACGCCGCCTAGGTCGCGGACCGCGTAGGGCGGCGCCACCCGCTGGCCCGCGAGCTCCGGATAGAGGGTGGAGGGAAACTCGTACAACGTGGAATAGTATAGATTGGCCGCCAACAGGTTCCAGTTGGCAAGAGGCGTCTTGCCGGCGAACAGCTCCCGAAAGCGCTCGGTGCCGTAGAGATAGTCCCAGTTACCGGCCGCGAAGTAGTCGATACCGAAGTCATTGAGCAGGTCCACCATCACCTGGCCGCGAGTGAACAAGGCCTCGGCTCCGCCCTGCAGGGTGTCCCCCGTGTTGATCAGCAAGGAATCGGGACGGCGAGCGCGGATCTCCTTGATCTGAGTGTACATGTAGGCCAGACCCCCAACCAGGTGGCCGCGGTCCGGGTCCTCTTCACGCTGGTGAGCTCGCGGGATGAGGTGACCGTGCAGATCGCCGATATGGATCAGGGTAACCTCACCCGTGCCTCCTGCACTGGCAATTCCGGCCGACAGAAGGAACGCCGTGTACACCAACGTCCACAGGACGGAGCGCCGATCAGGGCCTGACATTCACCCACCCATCGGCGGTACGTTCCATGATCTCCACGACCCCGCCGGGCACATAGCTCAAGTTCGGAAGCATCTCCGCCGGCTTGAGCTTTGCGCCTCTCAAGGACTGTTCGCACACCAGAATGTCGACGCCCATGCCGCGTGCCCGTTCCCAACGGTTCACTAATGGAATGGGCGCGTAGTACTTCAGGGTCTGTATGCCCGCATTGAAGACCACGATGGCCACATCCACGTTTTCCGGGCCATAGTGCTCTTTCACATGAATGGCGTTGTTCAGCGCTACCATCATGCGATCCACGCTGTCCTCGCTTACCTGCAGCAACAGGCGGCGCTTCACGGGGTCGGTTGCCTGGGCGCCGAGGGCCCAGCCCAACAGCATGAGCATGGCGAGAAAGACCGTCGTGTTTCTCATCATCGTATGGTGCCTCATTCCGGACGTGCAGTTACGGCGATCAAACCGGTCTCACCCAACCCTTTACGCAGGATATCCCCGCCGCGACTACGCTCCATCACGTTGGCGCGCAGCCGCAGTCGGGTCAGAAAGCCGGCGCTCGCACGGCTCCGTGCCTCCTGCACCAGCATCTCGGCCGCGGTGGAATCGATATCTTGGATGTAGTCACCCACGATGATCAGATGAGCCATGCCGCCGTCCTGGGCCCGTAGATTCGACAGGGCCCGGGACACTGCCTGGCTGGAGCCGAAGAACAGCTCCCCCGAGATCATCACCACCGTGCTCTCGGCCGGCTCCATGCCCGAGCTCAGGTAGGCGTCTTTCTCTTCACCCATCAGTAGCTCCACATCGGGGCGCGAGGCCCCGCGCAGGTGCACCACGACGGAGAGCAGCACCCCGAGCAGCAGCCCCTGGGAAACCCCCTGCGCCAGCGAGACCGCGACCACAAGAGCGAAGACCCAGCGCTTGTCTCCGCGCGTCGTGACCAAGGACCAGATTTCGCCCACCTTGACCAGTGACGCCCCGACCAGGAACAGCACCGCCGCCATCACCGAGATCGGCAAATACTGGATGAGCGGCGCGGCGAAAAACACCAGGGCGCCCAGCACCACTGCCGAGATCAGCCCGGCCAAAGGGGTGCGAGCGCCGGCCGCCAGGTTGGCCGCCGACCGGTTGAACGAGCCGCAGGAGGTGAAGCAGGAAAAAAAGCTGCCGACTACGTTGGACAAACCCTGGCCGATGGTCTCCTGATTGATGTTCACGTCGCTTTGACCGGACTTCACGGCCAGCGAACGGGCGATCACTGCCGACTGCATGAGCCCCAGCACCGCCATGGACAAGGCGGCCGGATAGGCGGTAGTGGAGAATTCCGCAAATCCGTGGGGGGAAAAATCCGGGAACGACAGCGGCAACGAATCCAGGGTCATGCGGCCCACCATATCGAGTTGGGTGATCGCGCTGCCGAAGGCCAGATCCAGTAGTTGGGCGCTGATCATCCCGGCCGCCACCGCCATGATGTAGTGGGGCCAGCGCGGGCGCCAGCGCCGCACCAGCAGCCCGGTGGCGAGGGTTACCGTGCCCACCGCGAGGGCATAGGGATTGATCATGGAGGCGAGATAGAAGACCTGCAGTAGAATCTCATCCAGGGATTCGCCGGAATTCATGAGAAGTCCGAGAAAGGGGCCGATCTGCTGCACCACGATGATGATCCCTACCGAGGTGATCAGCGCCACCATCACCGTATGGGAGAAATACACGAACAGAACCCCGAGACGCAGCACCCCGAAGGCCAGCTGCACCACCCCCACCATGAAGGTGAGGGTAATGGCGTATTGCACGTATTCGGCCGTGGCTAGATTGGCGAACGGGGCGATGGTCGCGGCGGTGACCACCGCCAGGGCGGTGTTGGGTCCCGACAGGGAGTGCCAACTGGAGCCCCAGAAGGCGGTGACGATCACCGGAAAGATGGCGGTATAGAGGCCGTACTCCACAGGAAGACCCGCCACCGTGGCCAGCGCAATCGCCTGGGGCAGGATCAGCACCCCAGCGGTGATCCCGGCCATCAGGTCCGCCCGGACGACCTCCCGATCGAGCAGGGACCACCAGGACAGGAAAGGGAAAAGACGGGTCATCCAGGGGGAGATGGGCAAAGCGCCGGATTGCTGCACTAAATCTACTCTCCGAACAGGTTGGCCCAGAAGGACCGGCGCGGATCCCAGGGTCGCTCCTGGAGATGGATGAACTCGCATACGTCCAGGGCTTGGGCGTCACCGAGACGGTATCCCTGCCCCAGCGGCATGTTGGCCTTCACGAAAGCGGCGCAGGTGAGCACCCGGTGCATGCCGGCCCCGCGATTGTAGCTGTCGGGCCCCCACAGGGGCGGAAACTGGTAGCGGCCGTCCGCGGCCCGCCGCCCCTGCCCGTCGGCTCCGTGGCAGCGCTCGCAATACTGGCGAAAGATCAGCTCGCCCTGTGGCAACGAGGCCGCTCCGGTTCGCTGGATCGAAGCGAACCCCTGGCCGGGCATGCGCACACCCACGGGTACCTCCTTGGACAGCCACTGGGCGTAAGCGGTGATGGCCCGCACCTCGTTCGAGATCAGGGTAGGAGCCAAGCCGTCCATACTGTAGCGGAAGCAGTCCTGCACCCGCTCCTCGAAACTGACCACCTGATGGTTTTTATTGCGATACTGCGGATAGAGCCCATAGGCTGCCCACAGAGGCGCACTGTTGGGCTTGCGGCCTTCGTTCAGGTGACAGTTGGAGCAGTTCAGGCCATTGCCGACGTAGCGGGCCGCGTACGTTTGGGTCTCTGTGAAGATCAAGCGGCCCAGCTCGATGAGCTTGCCACCGTGCCCCTCCGGTATCTCGTGCACGCTGGGGGGGACGTGAAATTCGCCCGGCTCGACCCTGGGTACGGTCACCAAGTCGTTGGGCAAGGTCAGGCGCGGTGGGTCGAGGCTGAGTCTAGGCTCGAGGGGAGTGGGGGTCTCGAGGTCCGCCGCGAGCAAAGTGGCGGCCCAGAGGACGAAGAAGACCGGAATCGGCTTGCGCACCGGCATGCCCTCAACCCCCGCCAGGTGGTTTGGAAAAAAGGCTCTTCCATGTCCCGGCGCGCGGATCCCATGGCCGGTCTTGGATCCAGATGAAGGCACACAGGTCCCAAGCATCCATGTCCTCCAAGGTGCCGCCCTTACCCAGCGGCATATTGGCCTTGACGAAACCGGCACAAGTACCGATCCGGTTCATGCCGGCCGCGCGATTGAAGCTGTCGGAGCCCCACACAGGGGGAAACTGATAGGCGCCGTCCCGGCGCCGACGTCCCAGGCCGTCCGGCCCATGGCACAGGGCGCAGCGATCGCGAAAGACCTCGCCACCATGGGTACTGGATGGGTCCCGGTGCCTGGCGACCGGTGGATAGCCCCGCCCCGGCAGCTCCACCCCGAAGGGCGCCCCCGTGGCCAGCCACCGGGAGTAGGCCGTCAGGGCCTTGATCTCCGGGGTATCCAGGGTGGGCGCCAGGCCATCGAGGCTGTACCGGAAGCAGTCCTGCAAGCGCTCGGGGTAGGTCTGCACCGACTTGGTCTTCTTCCGGTAGGCGGGATACATTCCGTAAGCCGCCCACAGGGGGGCCGCATGGGCCTTGCGTCCCTCGTTCAGGTGGCAGCTGCTGCAGTTGAGCCCATTGCCCACGTAGCGCTTGGCGAAATTCTGGGTGTCAGTGAAGATCAGCCGGCCCAGCCGTACCATCTCGCCGTACTCGGTGTCCGGGATCTCGGATAGCTCCGGCGGTACGAAATACTCGCCCGGGTCCGCTACCGGCACCCGGATGAGGCGCGCCGGCAGGCTGAGCCGGGCGTCGTAATCCCCCGGACGCACCTTGTCCTCGGTCCCAGCGGGCGGTTCCGCCACGGCCGCCTGGAGCAACAGGCACAGAAGCGCAAACGCTGCTATTCGGGCCAAGGCCAGTCCCCTTGGTATCCCGGCCAGTTCGCCGAGAGGTTGGCGAAATAGGCCGCTACATTCGCCTTATCCGCGTCCGTCAGCTGGTTGGCCACCGTCTGCATCAGGCGTTGGGGATCGTTGTCCCGCTGGCCGCTCTGCCAGCGGTCGATCTGTCCTACGAGATAAGCCGCAGGTTGCCCTGCCAGGGGCGGAAAGTCGGCCTCGAAGCCTCGGCCATCGGGTCCATGGCAGGTCACGCAGCCCGGCACCCCGTACTCCGGCTTGCCGCGCAACGCCAAGTCTTGCCCCCGCTCCAGCGTTTGGAAGTCGGCCGGCACCGGGGTGGCATCGAAGGGCAGGCTGGCGTAGTAGAGCGCCAGATTGCGGCGATCCGCCTTCGACAACTGCCGGGCAATGGGTCCCATCACTGCATCCTCGCGAATACCGGGGCTGAAAACCGTCAGGTCCGAATAGATCCTCGGGGTGGCGCTGTAGTCGCGCGCGATGGGCTCCACAACCACGCCGGCCCTGGGCGGCACCCGCGCAAAGTCCTCGAGCTGCTTGACCAGATACAGGGGATGCTGCCCGGCCAGCCGCGGAAAGGTCGCCTGCCCTTCGCCCTTCGGCCCATGGCAGCTGCTGCATGGCGGTATGCCGTCACGACCTTGGGTAGCCAGGTGCTCGCCCGCACGGCGGGCATCGCCCATGACGGCATCCGGTTCTCCGCTGCAGCCGGATAGGACAAGCAGCGCCGGCAAGACCCAGAACCAGAACAAATGTTCGGACCGTCTCCAACCAACGGCTCTCATGGTGTTGCGGTACGTCATCAGAAGGTTGCGACCCCAGCGTGCGGTCGTGGTGGAACCGGACAAACCGCAAGAGACCGCCCGCGTCGGTCGCCGGGAAAAATTCGAACTATACAGGAATATCGACGGGCGTTAGCGACGGACATGTCGCACAACCGGGCCCAGACACGGCGCGGCAACATCGTTGGCGTCGGTAACGAAGAACGACATCGATGTCTTCGCGAGCGTTCTGGTTGCGTGTGCACATTACGCCGCGTCTTCCAACACTGTATGTCCCCGGCAATGACCCCCTGGTGGAAACAGGCGCCGACCCGGGGATCCGAGCAGGTCGAGCCTCTGCGCCGGGAGATCGATCGCCGGGGGCTCACGGAAAAGATCAAGGTGGTAGAGGCGGATTTTCGAGAGGTCCAGGGCCAGTTCGACAAGGTGGTTTCCGTGGGGGTTCTGGAGCATGCGGGGCGTGATCAGTTGGCCGACGTGGTAAAGGCTCACGCGGACTCTTTGAACCCCGGGGGGCTCGGCATGCTGCACTTCATCGGCCACATCGAGCCGCGACTTCCTCTATGAGGGTGGCGGCACGCGGTGACCCCGCGCGAGGCATTCTCCGGAAAGAAGGCTCGGCTGCTGGACCAGCTCGCATCCGCGGGCACCGGCTTGCGTCTCGCCAAGGACACTTCCAACCTGTTCCGCGACCGCGAGCCATCCCGCGAACGGCACCTGGACATGCGCCACTTCGATCAGGTGCTGGAGGTCAGCCCGAAGCAGGGCTGGATCGACGCCGAGGGCATGGCCACCTACGCGACCTTGACCGACGCGACCGTCGCCCGAGGCGTCATGCCGGCCGTGGTTCCCCAGCTAAAGTCCATCACCATTGGTGGAGCGGCGGCCGGTGTGGGCATCGAGGCGACATCCTTTCGCTGGGGCCTGGTCCACGAGACCCTGAAAAAGAAATATGATCCGAACGGCCGGTTTCCGGATCTCTACGAGAAGTGTGTTCTGCGGAGATAGCGATCGAGTAAGAAGCCGGGCAAGATTCGGCTTCGGCTCTAAAGGAAGCGCAGCACGAACGCGGCCTGTGTCCGTTGCCAAAGAACATGCATGCCCAACGCATGGCGAAGCTGTCGGACGCTATGGCCTCCTGCGTCGGCGGCCCAGCACTGGCACTGACCGACGTGAGCCGCCGCCTCGTGGGAACGGCGTTGCTGTGTCACGAGGTCAAGCGTGCTGACCGGTTGCTGGGCAATCAGCGGCTGCGGCAGGAGGCACGCTCGATCTGCGCGGCGCCGCCTACGCAATCGAATGCTTTTTGAGGCGGTAGAGAAGAGTATCGCGGCTGATTCCCAGCAAGCGTGCCGCGCGGCTGCGGTTGCCGGCGGTTCGTGCCAGAGCTTGTCGGATGACGTCGGCTTCGAGCTGATCCATGACGATCCCCTCTGCGGGAAGCCTGAAGCCGCCGGCGGACTCCGCATCGGAAACAGTTCCTGCCGTCCTTATCTCGGCGGGTAGATTATCCGGCGTCACGTCGCGCCCGCCGAGCAGTATCACCATCCGTTTCGCGAGATTGCGTAACTCTCTGACGTTACCGGGCCAGGGATACTCCCGTAACAACCGCAGGGACAAGGTGTCGAACAAAGGTGGCTCGAGCTTGTAGGTCTCGCACGCCTGCTCGACGAAATACCGGAAAAGCCCGAGGATCTCTTCGGAGCGCTCCCGCAACGGCGGCAGGACCAAGGGTACGATGTTCAGCCGGAAGAAGAGATCCTGGCGAAACCGGCTCGCCGCGACTTCCGCCGAAAGCTCGCGGTTGGTGGCAGCGATGATGCGCACGTCGACCCGGACGGGCGTGACCTCCCCGATCGGCAGGCATTCCCCGGATTCCAGAAAACGCAAGAGTCTAGCCTGGGTCGCCAACGGCAATTCACCGACCTCGTCGAGAAACAAGGTGCCACTGCCGGCGGACCGGATATAGCCGACGTTGTCGGAATCAGCCGCCGTGAAGGCACCCCTGCGGTGGCCGAAGAGCAGGGAATCGGCGAGCTGCTCCGTCAGGGAAGCGCAATTGATCGTCAGGAAAGGTTTCGCGGCGCGCGGGCTTTCGGCGTGGATTACCCGCGCCAGAAACTCCTTTCCCGTCCCGGTTTCGCCGCTGAGCAGAGCCGTCACATCCGTTGCCGCGACGATTCGTGCGGCGTTGATAACCTCCAAAAAGGCCGGGCTGGAGCCCTGCATGGTGCGATCGAATGCGCTCATCGAAATCTCATCGGCGACATACTGCAGCCACTCGCGGCGGCGGAAAAGAACAAAGTTAACATCCGCAAGCCCTTGATCAAAGAACACGGTCGTTGAAGAGGAGGCTGAATATCCCGGCGGCCACCAGCAGAAGCCCCGCTGCCTGCTGCAAGGATCGATTGTGGGCGAAACCCGCGAGCCACCCTGCAGCAGTTCCCGCACCGGCTACGGCCGGAAGCGTTCCCAAGCCGAACAGGAGCATGAAGAGGACGCCTTGAGCGGCGTTTGCGACCGAAAGCGTGAGCGCGAGTGCGTAGTACACCAGCCCACAGGGAAGCCAGCCCCAAACAGTGCCGAACAGGAAGGCGTGCGAGAGACTGCGGACGGGCAGCAGTCTGCGCCCAATCGGCTCGAGATGCCGCCACAGCGGACTCCCGAGGCGATCCATCTGCCTCAGCTGAGGCACCCATCCGGTCAGATAGAGTCCTACGGCGATAAGGACAAGTGAGGCGAGAATGCCAAAGATCTCGTGGACGCCTGGAAGGAGCTCGACTGCCGACAACGCGGAGCCGATCAGGCCCCCCAGCCCGCCCGCGAGTCCATAGCTTGCGAGGCGGCCCATGTTGTACGCGGCCACAAAGCGAGCAACGCAGCCCGGATTTTGGCGGCATTTCGGAGTCAGGCTCAGGGCAAGCGCCCCGGCGATGCTGCCGCACATTCCCAGGCAGTGCACGGAGCCGAAGAGGCCGATTGCAAAGAATAGGGCTGCAGAGGGTTCCACGGCGAGAGCTCTTTTCCGCGAGGCTGACGCCTCAACAGTCCGTGTAGTTTAACGGACCACGATCGTGACGGCGGCGGGTAGAGCCCAACACCGGTGCTCGACTTGCCCGCAGTGCGGCAAATCCCACAGTGAACCGCGTGCGATTACATGCCCTCGCGCCGGCCGCTGTGCAACATCTCCCGTAACTCATTGATAAGCCGCCAGTGGCTAAACCGAACGCTTGGCCCGAGCGCGCAGGCTCGGCGCCAGACTGTTGCACATGAGTCATATGACACAGACCACTGCTCCATTTCACGCAATAGAAAATTATAAAAAACAATAAGTAACATCTATTTGCATCAAGAATGCATTGTTGCTTTATTGCTGCATACATAATCAATAAACGCAACAATGAGGAATCTTGCTTTGAACCAGCGCCCTTCCTGCCGGATCTCGGAACCACCCGCCGGCGGCACATCCAACGCTAGCCGCTTGACAGGTGTTTGAAATGCGAGCTCATCTCAAACTTCTTGCCACATTCCTTTCCCTGTACGCAGTACAGAGCTCAGCGGTGGATGACGTCTTCACGCTGGAGGAAGTCGTCGTCACGGCTCCCGGCGACGTCGCGCTCGATTTGGGCTCTTATTCCCTGAGCCTACCGGAGATCGTGTCTGGGCGCTCCCGTACCAGTGACACTGCCAGCCTGCTCCTGGACATACCAGGTGCGAGCGCCTATGGAGCCGGGGGGGTGTCCAGTCTTCCGGTCATCCACGGTTTGGCAGACGATCGCCTGCGTGCCAAGGTCGACGGCATGGACCTCGTTGCCACTTGTCCCAACCACATGAATTCGCCTCTGTCCTACATCGACCCGACGGCAGTTGAGGTCCTGCGAGTCTATGCCGGCGTCACCCCGGTGAGTGTAGGCGGCGACAGCATCGGCGGTACGATTTTGGCGCAGTCCGCCGCTCCCGCTTTCGCCGAACCAGGCGAGCGTCTGGCGAAGGGGGAAGCGGGGGCCTTCTTTCGCAGCAACGGCGATGGCTGGGGCGGGAATCTCTCCGGCACTTATGCCACCGAATCATTGAGCCTCAACTACACCGGCGCCTATGCCCAGTCGGACAACTACAAGGCTGGCGGCGATTTCAAGAACTACGATTTCACCGGGCGCGAGGGTCACACCCTGCCCTTGGACGAGGTGGGCTCCACCGCGTATCAGGCCAGCAACCAAGCCGTCAAGCTCGCCTATAAAGGCGAAGGCCGCTTGGTGGATTTCACGTACGGCCGCCAGCACATCCCTTACGAAGGCTATCCGAATCAGCGGATGGACATGGTGGACAACCAGAGCGACCAATTCAATTTGGGCTACGCGGACAAACTCGGCGAAAGCACCGTCAAGGTGCGGGCCTACTCCGAGCACACCCAACACGAAATGGACTTCGGCGATGACAAGCGGTACTGGTATGGGGGCGCCTCGGGAGGGGCTTCCGCGACGAACGGCAAGCCGTGCTCGCCTATTGCGGGGGGTATGAAAGGGTGTGCGGCCGGGATGCCGATGTACACCGACGGCAAAAACACCGGATTCAATTTCAGCGCCGAGATCCCCTTGGCCGGTGACGACCTGGTGCGGGTTGGAGTCGAGTACCAGCGCTATCGCCTGGACGATTGGTGGGAGCCGTCGGGCGCCAACATGTCGCCTGATACCTTCTGGAATATCAACAACGGGAAGCGTGACCGATACGCGCTCTTCGGCGAATGGGAAGCCCAAAGGGATCGCTGGACGCACATACTTGGCCTGCGCTTCGAGAACGTGGAGATGGACGCCGGCTCCGTGCACGGCTACAACCTCGATACTTTTCCCGTTAGCGGTACCGGTGGTCTGGGAAACCAAACGCGGGATGCGGCGCTCTTCAACGCCAAAGACCACGGCAAAACAGATTACAACTGGGATTTTTCCTGGATCGCCCGCTTCACGCCGGAGGCCACCCAGACCTACGAATTCGGCTTGGCGCAAAAGACGCGCTCACCCAATCTTTATGAGCGCTACACTTGGTCCACCTGGCAGATGGCGGCGTTCATGAACAACTTCGTCGGCGACGGCAACGGCTACGTGGGCAACCTCGATCTGGAGCCGGAGGTGGCCCGCACCCTGAGCCTTACGGCCGACTGGCACGATGCCGAGAAAAAGAGATGGGGCGTCTTGGTCACGCCGTACCTTACCTACGTGCAGAACTACATCGACGCGGTGCAGTGGGACTCCGCAACGGACGCGCCCCGCGCCGTGCCGATAGTCGACGACTTTACGGTGCTCAAGTATGTCAACCAATCGGCCCGTCTTTTTGGCGTGGATCTCTCGGCGCACTACCTGCTGGCAAGGGGCACCGGTTTCGGGAATTTCACGCTGAAGGGCATGGCAAGCTACACCAGAGGCGAGAACGAGGACACAGGCGACAACCTTTACAACATCATGCCGCTAAACGCCAAACTGTCCCTCACACAAGAGCTCGGCCCCTGGCGCAACACCCTGGAAGGCGAGCTCGTGGCCACAAAAAACGACGTCTCCCAGGTGCGCAACGAAATACGAACCGCCGGATATGGGCTCGTTCACCTGCGCAGCCGATATGAGAGGAAGACCTGGAGTGCAGAGCTGGGAATCGAAAATCTCTTCGACCGCTTCTACGACCTCCCCTTGGGTGGGGCCTATGTCGGCCAAGGCACGACCATGACCATCCCGCCGGAGCCTAACGAGCCCCAGTGGGGCACTCCCGTGCCGGGGACTGGTCGCTCGTTCTATGCCGCTGTAACAGTGAGGTTCTGAGAAATCAACCGCAAGCGATCAGGATGTGGCGCTCTATGAAAACCAACGATGCATCCGCGTACCCGCGTGACTTCCAAGGCTACGGCGACCATCCGCCCGATCCGAATTGGCCAGGCAACGCGCGCGTCGCCGTATCGATCGTGATAAACGTCGAAGCCGGGTCTGAATTGTCTGTGGCAGACGGGGACGAGCGCAACGAAAGCGTCTACGAGATCATCGAGCCGGTAGAGGGGGTACCCAATCATTGCCTGGCGTCACACTTCGATTATGGCCCGCGCGTCGGATACTGGCGGATCATGCGCACATTGGAGCGTTTCGACGCGCCTTGTACCGTGAGTGCGGCCGGCCGAGCGATCGAGCGCTCGCCATGGCTGGCGGCGGATGTGGTATCGCGCGGTCACGAGATCGCTTGCCACAGCTACCGATGGGAGCGGCACGCCGAGATGGAGGAAGCCCATGAGCGTACGATAATCGACAAGGCCGTCTACTGGATCCGCGAGGCGGCCGGAGTTCGTCCCGTCGGCTGGCACACCAAAGGCGCGCCGTCGCCCAATACGCGCCGGCTGCTCGTAGAGGAGGGCGGTTTTCTTTACGACTCGGACGCGTACGACGACGACCTGCCGCATGTCGTTGAAGTCGCGGGCCGAAACCACGTTATTGTCCCCTACGCATTCGACACCAACGATATGCGGTTCATGGCCGGCGGAACCTTCGTCCACGCCAAAGATTTCGCCCGCTACTGCATCGACGCGTTCGATGCGCTGTGGCGCGAGGGCGAGCGCAACCCCACGATGATGTCGGTCGGCCTCCATCCGCGGTTGATCGGCCGGCCGGGCCGCATTGCCGGGCTCGAGGCCTTTCTCGAACACTTGCAGACGAAGGATCGCGTTTGGCTCGCGCGACGCATGGACATCGCGCACCATTGGCGCGCCCTGATGGGGCTTTCAGAATGGACGGGCAAAGGATAGGAAATCCAACCGCCTACGCCTCGATTCCGACTGTTCCAAACCCCAGGTCAAGGCGCCGATAAGCGTCTTGCGTGGGATTCTCTCGAAGCCGGCTGGCACGGCTATTCCCGGGTTGGCCCCACTGGTAACTCGCGTGTTCCATCGGAGTGTGTTCCGGCGTCGGCTGACGGCAGTTCAGCGGTCACTCGTTTGTCTGTCGCCGCTCGCCGCTCCGGATCAACGAGTCCCCAACCCGGCGTAGTAGCGACCTTCCGCTCTGCTGCGCATAGTCAGGTGTTGCGAAAATCAGGCTTCCCCGTCGGGATTCCCTTACACGTTCGTATAGGGCCGGCGGTTACCATCCGTCTTTCACAGGTTGATGACCGCTTCCAGCACCAGGCTGTCGCTCAGCGCGAGTGCCTCGAGCGGCTTCTTTCTCGTCCATTACCGTTCCCGTCGGTTATGACGCCGGGGCGTGCCCATCGTCTCATCGCCAAGCACACGATGAAGCTGTGGATCGTAGATAATGGTGGCCAATGCGGAGTGCCGGACAGCGGCCCTCATGAGCGGCAGCGGATTGCCCCCCGTAAGCCACCACCTCACCACATTCCAGGCCCGCTTCCTCATAGCATGTGTAGATGTAGTCGACGTTTTCAGAGAAGAGCGCGGGCTCCGCTCTGCCCACGTTCACGTACACGCAATCCCGGGGTCGACTCAAAAGCAGAGCCCCCTTTGAAGAGCCCCCTTTGAAGCGATAGCGTCGGCGTGACGCAGGACCCTTTTGATCAGGGCGGACCTCAGCGAGCCGAAATAAACCCAGGACAGGAGGTAGAAATAGGAAAAGGAGCCGTCCCAGGAAGCATCAGGAGCGCGGTGGGCGACGTCCACCGAGTGGTCACGAAAGACAACCGTCATGGTGAATGCCTGGCATTCATCGTCTGATTCCGGCTCGAATGCCCGTCAGCAGTTGTGCCGATCCATCCGCGAAGATGCCGACGTAGAACCCTCTCGAGTCCGGATCTATAGGTACAGTACCCTTGATCAATCACTTCGCACAGGAGTCTCGTGATAAGTTCCCTGGGCGGGCGGCGATCTGTTTTGTCGGCAAATTGGATGTGTCAACCAACACCCTGTAGGTTAGATTACGCAACCAATTTAGCTACCTCGCAATACCGGACGGACCAAGCGGAAACGCGCTTGGCTGTAAGACCGCGGATTTCTTGGACGCAATCCCAGCGGTCCTGCGGACTAGGCAATCGACGACTATCCGACCTTAACCGATGCTGGCGGTTGGACCGTCGGAATCGGCGGAGCGCAAGTCAGAATGAAACACCGCAGTTGAACCCGAACAAGCCGAATGTTGGAACGAACATGAACAGCCCTTATCCGATCGATCTCGAAACCAGCAGCGGCTTGCGCCGGATTCGCCTTTCGGGGCGCATGGATGCCCTCTCCGCCGGTAAGGTCCAAGACGCGCTGATGGCCCTGGTCGACGCCGGCGAGCGCCGCCTGTTGGCCGATCTTTCCGAGGTCCCCTACCTGAGCAGCGCCGGCATCCGCGCCTTGCTGATCGTGCAGAAACAGCTACACGGATCGAGCGGGGAGTTGATTCTGGTCGGGGCGCGCGATCTGGTACGTAACGTACTCGAGACCGCCGGACTGATATCGCTCTTCACCCTGGTCGACGACCCGAGCGAGCTGGCGCCTCCTTCCTCCTCTACCGACGACAGCGACCAGGGCGTCGCAATCGAAAAGGAAGGGATTGCACTGCGGCTGTTGAGCCGGGATGCCGCACCCGGCCGCTTGCGGATCATCGGCGATCACCGGCCACTGGCGCGGGCCGCTTACCGGGAGGGGGACGTCTGCGCCGAGCTCCTGGAAATGGGCTCCTATGCGATCGGTGTGGCAACCAACGGGGATAGATTCGGGGATTATTCCCACCTCTTCGGCGAGGCGGTGCTGATGGACGGAAATTTTTTCGTCCTACCCGGGGTGCGCAATCCGCGGGTCGACTACGTCCTTCGGGACTGGTCTGGGAGCATGGGCAGCCTGCAATTTCTTCACGGCCTGTATTTTTCCGGCGACTTTCGCCATCGCGTGCAATTCGATGGTCGCGAGCGTCCTATCGATTTGGAGCGCCTGCGGCGCGTACTCTTTGCCCTCGTCGATGCCGATCTATTCGGTATTGTGCTGGTGGCGGAGAGCCGGGGACACTTGGGTATGGCCCTGCGGCGCAGTCCCGTCGCGGGGAGTCTGGAGGAGGAAGGGAGCATATTCGATGTGGAGCGCTTTGCCGATTGGTTTGATTTCTCCCTCGAGCCTGCCGACCCCGGCGCCCTGCTCGCCATCACCGGCCTGATGGCGCGGGACCGGCAGCGCCTGCCTCCCGAGTTGGCGGAGCTTTTCCCGAATCAGGGAAACCTCCATCTGCACGCCCTGGTGATGCAGAGGGGGCATCTCAGCCGCCAGGCCGCGGACTTCGAGCGAGAGCTCCAACGGATTCTGGCCAATCAGCTTCCGGAGAAGGTCTGTCATCTATTGCCGTCCACCAGCTTGCGCGCAGGCTTGTTGGGCCTGATCGAATTGGAGGTTTGAGTCATGGAGCTCTGGATCGGCGCCGTCAATCTGGGCCTCCTCTACGCCTTCATGGCGATGGGGGTCTACATCAGTTTTCGTATCTTCGATTTCCCGGACATCACCGTGGACGGCAGCCTCACCACCGGTGCGGCGGTAGGCGCCGTGCTGCTGGTGACCGGTGTGCACCCGGTAGCGGCGTTGCCGGCGGCATTGGGTGCGGGCGTTCTGGCGGGCCTCGCCACCGCGCTCATCCATACCAAGCTCAAGGTCAACGGCCTGCTCGCCGGCATTCTCGTAATGACCGGTCTCTACTCGATCAACCTCCACATCATGGGCCGCGCCAACATCCCGCTGCTCAAGGAGGAGACCCTCTTCTCCTGGCTTTCCCGCCTCAACCCGGGTCTTTCCGGTGAGCTTTGGATACTGTTGGTGCTCCTGGTCGTCATAGGGTTTTTCTGGCTGCTGGTCACCTGGTTCCTGCGCACCGACCTCGGGGTCACCATGCGAGCCACCGGCGACAACCCCGCCATGGTCTCGGCCTCCGGGGTGGACGTGGACCGCATGAAGCTGTTCGGCATCGCTCTGTCCAACGGGCTGGTCGCCGTCTCCGGGGCGCTGGTGGCTCAGTATCAGGGTTTCGCCGACATCGGCATGGGCATCGGCGTGATCGTCTTCGGTCTGGCCTCGGTGATCATCGGCGAGTCGGTTTTGCGCAGCCGCACCCTCTGGGTGATCGTGCTCGGGGTCGTCATCGGCTCCGTCGTGTTTCGCCTGATGGTTGCGCTGGCGCTGTCGGTGGGCCTCAACCCGATCGACCTGAAGCTGATCACCGCACTCTTCGTGCTGGCTACGCTGGTGCTCTCCCATCGCGTTGCCATCGCGCCTTTGCTCCGGTCACGACGTCGGCTCGCGCTTGCAGGGGGCATTCTCGCCGTTGGAGCCTTGGTCCTGTTCGGTGTACGGTTCCTCCAGGAGGAGGCCGAAAAGCCGATTCAGAGCGCCGCGGATGGAAAGGCGAGCGGTTCCCTCCAGGCCGGACGCTACCGAATTGGCATCATTCAGATCGTCGACCACCAGGTGCTCAACGACACCCGCGATGCCTTCATCGAAGAGATGGGGGAGCTGGGGTATGTCCAAGGGCGGAATACCGAATTCGATCTGGGCAACGCGCACGGCGATATCGCCGCCCTGCCGACGATCCTCGACGGCTTTGTCCAGAACGATGACGACCTGATCCTCACCATCTCGACCCCGGCGACCCAGGCGGCGATTAACCGCATCCATGACCGGCCGGTGATTTTCGCTACCGTCACCAACCCCTTCGTCATCGACGCCGGTACGGATGACGTGCACCACCTTCCCAACGTCACCGGGGTCTACGGCGGCGTGCCCATGGACCAGTTCATGGAGATGAGCACCGATATCGTCCCCGGCCTGCGGCGCATCGGCGTGATGTGGAACGAGGGCCAGGCCAATGCCGTTTTCAGCGTAGAGCAGCTGCGCAAGGTTCTGGCGCGCGACTATCCCCAAATCCAGGTGGAAGAAGGCATCGTGAGCAGCTCCGCCGAAGTCTACGAACAGGCCCAAGCGCTGGCCGCGCGGGATATCGATGCCTTCGTGCTGCCCCCGGACAACACCGTATTCTCGGCCATGGAGGCGGTGGAAAAGGCCGCCGACCAGCGCCACATCCCGATCTTTCTGGCGGAGCTGGCGCGCCTGAAGGGCGGCATCGTCGGCGCCGTCGGCTTCGACTACCACGCCAGCGGTATCCAGGCGGCCCACCTTGCGCAGCGCATCCTGGGCAAGGCTGAAAACCCCAAGGATATCCCTTTCCAGGTCTATACCGGCCTGTATTGGGGCGTGAACCTGGACAAGGCGGCGGAGCTGGGGATCGCGATCCCGGAGAAGGTGATGAAGCGCGCGGCGCTGGTCGTTAAAGACGGCAAAGAGGAGGACCGGCGCCGTCTGACCCGAATCGGCATCGTGCAGTTCGCCACGGAGCCTAACGTGGAGAAGGCCAAGCGGGGCCTCGTGGACGCCCTCAGCGACAACGGCTTCTTCGACGGGAAGAACATCGAGCTGATTTACCGCAACGCCAACGCCGACTTTCCCACCATCACCGCCATCATGCAGGATCTGGGCAGCCGCGGCACCGACATCATCGTGCCGCTTTCCACCCCGGTGGTGCAGGGAGCCCTGCAGCAGGCGCGCAAGGACCCCAAGCAGCGGGTCGTGTTCACCTACATCTTCGATCCCTATCGCATCGGCGCCGCCGAGACCCCCGAGCGGCATCAGCCCAACATGACCGGGGTCGCCTGCTTTCCGCCCATCGAGGGCATGCTGGATCTGATCCGGGAGATGGTGCCGGAGCGGCGCAGAATCGGGGTGGTGTGGAACAGCTCCGAGGCCAACTCCGAGTCCGTGCTGTCCAAGGCGAGGCCTTATGCGGAAAAGCTCGGTCTGGCCCTCATGGAGGCGACCGTGAGCGGCTCGGCGGACGTGCTGGATGCGTCGAAGTCCCTGGCGGCGCGCGGCGCCGAGGTCTTCCTCAACCCGGGGGACAACACCCTCAACGTGAGCTACGACAGCTTCGCCCAGGTCGCCGCCGAGAACCACATCCCGGTGTTCTCCATCGACCCGGACTTCATCGAGGAAAAGACCCTGGCCGCGCTGGGGCCGAGCTACTACCGCACAGGCTACGAAGGGGGCGAGGTGCTCGCCCGTGTGCTCAAGGGTGAATCCACCGCCGATATCCCCATCGGCCAGACCACTGCCACGGAGCTGCTGCTCAACCGCGACGAGGCAAACCGGCTCGGCATCGAGCTGCCCGCGGCGCTCGTGAAACGTGCCGACCGCATCGTCCCCGAGGAGCAAGAGAATGCAAAGTGACAGCGCCCGAACGGCCACCATGATCCAGATCGAGGGGCTGCACAAGACCTTCAACCCCAATACCGCCAATGCCGTCTACGCCTTGCGCGGTGTCGATCTGGAGCTCGCCACCGGCGACTTCGTCACCGTTATCGGCACCAATGGCTCAGGCAAGTCCACCCTGCTCAACGCCGTGGCGGGCAACTTCCTGCCGGATCAGGGGAGCATCCGGATCGCCGGCGAACGGCTGACGAGGCAACCGGATTTCCGCCGCGCCCACCTCATAGCCCGTGTCTTCCAGAATCCCTTCATGGGTACCGCCCCGAACATGAGCATTGCCGAAAACCTTCTGCTCGCTCACTTGCGTGGCCATCCGCGCCGCCCACGGGTGAGCCTCGACGACGGGCTGCGCGAGCAGCTCGCCGAGCGGGTGCGCAGCCTGGAAATGGGCCTGGAGGGACGTCTGGACAACCTCATCGGTAGCCTCTCCGGTGGCCAACGTCAAGCGCTGACCCTCTTAATGGCGGTGTTGCGCGAGCCCAAGGTCCTGCTGTTGGACGAGCACACCGCGGCCCTGGATCCGAAATCCGCAGCCCAGGTCATCCGCCTGACCCAGAACTTCGTCGAGGCGGCGGGACTCACCACCCTGATGGTCACCCACAGCATGCACCAGGCCCTGACCCTGGGAAACCGCACCATCATGATGCACCAGGGCCGAATCGTGGAAGCCCTCGATGTCGAAGACAAGCAGCGCCTGGGCGTCGACGACCTGCTCCACCGCTTCACCGAATTGCGCAAGCGCGAGCAGCTGACGGAAGCGCTTTGTCGGGAGTTGGTGGACGCCTATCGGTGAGGGTCGATCCCCCTGATCTATTAGAGCCGAATCCGTCTCCAACGCCTTTGTTCCCAGACCCTTCCAGTGCTACGATCAACTCATCACCGCAGTGACACGATGGTGTATTCCTTTCGCTGCTCACAGTTATGACCTTGCTGTTCCACCACATCCCCAAGACGGGAGGAACCTTCGTCATCAGATCCTTGGAGGGCTCCGGCCTTTCCCACCAGCGGATCTTCTTCTGGAAGTCTGTCCCTGACCCCGGTGACTTTGAGCTACTCTCGAGCCATCACGCCCTCCACCCGGAAAAATGCAGGAGAAATTTCGAAAACCCTTTCTGGTTCACCTGGCTGAGGAACCCGGTCGATGTCTTCTACTCGGCGTTCCACTATTATCGCGAAAAGTTCCCCGAGGAGTTGATTGCGAAGACCCCTCCCTTGCTCAGGACCCAGATCACCAAGATCAAGGCGGCTGAGTCCCTTGCGCAATACGCCGAGACCGTACGGTCTCCCTACCCATGCGGATGGTATCCGGTTAATTTGGATGTCTTTGACTTCATTGGTACCGCCGAGACCATAGAAAAGTCTCTCGAAAGACTCTCGGAGCGGATTGGAATACGGTTGAAGGTTGCGACAGCGGAAACAAACAGGGGCTCTTACGATCGCTCCGAGCGGCCTTCAGAGGACCGGATCCGGCCGCTGCTTCGTGCCGAATCGCTGGCGTGGCTTGCGGTGCTTGCGGCACGAGACGCTGATCCGAAGCATGCTGAGTAAACGGGGTCGATCGTATGGCACCCTGGTTGGCGATGGCATGTCAAAACGTCCCCCAGGTGCACCGACTGTCATCTCTTGAACCAGTGGAAACCAAGACTGCCGACAGTGAGTGGTACCTTGAAGACACGTCGACTCCCTGCAAGTCATGCGACGAAAATCCCCGGGAAATCACTGTCCAGGCAAGATCGATAAAGGTCTCGACATATCATTGACATCGACGCCGATCCCGCCGACAGTGCCCGTCAAGGCGATGAATTTCTGGTCCATATCTCTCAAATTTTTCGCCATATCGACCAGCTTTCGCTGGATCTCGTTCATGTGCCCACCCACCTTGACGAGATCCGCCCGCATCACCGACATATTTCCTCCCATGCCGTCAACCGAGCGAAAAATAGACGGCACTTCCGCCACATGCTGATTCATTCTGGAAACGGCGATCTCCAGCGAGGTCATTCGTTCCGTGACCTGGACAAAGTCCGCGGTCATACCACTCATGTCACGGGACATTTCCCCCATGCGCAGGGTTATGGTGTCCATGCGCGTAGTAAAGGTGCCCACCAGGAGAATCATCGCCACCAACAAAACGACTACCCCGAACATCGACAGGCGAATGATCCGGGTAAGCTGCTTGTCGCCGTGCATCATGAAGCGCTTGTAAACAAACAGCCGATCTTCCTGCAGATCCATTACACGGTGGGCGAGGGCCTCAATCTCGGAGATTTGTTTTTGATCCATAGAGATATCCAGTATTAACGGCTGAAGAACGGAATCATGCGCATTGGGTTGCTCAAGGTATGAACGTCATGCCCCATACGAAAGACGTTCAGATTAAGGCGGCCAAAAGCACCGTTCATCTGTGCCATGTCATAATCCATTGCGCTCATTAGCACATCGACTTGCTGAATGTTCTGGGTAATCCCGTTCATCGCTCCGACCATCAAGTGAACGTCGTTATCCATCCCGCCTACCCGCTCAGCCATCGGGGGGATGACTTCTATACTGTGACTGATCTGCAGAACCGAATTGTCCATGGCGCCAATAAGCTGGGTCACCTGGTCGAAATTACCTCGCATCTTTGTCGTGTCGTGCGCCATCTCTTCTACGCGATCGGTGATTACACCCATGTCCAGGATCAAGGTTCCGATCAGGTAAAAGACGATTGGAGTCAGAAAGAACGCGATATAGATGGAAAAGCGCATCAGGCCGTTCGTTTTTTCCATCTCTTTTTGGGCCTTGTAATCGACCTCCTCTTCACGGCGGACCGATTCCAATCCACGCTCCTCGAAGATCTCGAGCAGGATCCGGGCGGTATCCGTTTGGGAGTCTGGCTGTTGTTCGGTCAATATTGAGCTCCTGCGTCCACCTTGTCGTATTCGTAGTCTGCGCCGAAATACGGCCGCCGGACAAAAAGGCGCAATTATACACGTCGAGCCTAGGAGGACTTGCTGTCCCCCCGGTGCTCCGGCCGGTTGAAGGGCATAGCGATATCCCCTGACCGATCGGATCCCCGTAATCCGGACGGGGACTTCTAGCATAGCCTTCGGTTGTTGTCACTGGGTCGACGCTGCCCGGCTCAGGGCTGCAAGGCGCTGAGCCCCAACCCGGCGAAGCCGGAACCAAAAAGGGCTGAGTGCAGACCACTTGTCGCGTGGTGATCGATACGGGTTAGGACTGCATTTTTTTGCTCGAATAGGCACTTTGAGCGGCAACAGCCGTAGAATAATGGCTTCGCTTCACCTTGTGATTGCAGGATTGCCGTTCCTTCCGACGAAAGGAGGGCGTAGCGTTGCGAACAGTCGCCA
Source organism: Chromatiaceae bacterium (assembly GCA_022340195.1). Taxonomy (GTDB): domain Bacteria; phylum Pseudomonadota; class Gammaproteobacteria; order Chromatiales; family Chromatiaceae; genus Thiosymbion. The sequence continues at coordinate 23,372 of JAJDOL010000215.1, forward strand.
AACGCTTTCTCGTAGTGATTCTCCGCACGCTTGCTGTGCTCGCTGTCGTCTCGATCTTGCTGGTGCTCTCGTTGCGCTGGATCGATCCTCCGGCCTCCTCCTTCATGCTCCAACAGGGGATTTCAAACTGGATGAAGGGGCGCGATGTGCCTCCACTGCGACACGAGTGGGTCGACTGGGAGGCGATCTCACCCGCCGTGCCGCTGGCGGTCGTCGCGGCAGAAGATCAAAGGTTTCCTGTGCACAGCGGCTTCGACTTGGTGGAGATCGAAAAGGCATGGAGCCGCTTCCGCTCGGGTGGTCGCCTCCGAGGTGCCAGCACCATTAGCCAGCAAGTGGCCAAGAACCTCTTCCTCTGGCAAGGCAAGAGCTGGGTGCGCAAAGGCCTCGAAGCCTGGTTTACGCTTGCCATCGAGCTCGCCTGGCCCAAGCGGCGCATCCTGGAGATGTATCTGAACATCGCCCAGCTGGGTCCGGAAACCTACGGCGTCGCGGCGGCGAGCATGGAGTATTTTCACCGACCGGTTGAAGCGCTGCGCGCGAAGGAAGCGGCCTTGCTCGCAGCGGTGCTGCCGAGTCCGGAGCGCTACCGACTGGAAAAGCCATCGGCCTACGTGCGCCGACGAGCCGCCTGGATACGAGAACAGATGCGGCAACTGGGCGTGTCCTATCTGGAGGGGCTTTGAGTCGAGCAGGGACAGGCAAAGCGCCGCGCCGATTTCAGCGCACTTTCCCGAGTGGTTGCCAGTTCCTCATGCTGCGAAAGCTGTCGACGCTCATCATTGCCGGGTTGATCGCGGCAGCCATGGCTGCTTGTGTCAGACATCCCAAGTGACAGGCCCTGGGCCGGCGTCTGGCGCGGGATTCGGTGGTCCACTCGGTGGTGGACGAGATCGCCTTTCAGACCCGCCGTGGCCTCGCGCAGCGGGCTCTGGCGGACGTCATCCGCTTCGGCGCGCGAGACGAGAGCACCATCCGCGCCGGCGCGCGCGAGTTGGCCGCCGGCGGATTGCCGACGGAACTGCCGCCGCGCTTCCTGGTCAGCGCCAGCCGTTACGCTTTGGGCCTGGGGGCTGACCCACAATCGCTTTCCAAACGGGTCATCGAGCACCTATCCCAGCGCCCTACCCTATCCCGGGCCGCGCCCCGGAACCGCGGTAGCGCGTGCAGCCCGAGCAACGAGGAACGGCCGTGAACCAGCAACCCAATCCGAGTCCCCTGCCCGTAGAACGCTCCCAGGCGGCGCTGGCGCTGGATAACCTCGTCCGCCGCCACCTGAGGGTAAGCGACCCGGCCGACCCGGACGCCATTTCGCAAGCCCTGCGCGAGCGCTACGGCGACGAGCGCCAGGCGCTGGAACAGGAGGCCGCGGGCCTGCCCTTCTTCAAGGTCACGCGCGTCGACGCCCATTTCCCGGTGGACGGCAGCACCAGCGCCGAGCTGCGCCAGGCGCGTACCGACCGCGACCAGGACTTGACGGCACTGACTACAAGCGCCCTGCTCAAGGACATCCATCCGGAGCTGCGGGGCTGGGCCCACACGCTGCGCAACGTGGTCGAGGTGGTGTTCTGGGCCACACGCGGCTCCGGCGAAGACCTGCGCGCCCTGGGGGCCACGGCATTGCTCTCTCTGGAGCGTTTCCGGCGCCTGGACCTGGTACTGCGCCGTCGCGTGGATCCGGAATCGCCGGCCCTGGCGACTTATCTTTCGGCCATCCGCCTGTTCCTGGACACCGTCGAGAACGCCGGCACCGGCTACCGGCTGTTGTACATCGCCCGCCCACCCATCGCCTTCTAAGG
>JAJDOL010000240.1 GCA_022340195.1 Chromatiaceae bacterium
ATCTGCCGATGCGGCTGGATTACCGATGTTGCCTGGTTTGGTGCGCTACGACGAGGTTGCGTCCGGGGAGATCCATCATGCATTGCGCTTTACTGCACCGGAAACGCGGCGGGCCTATGTCTGGCCGGCGCGGCACTTCGCCTCCAGCCTGACGGGGCTGCAATATCCGCCCATGGGGCAGCGCTTCCGCCTGCGCTCGGATTTCGACTCGAGCGGTTTCTCGTCGCCCAACCGCGTCATCCTGGAGGCGCTGAAGACCTATGGAATGATGCTTGCGGACAACGGGTCGGCTTGGTTTCTCAGCGGCGAGCCCGATGAGCGGTGGGACAACGACGACTTGCACGAGCTGCATCAGGTGACAGGGGCGGATTTCGAAGCCGTAGACGTTTCAGGTCTTATGGTCGATCCGGATTCCGCCGGAATCTCCGACGTGGATGTCGACGGGTGTCCGTCGGGTGACGAGAAATCAATTGAGTTGGTGACCTATCCGGACGGCACGAACATGGAGTGCCATGCCGCGACATCTATAACCGCTGGCCCTGGGGTGCTGGTAGGGGACGGCTCGGATGTCACGTACGTCGCCGGCCTTGTCATCTTGGACAATGGTTTCAGGGTCGCCGACGGTGGTGTCTTTCGGGCCGTCGCCGATGGCGAATGAGAAAAGCCTATGCTGATAGGATACGCCCGCGTATCGAAATCAGATCGAGCTCGGCGCTGTCCGCTACACTATCGACGCCAAGAGCCAGGCCGCCACCTACCCGAAAAAAGGGGAGAAGGCTTGGGAGCGGTCAACAAGGACGCGACCATCTCGGTGTGCACTCTCCGCTGAAGCGCTTAACGTACGGTATTTTCCGTTCTATGGATTGCTCGAGGTGCCTTCTCTCTCGACATTCCGCTTGTCATTGCGGCCCCAGGAATAAAGAAGAACAGGTTGCGTCATGCTACTAAAGTAGTTTCTCGAAATACCAAGGCAACGCTAGGATTGTGAGAGCGAATACGATTTTATCAACCGCTCCTGTTGATAACTCTGTTGATAAGACACCGCCTGATACCTTCGAGCTACAGCGTTCGTTACACTTCTATTAAATCGGTCGAATTTTACCCACCCCTTTTTACTCTGTAATTCATGGAGATACGGCAATTTCCCTACTACTGATGCAGCTCACCCGGTTAGCATGGTTGCCACTGCGGGTCAACAGGTTCTTATGTGGACAGGTTCACACTTTCGCTGCCGTAGCCGTAGCCTACGCACACTGCCGCGTTGTTGAGCGGGATTCGATTTCGCAGTGTAGATGCTGTGCCAGGGAGTCGCTTCTCTCGTTGAGCGTTTTTTTCTTGCCCTTTCGACCGTCGCCCGTGAGAAGGGGGTCGGGTGCAATCACGTATTTGCTTGATTGCAGGACTCGACCCCGTTCCCCCACCGGCCAGCCAATGCTGACGTCCGCTTTACGCTATCACCGAGCGTAGGATGCCATGCAGTTGTTATAGGTTATGTCGTAGACTTGTTGTGTGTTCTGTACCATCGTTTGACTTGCTGCAGCACCTACCGCGGCGCCCGTAACAGCGCCGGCCGTGCCATAGTGGGGATCCGATCGTCGCCAATATCGTCGGCCGCGTCCCCAGTAGCGGTCGGGTTCTAATGCATTGCCGATCACAGCACCGGCGATACTTCCGACCGCTGTGCTGCCTACCTCCTTCGCCATGTTGTCTTGCTTAGTTTTTTCGGCGGCCTGATAGGCCTGCTGACGGCAGTACGCGTCCTGCTGCGATGTCTCGCCATAGGGACCGCCAATCCTCGCTGGTTGACTGGGCATCGTCGGGGTGGGCTGCATACCCGAGCAACCGCTAATGACACCTGATGCAACCGCCGCGAGCAATACGCACAGAGGGCAAAACTTTTTCGGCATACCAACCTCCTAAGTAACCAAACGTTGTCGAATCTGTCGAGAAGTACGGGGCCACATTATAAGCTTCGCGAGAAATACGGCGACAAATGCTTAGTTTCGTGGCGATCGGAGCAAATCGCCTATTTCTCTTTCCGTTTCGGGCCAGGCTTCTTTAGCATCGCTTACGCTCCGTTCGTCGAGCCGCCAAGTGTAGCCGAACAGCTCGTAGCGCAACGAGACTGGAGTGCCATTCACTGATGCGACCACCGAGACCTCAGTTGGCGAGTGGATGGAGCGGCCCTCGATAACTAGCGAAGCCCCAGGGAGTTGGCTCCCCAGCCGGTTGCAGACCAGCGCAGCGCTGGGACCGATGTCGCCCATTTCAGGCGGATCCATCACGCAATTTGCACTTGCACCTAAAGCGACCAGCAGTGTGGCGAGGATGAGCGCTCTGTTCATGTTTGTTACCTCCGTCGTGTGGGTCCTGGCTTCAAGCGCCAGGCCCCATTTGCCAGGACGATGCCTGTTCGACGCTGCGATTTAGCGTCCGGTCTGCGACACCTGCCCGTTCGTGGTCTGCTCGAGACGCTTCGCCTCGGCAAGGGCCGTATCCTCCTCGGCCTGCGTCGCATACAGACCCGAAGCCGAGACTGCCCCGTTCATGCAGGGCTCGAGCGCATAGGGGTCAACCGCCTCGGCGGCGAGTCCGGTACCGGTAAAAATGCCGGCAAGCATGGTGATGATGAGTTTGGTCTTCATGATTGCTTTCTCCGTTGTGTGAGATGACGTTCTCCGAGCCAGGTCGTATTTCCGTGATGGTGCGGACTCGACACTTCCATCACCCACTGTTACAAATAGCGCTACCCTGTAAAGAAGTCCCAAAGACCCGCCGACGTTTTTCTCACGTTTTTCCTACGATTTTACATTGCAAGGAAAAACAAAGAGTTCGACAGCTCTTGCACACCGTGGAAGACCGCGACAAAGACCTCACGTTTACCGCCTGCACTCCGTTCTTCCTGGGTGATGTCCGGATCGATCCGCCGGCGCTCTGTATCGAGCGGGCAGGCTCACGTCAGCGGGTTGAAGCGAAGGTCATGGAGGTTCTGCTGGTGCTGGCCCAAACGCCCGGGCAAGTCGTCTCGCGCCAGGAGCTCGCGCGGGAGGTCTGGGGAGGGCGGTTCGTTACGGACGATGCCTTGACGAACGCCGTCGGCAAGCTGCGCAAGGCGCTGGACGACAATCCACGTAAACCGGGGGTCATCGAGACCATCGCCAAGAGCGGCTATCGCCTGAAAATCGAGCCGGCACCCGTGGTCGCGGATGCTTTTCCCCAACGAGCGTCGGCGACAGCAGCGACTGTTGAGCGACCGTCGTTGCGCTGGTGGCTTCTTGGTGTCCTGCTGCTGATTGCGGTCGCCATTACCGCTTTCCTGAATTCGCGATCACCACCGGAATCGACCATCCCCGAGCTCGATAGAGATGCCACCGCGTCGATTGCGGTGATTCCCTTTGACATGCTCGACGACGACGCCTCGCAGACCTACTTTGCAGAAGGCATCACGCTGGATTTGATTACCGTGCTGTCGCGGATTCCGGGGCTGCTGGTGATCGCTCCAGGCACCGTGTTTAGCTATCGAGAGACGGCGGCAGACGATCATACGATCGCTTCGGAGCTCGGCGTGCGGTATCTGATTCGCGGAGGGGTCCAGCGCGTCGGCGATCAGGTTCGGATCAACGTTCGGCTGCTGGAAGCGGGACGCGGTCAAGCACTGTGGGCAGAAAGATTTGCCGGAGAGACAGGCAGCCTATTCAAGATCCAGGACGAGGTCATGGAGGGCATAGCGACGGCGCTTCCGATCAGGTTGGGGCTGTCGGCGCCGCCCGTTAAACGAAGCGGTGCGACCGCAAGCATCGCCGCCTACGACGAGCTCCTACGTGGCCGTGAAAGGTACGGCAGGCTTACTCTCGAAGACAATCGCATCGCCCTGCTCCACTTCAAACGGGCCATCGCGTTGGATCCCGGCTTCGCTCGCGCCTATGCCGGCTTGGCACTCACCTGGTCGCGTTTGGCCATTGACGGCTGGACCGAGGATACGGAGGGCGCCCTGTCTAAAGCGGCGGAGTATGCCGAGCACGCGGCGTCGATCGACGCATCCGTTCCCCAAATCCACTTCGTGCGTGCCCAAGTGGAGCTTTTCCGCGGACAGCACGAACGTGCGGCCGCGGCGGCGACCACCGCGATCGAATTGGACCCCAATTACGCGGATGCCTACGCGCTGCTGGCCTGGATTCTTCACTACGCCGGCCGGCCCGATCGGGCCGAGGCCGCGCTGGGTGAAGCACTCAGGCGCAATCCCAGCTCATCGGCCTCGTATCGCGAGATCGCCGGCGAGATCTTTTTTGCAACGGGGCATTACGGCAAGGCAGCAAAGGAATTCGAGGCTGCGCTCGAGCGCAATCCCGCGCACACACGCGCCCGCCTCTGGTTGGCGGCCACGCTTTCGAAGTTGGGACGCCCTGAAGAAGCCGCGTGGGAGGTGGAAGAACTGCTGGTCCTCAACCCGGAGTTTTCTCTTTCGCGGTTGCTCTTCGCGTTTCCCCTCAAGGACCCGCACCAACGCGATGCGCTGATTGGAGCGCTGGCCCAACTGGGGCTACCCGAGTAGTACTTCGGGAATGGGTCAGCGGAGGAGAGTGCGCCGGGCTAGATCGGATCGAACCCTTGGGTGGGTTAACCCAGCGCCGACGCGTCGCACGCCGGACTCTGACTTGTGCCCGCCGAGCGTGGTCTCGATATTTCTCAGATCCAGCTCGACATCACCGCTTCTTGTTGCGGCTCCCGAAGCGGGTGATTTTCCCGGGCCTTGAAGGGCTCACCGCTTGGCTGAAGCGTCATTACAGCCCGCGACCCTGATTTGACGGTTTCCCTCTTGCCGTGTCGACCGTCGCCCACGCCGCTGTTCCGATCAGGCGCCACATAGTCGCCTCCGCTTGGCGACCAGCCCGCCGGGGGGTACTCTCTCCAGAGACAAAAAAAGCGGTAGGCGATTGGGTGGCTCAATCCCCGACCCGAATACAATGAACCGTCCGGGTCTCGCTGAGCCTGTTCTCAGTCGGAAACGCTCTGATGCACTCAGGCCCAGCCTCCGGGCACCTGGGATGGAAATAGCAACCCGCGGGTGGGTTGGACGGAGATGGCATGTCTCCCTCCAGGCGAATGACCTCGCGGCGCTGGCTCCTGTCGACGACAGGTACGGCGGAGAGCAGGGCCTTTGTGTAGGGGTGACGCGGGTCGTCCAGAATTTCTTCGACGGTTCCGCGCTCGACGATGCGGCCCAGGTACATGACGGCTACCTCGTGGGCCAGATAGGAGACTACCGAGATGTTGTGGGTAATGAAAAGGTAGCTCAGGCCCATGTCGTCCTGGAGCTGCTCGAGCAGATTGAGGATCTGAGCCTGGACCGAGACGTCCAGGGCGCTGGTGGGCTCGTCGCAGACGATGACCTGCGGCTCGACCGCCAGGGCGCGCGCAATGCAGATCCGCTGGCGCTGGCCGCCGGAGAACTCGTGCGGGTAACGATCCGCGGCGTCCGGCGCCATTCCCACCCGATCCAACAGTGATCTCACGCGCTCGCGCCGTTTAGAGCGGTTCGGCTCCAGGCCCAGGGCCTGCAGTCCCTCCCCTACGATGTCTCCCACCAGCATCCGCGGGTTCATGGAGGCGAACGGATCCTGGAAGATGATCTGCAGGTCTTTGCGGTAGCTGCGCATGGCCCGGTTGCCAAGCCCTGTCAGCTCCGTATTACGGAAACGCACGCTGCCGTCCGTCGGGCGAATGAGCTGCAGTATCCCCTTGCCCACCGTTGTTTTGCCGCAACCCGATTCACCGACCAGGGCGAGCGTGGCCCCCTCGCGAAGGTCCATAGTCACCCCGTCTACGGCCTTTACTTGGCCCACGACCCGGTGAAAGACGCCTTTGTGACTGGGGAAATAGACCTTCAGACCTCCGACCTTCAGAACCTCCTGTCCCCTTACGCGGCGGGGGATGGGAGCATTCGGAACAGCGTCGTCGGAAAGCCGTTCCACCGGCAGCTGACCCGCTTCAAAGAGGTGGCATCGTACCCGGTGCCTTGCGGAGGAGGCGTGCCAATCTGGCACTTGGACCCGGCAACGGTCCATGGTCCGATAACAGCGGTCGGCAAATCTGCAACCCGCGAATGGTCGATCCAGCGGCGGTACCCGGCCGGGAATAACAGCCAGCGTACCCGCGCGCTTCTCCGGTGCAGGCAGGCTCGCCATGAGCTTGCTGCTGTAAGGATGCGCCGGTCGCTCGAAGAACTCGGCTGCAGTCGCTGTCTCAACGATCTGCCCGGCGTACATGACCGCGAGCCGATCCGCCGTCTCCGCCACCACGCCGAGGTCATGGGTGATGAGAAGCACGGCCATGCCCGTCTCCCGCTGCAGCCCCTTGAGCAAACGCAGCACCTGGGCCTGAATGGTGACATCCAAGGCCGTCGTGGGCTCATCGGCAATCAGGAGCTCCGGATCCCCCGCGAGCGCCATGGCGATCATGATCCGCTGCTTCATCCCGCCGGAGAGCTGGTGGGGGTACTCGCCGATCCGACGCTCCGGGTCCGGAATGCCGACGGCGCGCAAAAGCTCCAGAACGCGTTGCGGGATCTGGCTTCGGGAGCGGATCCCGTGCACACGCACCGCCTCGGCGATTTGCCGGCCAACGGTCAGGACCGGATTCAGGGATGTCTGGGGTTCCTGGAAAATCATGGCCATGCGCCCGCCCCGCACGGCGCGCATGGAGCTCTCCGGAAGCTTCAAAAGCTCCGTATCCCCAAGCCGTACGGAGCCTTTGGTGATACGTCCCGAGGGAGGTAGCAGACGCATCAAGGACAAAGCCGTCATGGACTTGCCGCAACCCGACTCGCCCAGCAGAGCGAAGGTCTCACCGCGACGGATGTCCAAATCGAGGCCATCGACTACCCGTGCGGGCCGGTCCACCGAACCGAGGCGTGTCGTGAGATTCGAGACCTCGAGCAGCGACTCCTTCATATCCGATCCAGCGAAAGAAGAAAACCGCGAAGGCGCGAAGCGCCCAAGGGACAGCGACTCGTACTGGTCCTGGAGAAGTGACATGCGTAGCTTCTCTGTTGCGAGTTTCGCCGATTGGAAACGCAACGACTCTTAGCGTCCTTTGCGCCGTCGCAGTTCATTTCGCATCCCGTAATCGCGGGTCGAACGCATCCCGCACCACGTCGGCGAACAGATTCGCGAACAGAACCAGGGTGAACATGAACAGGAACGCCGCCGCCAACGACCACCAGACCACAGGCTCTCTGGCCATCTCCAGGCGTGCGCTGTTGATCATGTTGCCCCAGCTGTTCATCGTGGGATCCACGCCGATGTTGATATAGGAGAGCACCGCCTCGGCCAATACCAGACCGCTGAAATCGAGCACGACTGTGATCAGCACGATGTGCACGACGTTGGGCAGGATGTGGCGGCCGATGACAGTCGAGTGGCTCACGCCGAGGGAAACCGCCGCCTGGACATAGTCGACCTCGCGTAGCTTGAGAGACTCCCCACGCAACAGCCGACAGAGACCCGTCCAACTGGTCACGCCGAGGATGATGCACAGAAACAGCAGCCGCAGGTCGGCGCGCTCCACCAAACTCGCGAATTCATCCTCGTGGTTGCTTATGTAGATCTGAAGCATGAGGATGGCGGCGGCGATCAGGAGAACGCCCGGGATCGAGTTCAGGGTCGTGTAGAGGTACTGGATGATGTCGTCCGCCAAGCCCCGAAAATAGCCTGCCATGATTCCGAGAGTGATGGCCGCGGGAAGCATGACCAAGGTCGTGAGGGTACCTATGACCAAACCGGTGCGGATACTTTTCAAGCTCTGGAAGAAAACGTCCTCCCCCACCTTGTCGGTACCCAGAATATGGTACTTGACGGCAAGCTCGCCCGCGATGAAGCTCAATATCAGCATGACCAGGAGGGTCAGCAAAGCCGCTCGCCAGGGTGCTGGTGACAGGCCGGCGCGAAGGGTCTCGAGCGTGCTCCGAAATCCGTCGCCACTTCGCCGAGCCAGCAGCCAAACCACTGAAGTGGCGACCAACGCCCAACAGATCAGACCCAAAATCAAACCGCGCAGGGTGGTCCAGATGACGTCTGGAAATCGGTCGGTTTTCGGATCGAGCAAGTGACTCCCGCCCCATTTTAGACGTGGGTAATCCCTGGCCACACGGCCATCAGCCAGCTCCAGGCTCTCCTTGGCATAGAGATGCGTAGCGAAGGGCGCTGAGTAGGTCTTTTCCTGGTGCACGCGCAAAGGGGTCAGCGCAAAATCGAGCAGGCTGAGGATCTGCGGAGAGTACACCGCCTCGCCTGACTCGGTCTTCTGTTCCTCCCGCGGATGAAAGTGCAGGCTGTCCAACAGGCCTACGGCGACATAAAAGCCCAAAATGACGAGAGCCGAGGTCCCAACCCGACTGCGCCCGACACGTCTCCAAGGGTCGCGCAAGTGCTCGTGGCGAGAGGCGTAAAGGGCGAATCCCACCGCCAGCATCAGCAGCAAAAAGATCAAGGCATCGGTCAACAGAACAACGGGCATCAACTCAACCGTACCCGCGGATCGACAAGGGTATAGGAGATGTCCGTGAGCAGCAGGCCCAGAATATAGAGGACGGAACCAAGGAACACCATCGACCGAACGATGGCAAAGTCCTGGTTGCTGATGGCATCGATCGTGTAGCTGCCAAGCCCGGGGATACCGAAGAAGGACTCTGTAATCAGGCTCCCCATGAACAGCAGTGGCAGCACGACGACAACGCCGGTGAGGATGGGGATCAGGGCGTTCTTGAGCACGTGACGGAAAAGGACCAGGCGTTCGCTCAGACCCTTGGCTCTGGCGGTACGCACATAGTCCTTGCCGATCTCTTCCAGAAACAGCGTGCGATACCAGCGCGTTCCTGTCCCGATACCCCCGATTATCCCGATAATCACGGGAAGGATCAGAAACTTCCATGCCGCAATTCCGGTGTCGAAGCCGGAGATGGGCACGAGGTGGAACAACTTGCTGAGCAGAAATTGACCTCCGATGATGTAAAAGAGTCCCGAGATGGACATCATGGCCACCAGCAGCACAACGCTCGAAAAATCGATGTACGTGGCGCGGAAGAAGACGATGAAGAGGGCGAAGCTGATGTTGACGAGAAGGCCCACCAGGAGCACTGGGAGGGCGATGGCGAGACTCGGCCACATGCGCTGCGAGATATCGTAACCTATATCGCGCCCACTGTCCGATGACCCGAAATCGAAGGCAAACAGACGCACGGACTTGTCGAAGAAGATGGTATCCCGCACCTTGTCCAGCCCTTCGGATTGGCGGTTGAAGAGCAGCGGTCGGTCGTAACCGCGTTCCCGCTTCCAGGACTCGATTGCCTCCGGAGTTACTCGCTTCATACCGAGCTGCATGCGCGCCATGTCGTCCGGGGAATTGACTACGAAAAAAAGCAGGAAGGTGATCAAATTGACCCCAATGAGAATTGGGATAGCGTAGAGGAGACGCCTTACGATGTAGGCACTCATTCGAACAGCGCGCTGCTTTGCTCGCGGCGGCGAAAGATCTGAACCGCCGGCAGTGCTCCCGCCACCAGAAGGCCTCCGATCAACCAGAGCGGCCACAGAACTGGCCGGTTCCATTCCCGACGCAGGCGCTCCCGCTTCTTTGCATCGACACGGCGGTACTTGAGGGTATTGTTTGCCATCAAGTTGGGCTTCAGGTTTCCGAGCCAGGAGTGGTAGAGGCTGAACGCCTTCGGAAACATGCCCCATAGCCAGGGAGCGTCCCGCCGGGCGATATCGACCATCTCGTTGATCGCAGCCTGGCGATCCGGACCATTGTCCATGTTTTTCATGCGGTCGAAGAGGGCATCGAACGCTGGATTCGCATAATTGGACGTGTTCTCCCCTCCATCCTCCACCTTGTTGTTTGGGCCGTAGAGCAGGAACAGAAAGTTCTCGGGATCCGGATAGTCCGCATTCCAGCCCCAGGTGTAGATCTGTCCGGTACCCTTGCGCATTTTCTCCTGGAAGCGATTGTAGTCCGTCGGTCGCACAACGAGCTGAATGCCCAGCTTGTCGAACTGCTTGCGGATCCAGTTCAGCC
>JAJDOL010000061.1 GCA_022340195.1 Chromatiaceae bacterium
CCTCCTACGCCCAGGTGCAGCTGCGCGAAGGACGAAAAACCGGACGCTTGCTGCAGGCCTTCAAGGAGAACATCGACCGGCCCCTGGCCGCCATCCTGACGTTGAACACAATCGCCCATACCGTTGGGGCCATCGGGGTCGGTGAACAGGCGGCCAAGATCTGGGCCGATGCCAACCCCCTGATCACCGGGCTCGCAGTGCCTGCCCTCATGACCCTCGGCATCCTGGTGCTCTCCGAGCTGATCCCCAAGACCCTGGGGGCAAACTACTGGCAGGAGCTGGCACCCTTCACGGTCAAGTCCCTGCGCCTAGTGATCAACCTGCTGGCCCCGCTCGTGTGGTTCAGCCAGTTCGTCACCCGTGCACTCAAGAAGGACAAGGACAAGAGCGTGTTCAGCCGCCTGGATTTTCTGGCCATGGCCGAACTGGGTGCCCAGCAGGGGGTGTTCGACCGGCAGGAGTCGCACTTCATCTCCAACCTGCTGCGCTTCGAGGCCATCCAGGCCAAGGACATCATGACCCCGCGCACCGTGGTGGTCGCCGCCCCCGAGGACCGGTCTATCGAAGCATTCCTGAAGGAGGAGCGGGACATGCGCTTTTCGCGGATTCCGGTCTACGAGCAGGACTCCAAGGACCAGGTCACCGGCTACGTGCGCAAGGACGAGGTGTTGGCCCGTCTGTTGGACGAGGAGGTCGGCGGAACGCTCGCAGACCTCCGCCGGGACATCCTGGCGGTAGCCGAGTCCTTCCCCATCCCGGAGCTGTTCAACCATTTCCTCGAGAAGCGCGAGCACATCGCCGTGGTGCTGGACGACTTCGGGGGCATGTCCGGGATCGTCACCATGGAGGACGTGATCGAGACCCTGCTCGGCATGGAGATCATGGACGAGCTGGACAAGGCCGAGGACATGCAGGCCCTGGCGCGCCGCAACTGGGAGACGCGGGCCAAGCGGCTCGGCCTGATCGAGCCGGCTGCCGAGACGGCGGAGCCGACGGCAACACCGGAGCAGAAGCCGGACGGCTCGGCCGGCGCCCGACCGTGACCTCCCAGGCACTGGAGCTTCAAACAACTCTGCGCGGCCTTCAGGTTTCGGTGGTAAGGGACTGACCCGGATGCTGCCAACGCGGCTCGGCCAAGCAGCGTATTCCGATTTCGGGTCGGGCGCATGGGAAACCGACTAGAATCGCGGTCCATGGTCCAGAGCTCGTGACCTTTTGGCCAAGACAGATCGCTGCAATTCGGGCGTCGTGAACCATCGGTCCCATCACTGGACCCGCGCGTAGCTGATCCCGGAGAATCCCCCAACGCAGACGACTTTCACTCAGCAGTGAGGAAAGGAGCCAGGCTCCACAAGATCACTTGTGACCACGCTGCAAGACGCATGGCGGTACACTGTCGATGTCTTTGCGCGAACACCGGGGCAGAAAACAACATGGCAGAATTCGAGTAGAGCCGAAGCGATGGATTCCTATCCCTATCCGCTTGCCCGCATCGGCATCATCGGCGGCTCCAGCTTGGCCGCATGATGGTCAAGGCCGCGAAACGGCTCGGCTGTACCTGCGTGGTGTTGGGCCCCAGGCCCAACTCGCCCGCCGGTGAGGTGGCCGGCCATCAGATCGTCGGCGATTTCCATGACCCCGCCAAGTTGCGCGAGCCGCTCTCGGTCGCCATTCGACTACTGGACCTGGCCGCCGACAAATGGCCGGCTTGGCTGCCCCACGCTTGCGACGGTTTTCACTCAAAGACTTGCACGGTAGTCAGCTCTATTCTATCGGGGCCGTGCGAGTCGTGGTCGATGCACAGCTCGCTGCAATGGCGGAGCTCGGCGTTGGGGGCGGGTTGCGCCTGATTTGGCCTTCAGGCGGGTGTCTGGACGATTTTGTACGGTGGCGGGACAGCGCCAGAGACCTTCTGCCCGCCTCGGTTGCGTTCGGAGCGATGGCGGAGTCGCCCCTCGAAATTCTGGCCCTGGGTCGATGGCGGAACGAGGCGGACTTTGTCTCGGTCGGTTGCAACGACCTACTGTCACATCTCACTGCAGCAGACCGCGACGACCCGCAACAACGTCACCTGCTCGATCCCTACCGGCCCGAACTCTTCCGTTTCTTCGAAGCCGGTGCGGTCGCGGCCGGAAAGGACCTGGAAAACCTTCAACTTTGCGGCCTGCTCCCTCAGATCGAAGGCGTACTGCCGATTCTGATCGGCTTGGGTTTTCGGCGCTTATCCGGGGAGCCGGCCATGATTCCTTTGTTGGCGCGAAGCGTGGTCGGACAAGGGCTAAAGGAGCTCGAGCAATTGGCCGTCCGGGTTTGTGCCGCCGCCACCAGTGCCGAAGTACGCTCACTGGTCCGTGTGCACGATTACCCGACCTGGGGACTGGTGAGTGACGAGACCAAGTTGGCCCAGGAGAACGCTTGAGCTAGGGTTCTTCCACGACGACGGGCGTGACGAAACCCGGTGGCTTTACGACAAGCACCGAGCAATCCAGACCCTTGGCAAGGGTCTCGGCGGTGCTCTCGACAATCAGAGCCGTGATTCCCGAGCGCCCGGCGGAGCCGACGACCACCAGGTCCGCTTCCAGGCTGGTGGCGAGCCGGAGGAGCTCCTCCCGGCGGCCCCCCTTGACCAGGTGGCACACGGGGTTGAAAGCGGCAAGCATCTTGCTCGCCAGGGAGTCGCGTACCTTGGCAAGGCAGGCGTTCAGCGCTTCCTGGTTCCGTTTCTGCTGGCTCTCCACGTAGGCATCTGCGTCCCACTGATAGGGCGAGCGCGGGCTTCGCAAATCCTGCTCGCCGTAAGCTTCCCAGACGTGAACGACGTGCAGCTCGGCGAACTCGGTGATGGCCAGCGAAGCTGCATGCTCCACGATCTTGTGATTCACGGTGTCTCTCTCGTCCCGCTGGCTGGCCGGGTTTTCGCCCAGGTATACGCCAGCGAGGATGCGACGGTAACGGTTAGGCCTTGGCGGTATCGACCGGACAAGGAGCACAGGACAAGGGCAGGTTTTCAATAGGCGGGTGTCCTTGTCCCCGAAAAGGCGCTCGCGCAGTCCGCGCCCACCCTCCGCGGCCTTGAGCACCAGGTCCCGCTCATTGGATACGACCTCCCGGGTAATCGCTTCATGGGGCCGTCCGAAGAGCAGCTTGGTCTGAACTTCGAGACGCCCACGCAGGTGCGAAACCAGGTCCTCGAGCCGCCTGCGACGGCTTGCCGCCATCTCCTCGTCGAGCTCGTCCGGGGAAGACACCCCCTGCTCGTCGCGCTCGACATCGGCCGTGACCTCGGAAAGCACCTCTACCACCGTGAGGGCCGCTCGGTTGTCTTCGGCAAGCACAGCCGCGTGCTCCAAGGCAGCCGTCTCGTCGATGCCCGGCGTCAGGACCAGCAGGATGTCCTTGAATCCCATTTGCCGGTCTTGTTTCGGAGGCCTTGCGATCTTGCGCTGTTTCTCATCGCGGACCTCGTCGATGAGACGCACCGCCTCCTCCGGGGAAATCCC
The DNA here is from genome assembly GCA_022340195.1 of Chromatiaceae bacterium. Classification (GTDB taxonomy): domain Bacteria; phylum Pseudomonadota; class Gammaproteobacteria; order Chromatiales; family Chromatiaceae; genus Thiosymbion. The sequence continues at coordinate 3,501 of JAJDOL010000061.1, forward strand.
CGATGCGCGCAACACGTCCCCGGCCAGCTGCAGCCCGCTCGCCATGGTCTCGGGAATGGCGCAGGTGACACCCATGGCGCGCAGCCTCTGGGCTGAACCGACGTCCCAGGCACGGGCAAAGATAGGCAGGTCGGGAAAGATCTCGCGCACCCTGACCACCGCCTTTCCGATGCTCTCCATCTGGTCCAGGGCAAGGACTACCATCGCCGCGTCCGCCGCGCCCGCTGAGCGCAGCACTTCGGTGCGACTGGCATCCCCGTAGAACACCGGGTAACTCAGGGCTCGCGCCCTGGCGACCCGGATCGGATCGAGTTCCAGCACAAGATAGGGAACGCCTGCCTTGGCCAGGATGTGGGCCAGCGCATTTCCAAACCGGCCGCAGCCAGCGACGATGACATGGTTACGCAAGGCGGGAATCGGCTCGCCCTGGGAGCCAGCAACGGGCGGAGCGGCAGCCGGGGGAGAGCTCGCGGGAGCGCTTCCGAGCCAGCGACCCGATCTCACAAGCAGGGGCGTGGCCGCCATGCTCAGGGCGATAACCAGTAGCAATAGCTGGTAAAGCTCCCCGTCCATCAGGCCCAGGATGTGGGCCAGCCCGAAGAGGACGAATCCGAACTCACCGGCCTGGGCGAGCAGCAGTGATACTTGCGTCGATTCGGTATGCGAGCGCCCGGTAATCCGGCACAAAGCCCACAGGAGCGCCGCCTTGAGCAGCAGCAGACCGCCGACCAGTCCGGCCACCTGGATGCCCTGGCGAGCGAGAAGCCCAAAATTGACGGACATGCCGACGCTCATGAAGAACAGCCCGAGCAGTAGACCACGGAAGGGCTGGATGTCCGCCACGATTTGATGGCGGTAGCGGGAATCCGCCAGGAGCAGGCCGCCGAGGAAGGCGCCGAGGGCCATGGACAGGCCCGCCCAGTCCGTGAGCCATGCGGCACCGAGCACCAGCAGGATCCCGGTGGCGGTGAAAATCTCTGGATTGCGCCGGCTTTCGGCCACGAGTTGGAGTATGGGGCGCAAGAGAACACGACCAAGGACGAAGACCCCGACGAAGATCAGCACCGCCTCCAGCCCGGCCAACTCCACATCCTCGGTGATGCCCAGCTCCGGGCGCGCGAGCAGCGGCAGCAGCGCGATCAGGGGTACGATGGCCAGGTCCTGCAGGAGCAGGACGGCGAAGGCGGAGCGGCCGTAGGCCGTGCCGAGCTCCCCCTTGTCCTGCAGAATCTGCAGGCCGAAGGCCGTCGAGGAGAGCGCCAGCCCGAAGCCCGTGATCAGGGCGGTACGTGCCGGCAACCCCAGCGCCAAGGCGATGAGGGCGATGACCGCACCGGTGGCGAGCACCTGAGCGGTGCCCAGGCCAAACACGCTGCGGCGCATGACCCACAGGCGCGACGGTTTTAGCTCGATGCCGATGATGAACAGGAGGAAGACGACACCGAATTCCGCCAGGTGCCGTATCTCGTCCACGGCAACGATGAAACCAAGGCCCCAGGGACCCACCAAGGCGCCGGCCACCAGGAAGCCCAGCACCGTGCCGAGGCCAACGCGCTGAAACAGCAGCACTGCGACGATGCCGGCCGTCAGCAAAACAAGAATGTCGGCAATGTCGTGGGGTTCGGCCATAATACAGCAGGTCGCATGCAAGGACGGGGCTCGCCAGGGTTCCCGCTAGGAACGGACAAACAGCCGACCTCAACTCGGAGCCTGCTAGGGGGAGGACTGGTGCCGCTTCACCTAAATCATAGCGGACTAGGGCCTGCAGGAGGCTTACCCCACCTGTCCAGAAATATCCGGTGCACTGGGTTCATCGGTCGGTGGTCCTGTTGCTCGTGACGTTCGGGGTTTTGCTCCTCGGGCAACTGATGCTGAACGAGCATGGCCGAGTCGGTGGAGCACAAGACCTGGCAACCACGCTCACTGCGACCATGGGTTTGTCGAAGGCGGAGGAGGAGGCTCCGGAGGCGGCAACTGCTCGCGCCCGAACCCCATCGCCGGTGACTCGGGGAAGGCCGGCATCGCGGGAGGCTCGGGCATTGGCGGCATCGGCGCAGGTTCCGGCATCGGCGCTATGGGCGGCCACTCGGGCTCGGGCGGGCGCGCATAGTACGGAAAGTCCGGATTGAGCCAACCGCCCTTCGCCAGCTTCTCCGCCGGCGGGCGCAGGCGGGAGGTGTAATCGAGCACCGCCGATTCTTCGCGCCGGGAGAAGCCCTTGACGTGCTTCACCATCTTCGGGTCAGCGTTCCCGCGCCTGTTGGCCCGGATCAGGTCGAATTCGCGTACCAGGTAATTGTAGTGCTGGCCGGCGATAGCCGGTATGTGCTCCTCGGAATTGCCCTCGCCCTGCTTGCCGTGGCACTCGACGCAGTTGTCCTCGAAGAGCCGCTGTCCGAGATCCAGATCAAACCCGGGACCAACGCCGTTGTAGGGGGTCATGGGCAACTGGGCGACGTATGCGGCCACATCCGCGATCTGCTGCACCCCGCCCAAGGTGTGCGGTATGGAGAAGGGGTACATCAGGGGGTTGTGGCGGTGGCGCGCCCGGATGTCCGCCAGCTGCTTGATGATGACGGTTCGAAGCTGTCCGGCGATCTGGGGATAGCTGCCATCCGGGGTGCCCCAACCCTCGGGTTTGTGACAGACGGTGCAGGTAAGAAAGGTCGCGCGCCCGCTCTCCAGATCCGGCTCTAGGGTCATGACCTCATCGTACTCGGCCTGGGCGATCTGCGCTGGCGTCGCGGCGTAGGAGGGACTTGCCGACACAACAGCCAGGGCCAGGACGGTAAGGCACATCAAGCTCCGCGTTTTCATGGTCACCTCGAGGTCAAGGTTTGAGAAGCCCGTGCCCTCCGCCTGCGAAGGACACGGGCGCCGCAACGGGTCAGCCCAGGAGACTCTGGACCCCCTCGCGCTCCTCGTTGATCTCGTTCAGGGTGAAGTCCATCTTCTCACGGGAGAAGTCGTCGATCTCCAGGTCCTTGATGACCTCGTACTTGCCGGGGGTGCAGGTGCAGGGGAAGCCGTAGATCATGCCCTTGGGGATACCGTAGGAGCCGTCCGAGCACACGCCCATGGTCACCCACTTGCCGTCGCTGCCCAGCATCCAATCCCGCATGTGGTCGATAGCGGCATCGGCCGCGCTCGCCGCGGAAAAAGCACCGCGGGCGGCGATGATGGCCGCGCCGCGCTTGCCGACGGTTGGGATATAGGTCTCGCGGTACCACTCCTCGTCATTGACCAGCGACTTGGCGTCCTGACCGCCTACGGTGGCAAAACCCAGGTCCGGGTACATGGTCGGCGAGTGGTTGCCCCACACCACCATCTTCTCGATGTCCGTGACCGCCTTGCCCGTCCGGGTGGCCAGCGGCGAGACCGCACGGTTGTGGGTGAGACGCATCATGGAGGTGATGAACAGGGAAATCATGAAACGTCTGTCTTCGCCTCAGAAATAGCGCAGATATACGTAGACCGTGCTGACGACGATCGACATCAGCATCAGCGGAAAGGCCATCAACATGAAAGGCAGGAAACGGATAGCCTGGCCCGAGCGCTCGGCGAAGCCGGCAACGATGAGGTTGGCGCTCGCCCCCACCAGGCTGCCGTTCCCGCCGAGGCAGGCGCCGAGGGCCAGGGACCACCAGAGGGGAATCAGCTGATCGGCACCCCCGAAGGCCGGCTCCATGCTCTCGATCAAGGGGATCATGGTGGCGACGAAGGGGATGTTGTCCACGATGGCGGACGCCACCGCGGACACCCACAGGATGGAGATGGCGGTTACCGCAGGGTCTCCCCCGGTCAACTCGATCAGCTTGTGGGCGACCAATTCCAAGAGGCCGGTTCTCTCTACCCCGTAGACCACGATGAACAGCCCGATGAAAAAGAAGATGGTGACCCACTCGACCTCGCAGAAGCTCCTGTGCACCGACTCGGACTGCTCCTCCACCTCTCGCGGGAGGTTGTCGAGAATCAACAGCATCGCGGCGCCGGACATGGCAACAGTGGCCGGTTGCAGGCCCAGGTCGTGGCCGAGGACAAATCCCGCCAGGACCAGCGTCAGCACGAAAAGGGATTGCTTCAACAGCCGCGGATCTGTGATGGCATCCAGCTCCTGGTATCTCAGCACCTTGCGGCGGTTCTCCGGTGTTGCCTGCAGATACCTTCCCCAGATGAGGTAGATGGGTAGCAGCGTCAGCGGCAGGATGACCAGAGTGATGGGCATCAGATGGAGCAGGAAGTCGTTGAAGGTCAGTCCCACCGCCGATCCGATCATGATGTTGGGCGGATCACCGATCAGGGTCGCGGCACCCCCGATGTTCGAGGCGAAGATCTCCGCGAACAGGTAGGGA
>JAJDOL010000078.1 GCA_022340195.1 Chromatiaceae bacterium
AGCTCGGCGATGCGGTCCACGCCATATCCTTTGGCGATTGCGGACAGGTCCAGGTAGAGTGTGGGCTCGGATTTCCTCAGCGCGGGCGGATCGGTTCGGACTGACAGCTTGTGGTAACCGACGCGTGCTCTCGCCAGCGCGATTTCTGCGTCCGATGGTACGGCGTCGGTTCCACCGCCAGGACCGAAGCCCCACAGGTTCACTAGAGGTCCTACCGTGGCGTCAAAGGCGCCGCCGCTGACCTCGCTGGTCCAGATGGCCTCCTTGACCAGCTCCGCCAAATTGGGAGAAACGGCGAACCAGTCGGTGCTCCGGTTACGATTGAAGCGCGAGAGCTCGGAATTCTCCCGATAGGTGGACATCAGATCGTTGACCAAATCCAGCTCGGCGTCGATCCTGTCCCCGAGCGCACTTGGATCGATCGCCGGCGGCAGGTCCACCACCTGGATGCTGTAAGTGGTTCCCATGGTGGCGCCCTGCAGCTCCAATACGGAGTGACCGGAATCTGGGGTGCAGGAGGCCAGGAGAAGCAAGACGGCAAGCAGGGAGAACGAGTGGGTATCTCCAGTCATGCGATAGATCCTCGATTGGGGTGAAATTCGCCTAAAGCGACCGACAATATCGCTTCCTCCCCTCCCGTTCCGCAATCACGTGCGCCATTATCGACCGCTAGTCCTGGTGGAGGCGATCGAGGTCTTCGCCGCGACTTAGGAGCCTCGCAAAAAATAACTTGAACATCTTGCTTGTCTTTTAGCCCGCCTGCTGCGTTACGGAAAAGGTTACATCGTTCGACTATGCGCCGGCAGTCGCATAGCATGGCTATGTAACCTCCAACGCAACGCGGAAGACGGGCGAAAAGACAAGCAAGCGGGTACTTTCTTTGACAGGAATCGCCTTAGTTGCCGAATGCCTTCGCTAGCCGAGGATGATGATGCGGCGTTTGTCATCGACAGGAATGATCTTATGAGCTTGCCACCTAAACCCGTCTTGTCGGTCGTGATTCCCTTCAACGACGAGGCCGAGAATCTTCAACCGCTTATTTCGGAGGTGCACGATGCCCTGAACGGCCGCATTAGTTACGAGTTGGTCTGCGTAGACGATGGGAGCTGCGATGGAACGGCCGATGCCCTGCATCGTGCTCGGGCCTCCAATCCGCTGGTACGCGTCCTCCAGCATAGCAAACAGTGTGGCCAGAGCACTGCCCTACGCACCGGGGTCAAGGCAGCACATGCACCCTGGATCGCTACTCTGGACGGGGATGGACAAAACGATCCTGCCGATATCCCAAAGTTGTTTGCCGTCGTGCAGGACCCGAAGTGCCCGCAGGATCTCCAGCTGGTGATTGGCATGCGGCGGAAGCGGTTCGATAGTGCGGCAAAGCGTTACGCCTCGCGCATCGCGAACGCAGTGCGCGTGTGGATGCTCGAGGACGATTCGCCGGATTCGGGTTGCGGGCTGAAGCTGTTCCGGCGAGACGTCTTCCTGGACCTGCCCTATTTCGACCATATGCACAGGTTTGTGCCGGCCCTCGTGAAGCGCAATGGCGGGATCGTGAAGTCCGTGCCCGTAAACCACCGCGCGCGGGAGCGAGGAAGCTCTCACTACGGAATCTTCGATCGGCTCGGGGATGGCATCCTGGACCTGCTGGGCGTGATGTGGCTATGTAAGCGTGCGTGCAATCCCATCGTCGAGGAGTGGCGGAGCAATGGCTGATGCCGTTACTGCAATTCCCGTGCGCCCTGATCTGCGGCTTGACTGTGGAGAAGCGGGAGCCTGGCGATCGCCTTAACCCCGTTCCAGCCAGCGCTCGTGCCATCGCTGAAGCACAATTAGCGGCCAAAGGCGTCGGCTAAAGTCGCCCCGGCGTGCTCGGTGCTCTTCGAGCAGGTGCTGTATCGGTTCAGGATGGATGAGTCCTTGTCGGCGAAGGCGCTCGGGATCGAGCAGACGGGTGACCTCCTCCCGCAGGGTACCGTTGATCCAGTCCGATATCGGCACCGAGAGTCCGCGCTTGCGGCGATATACCAAGTCACGGGGGAGCCTTGCCAATGCGGCTCGCTTGAGTGCACATTTCGTCTCGATGCTGCTTACGGCTGACCGCGCAGGTTGTCGCAGGGCCAACTCCATCACCATCCGGTCCAGGTATGGTGCGCGCGCCTCCAAAGAGGCGAGCATGGTGGCGCGGTCGACCTTGGTAAGTAGATTCTCTGCCAGATAAGTGAGTAGATCGAACAGCATGGCGCGCTTGATCGGGCTATCTAGTGTTTGCAGTCTCTCCCAGATCTCCCGCAGCTTGGAGCTCTCTCGGGATGTGCCGATTCTTTCCGAGTCTGGACCGAAGGCGCCGAACCATGCGAGGTGCCGATCGAGTGTGTCACGCTCGGCCTCGGCAACGAACCGCTTGGCCAGGAACGAAAGGGACACCTTCCTGGTCGAGACCGGCAACCCCTCTACGATCGCGCGTATCGGCTTGGATATGGCGTCGGGCAACCGCATGAATCGCTCCGCCCACTTGTGCCCTAGATAGGTCGGATAGCCGCCGAAGAGCTCGTCGGCTCCCTCGCCGGATAAGATGACTTTTACGTCGCGGGTTGCGGCTTCGGAGAGCAGGTAGGTTGGCAGAATAGCAGGATCCCCCAGAGGCTCCGCAAGCCGGTCGGTAACCAAATCGAGGGCCCGATGCAGATCCGGCTCTCCGGCACGAACCGTTTGGTGGATAGTGCCGAGTCGCTTACAGACGCGCTCGGCCCAGCCGGATTCGTCATAGGAGGCCTGCTCGAAGCGCACCGAATAGGTATGGATCTCTCCTGCCGGGACGTGGCGCACCAGGCTAGTGACCAGCAGTGAGGAATCCAGCCCGCCCGATGTGAACACGCCGATGGGGACATCCGACATCGTCTGGCGGTGCACGGCTTGCTCGAAGACTGCAAGGATCTCCTGCGGTTCGGCCTCCACTTCCGGTAGCGTGTGCTCGAGGGCGCTCCAGTAGGGACACGTGCGGGTATCAGCGGCGTCGCTGAGAAGCAGATGACCAGCTTCCAGCTTGTGGATGCCGCGGAACATGGTGCGCGGTGCCGTGCAGTAGCCGAGTGTCAGATAGTCCGCTAGCGCGGGTGGCGAGATTTCCGGCGCGGACGGGTCCGCGACGAGCAGCGCTTGGATTTCGGAGGCGAAGTGAATCTCGTCGTCGTGTCGGCGGAAAAACAGGGGCTTCTCTCCGGCGCGGTCCCTCGCCAGCAGCAGCACCCCTCGGCGCGAGTCCCATATCGCCAGCCCGAACATCCCCTCGATCTCGCTAACGGCAGCTTCGCCGCGCTCCAGATAAAGCGGCAGGATCGGTTCGACGTCGGAATTGGAGGATCGGAAGGGGTAGCCTCGAGACGCGTAGCGCCGGCGCAGCTCGTTGCTGTTGTAGATCTCCCCATTGCAGACCAGCCAGACTTTTCCGTCCGGGCTTGCAAAAGGTTGGTCCGCCTCCCGGCTCATGTCGACGATGGAGAGTCGGCGTGAACCGAGAATCGCGTTCCCGGTTTCCAGGTGTCCCTCGCTGTCCGGACCCCTGTGGCGAAGAAGATCAGCCATGCGAAGAACGGACTCCCGGGAGCGCAGTGAGGCTCTCGACAGGGCGACGGCACCGAATATTCCGCACATGGAA
>JAJDOL010000195.1 GCA_022340195.1 Chromatiaceae bacterium
CAGCGGAATCTGCGTGCCTATTTCCGGGAACTTCGAGCGCGAGATCGCAACCAGCGTCGGTAAGTGCTTCGCGAGGTTTTCGGCGAGTGCACGGACATAGATGATCGCCGCCGACACATCATGGACTGAACGGCGGAATTCTTCTCCGCTGTCGTCAAGAGAATCGAGCTTCTTCGATTGCATGTTGCTCGCCGCGGGGACCAAAGTCGACGTCCTTCCTAAAACCCGGCCTGTTTGTGCTCCGATTGGGCGTTACCAGATCGGCATGCTCAACTCCAATATTGCATATCCGGCGCGTTCAACAGTCAACACAGATGCTTCTTCTTATACACCGTTTCCGCAAGATTGTGTGTTAACCCGATCTGATTTCGGTCCTCTGACAAGAATTGAGGCGACCGTTTGTTCTATCCCTGTGGATTGTCTGCTCTGTGAGCTCCTCATTGCTAAGAACACAAGGATATGCGAAAAAGCATACAACACACGGGCAACCGTGCCTTGATTACATGAAGCAGCAGTGCAGGGTAGCGTACGCGGAAAACCGGCTATTGCGATCAGCTGCCGTGCTCTGTCTATCGCACCGGCGCGCGACGCTCAGCGACCAGCAGGCGAAGGCACCTGAGTCTCCGTGCGGGCAACGCCGACAGGGAATCGGCGATTTCTCCATTTGGCATCGTCAAACAACACCGGAACCATCACAAGGAGGAGTATGCCGGTCGCGAAAGCGAACAATCAAGCTTCGAGCTGCAGCCGCATTTTCTTCATCGCGTTCTTCTCGATTTGGCGGATTCGCTCCGCGGATACACCGAACTGTTGCGCCAACTCGTGGAGGGTTTGCTTCTTCTCCGTGAGCCAACGTTCCTGAACGATGGTCCGGCTCCTGGTATCCAAGCTCTCGATAGCGTTCAACAGCCGCTCGCGGCGATCGCTAACCGTATCCTCGCGCTCGATGGCGCTCGCGGGCTCCATCCGCATATCCGCCAGATAGGTCGACGGCGCCGATGGACCTTCGTCATCATCGCTATCGTCGCCGTCAAAGGCGAGATCCTGGTTCGCGAGGCGCGATTCCATTTCCAGCACCGTCTCCGGCTTGACACCCAGATCCTCGGCGACCCCCTGAACCTCCTCGTGGGTGAACCAACCGAGACGCTTCTTGGCACTGCGCAAGTTGAAAAACAGCTTGCGCTGGGCCTTCGTCGTGGCCACCTTCACGATCCGCCAGTTGCGAAGTATGTACTCGTGGATCTCGGCGCGTATCCAATGAACAGCGAAGGACACCAAGCGGACGCCCAAATCGGGCTCGAAACGCCGCACTGCCTTCATCAAGCCAACCGATCCCTCCTGAATGAGGTCCTGCAACGGGAGGCCGTAGCCGAGATAACCGCGGGCGATGCGAATGACAAAACGCAGATGAGACATGACCAGCCGCCTTGCCGCTTCCATATCTCCCTGGTCGCGCAGCTGCTCGGCAAGCTCACGCTCCTCGTCCGCGGTAAGCACGGGGATCTGGTAGGCGGCGCCTATGTAGGCGTCGATGTTGCCCGTCGGAAGCACTGCAATATCTTTGGTCATTTGTCGAAACCCGAGTGGATTAGTAGGAAATATACTAGCATCAGATTGGCCGCTTAGCCAGAATCGTTTCCTGATCTAGGAGTATTCCCGTGAGTCGTTAGTTCCGTTGGTAGCTGCGCTTCTCTGGGCTCACAGATGCTCCACATTCACGCGCACGCTTACAACATACAAAAATTCATTATATTAAAATGTTCCGAGATGCTGCAGGTCTTTCCTAAGAGAAGCTTTCGAGATCCTGCGATCGGCGCGCGCCACCTCAACGCGGCTGCCCTGCCATCAGGTGGCGCCCAACGGAAAGCCAGCTCCCGAGCAGGCCGAGGCATAGACTGCCGCCGAGCATCTCGAGCGAGGCGGTCGGCCCCAAGCCGGAAAGAGGAAACTGGGTACGGTAAAGATCAGCCAGGCGGGAAACGGGCTCCTGGACAAGGATCAGCGCCAACGCTACGAGCAACCAGGCGCCGATTCCCCCCAACAGTCCATACCAACAACCGGTGTAGAGGAAAGGACGACGGATAAAGGACGGCGCCGCCCCTACGAGCTCCATTATCTCGATTTCACTGCGGCGGTTCTCGATCTCGAGGCGGATGGTGTTGCCAACCACGAGCAGGACCGCTAAAGCGAGTATGCCGCCGAGCAGCATCACCCCCCATTGGGCTAGGCCCAGAATCGCCTGAAAGCGTCGCACCCATTGCGTATCGAGACGCACGAAGTCGGTCTCGGGCAGGGCTTCGAGCTGCTTGGCCAAACGCGCCAGCGCCTCGGGCGTTCGAACATTTGATGCCGGTTGCAGCGCGAGCACCGCCGGTAGCGGATTTTCCTCGAGCTGGGCAATGGCCTCGCTGAAACCGTCGTGGCTTCCGAGCTCCAGCAGAGCGTCCTCCGGGCTGATGACGGTGACCCGGTCCAGTTTCGGGTTCGGCTCCAGCTCGGCCGCCAGTGCTTGGGCCCGCTCGACGTCCGTGTCCATCGTCAGAAAAACGGAGATTGCAGCGGTTTGGTCCCATGACTCGCTTAAAAGGGTCAGGTTCCGTGTAAGCACATAGAGACTCGCGGGCAATGCGAGGACGATTGCGATCACGGCAAGCGTCATGAGCGTCGGCAGCGGGCTGCGCAAGAGACGCCCGAGGCTTTCCAACGCCACTTGTACATGGCGGCTCAACCACGCGGATGGGAGACGAAGCGGGTGGACGCGAACGCGTCTACGAGCGGAGCGGCGTTTGCGCATGTGCTCACCAGGTACCCGTGTCTCCGGCCAAGGAGCCCTTGTCCAAGGTCAACGTCCGATACGGCAGGCCTGCGATCAACGCCAAGTCGTGACTGGCGATGAGCAGGGTGACACCGACCTGATGAAGACGCTCGAATAACCCCATGATCTCGCGGGAAAGCTCTGGATCTAGATTCCCCGTGGGTTCATCGGCCAACAAGAGGGGCGGGCGCGCGACGAAAGCCCGGGCGATTCCCACTCGCTGCTGCTCGCCTCCGGACAGGGAAACGGGGAGCGCGCGTTCCCGGCGCAGCAGCCCCACCTGGTCGAGAGCGGCTCGCACGCGACGGCCGACCTCTTTATGTCCGTAGCCGGCCACGACCAAGGGCAGCGCCACATTGTCGAATACCGTGCGATCTGCGAGGAGTCGGTGGTCCTGATAGATGATGCCTACCTCGCGGCGGTATTGGGGTATCTTGCGCTTGGGCAGGCTGCCGAGGTTGCGGCCGTTCACAAGAACCTGACCGCGTGTCGGGCGCTCTATCAGGCCAATCAGCCGCAACAGGGTGCTCTTGCCGGCACCCGAGTGACCGGTGAGGAAAACCATCTCGCCTGCTTCGAGCTCGAAGCTCAGGTCTCTGAGGGCATCTCCCCGCTGCGGATAGCGTTTCGTGACGTGCTCGAAGCGGATCACCCGATTGACTTCGATTGCTGATGGACGGCTGTCTAGGCCGCGAACAGGGCCTCGAGGAACTCCTCGGCGTCAAAGTGGCGCAGATCCTCGATCCTCTCGCCGACACCAATGAACCGGATGGGTAACCGCAGCCGGTCCGCAACCGCAAACAGAATGCCCCCTTTAGCCGTCCCATCCAGCTTGGTCAGGGTAATCCCCGTCAGCCCCAGGGCTTGGTCGAACTGAATCGCCTGATTCAATGCATTCTGGCCCGTGGTCGCGTCCACGACCAGCATGACTTCGTGTGGGGCCTCCGGATCGATCTTCTTCATGACGCGGCCGATCTTCGCCAGCTCATCCATGAGATTGGCCTTTGTGTGCAGCCTCCCAGCCGTGTCCGCGATGAGTACGTCCATCCGGCGGGCAGTTGCCGCCTGAAGGGCATCGTAGATCACCGAAGCGGAATCTGCGCCCTTGCGCTGCGCGATAACTGGTACGCCGTTACGTTCTCCCCAGGTCTGGAGCTGCTCCACGGCGGCGGCGCGGAAGGTATCGCCGGCCGCCAACATGACACTGTTGCCTTCCTCTTGGAGCCGCTTGGTCAGCTTGCCGATGGTCGTGGTCTTACCAGCCCCATTCACACCCACCATGAGTATGACCTGGGGCCGACCCGCAGCGGGCTGGCGCACGGGCGCATCACAACGGCGCAAGATTTCCCCGAGCTCGTTCCGCAAGGTATCCATAAGTGCAGCCGGATCCGCCAGCTCACGCCGTTTAACGCGCTCCGAGATATCGCCGATGATACGACTGGTCGCATCGACCCCCACGTCAGCCGTCAGGAGCTGAGTCTCCAACTCCTCGAGCAGGTCCGCGTCGATACGCTTGTATCCGCGGATCAGGTCACCGACGTTCGTATTGAGCACGGCGCGCGTCGTCGCCAAACCCTCCTTGAGGCGGAATACAATGCGCTGCCGGCGCTCCGTTCGCTGCACTTCGCCTTGGGGCGCGGTCTCTCGCTTTTTCCTGCCAAACCCAAACATTTGCTCAAGTACCCAATCGCGGGCTCTGATGGAAATCTGATGCGTAAAAGTGCCGGGGCTCGACCGGATACCACCGATCGCGGCGGCACCCGGCATCACACCCTTATGCGAGGAAACATCCTAGCAAAACCCAGGTGCGGCGTCTCTTTGCAAGCCTGCGCCCCTTTTTATTGGTGTATCGAATCCTCACCTTCCTCACAACAAAATCTGCGCCCGGACTGTTTTGGGCACTGGAGTCTCCGTGAAATCGATGTTGATGATACTCGGCATACTGGTAGCCCAGCTTGCCGCGGCCGGTTCCGAGGTACACGAAAGGGTGCTCGGCAACGGGATGAAGGTCCTGGTAAAACCCGATCACCGCGCCCCGATTGTCACTTCCCAGGTTTGGTACAAAGTCGGTTCGAGCTACGAGCACGGCGGTGTTACCGGTGTCTCCCACGTGCTGGAGCATATGATGTTTAAAGGCTCCAAGAACCTCGCTCCAGGCGAGTTCTCCCATATCATTGCGGAAAACGGTGGCGACGAGAACGCCTTTACCAGTCAAGACTACACGGCTTACTTTCAAAACCTCGCGAAGGACCGGCTCGAGGTCGCTTTCGAGCTGGAGGCCGAGCGCATGCGCAATCTCACGCTTCCCGAGGAGGAGTTTCTCAAGGAGCTGGAGGTGGTAAAGGAAGAGCGCCGCCTGCGCACCGAGGATGACCCCGAGTCACTGACCTTCGAGCAGTTCAATGCAACGGCTTACGAGGCATCTCCCTACCGAGCTCCCGTGATCGGCTGGGCCAGCGATCTGGAGCACATGCAAGCCAAAGACGTGCGCGACTGGTACCGTACGTGGTACGCCCCCAACAACGCGACGCTGGTGGTGGTGGGCGACGTGAAACCCGAAACCGTGTTTGCGCTCGCCGAGAAGCACTTCGGTTCGTTGAAGCCCGAGCAGTTAGCGCATCCGAAACCACGCCTCGAGCCCCCGCAACGCGGTGAGAAACGGATCAGGATCAAGGCGCCGGCCAAGGAGCCATACCTTGTCCTGGGGTACAAGGCCACAGCCCTGGGACACGACGAAGAGGAGTGGGAGCCTTATGCTCTCGAGATGCTGGCCTCTGTGCTCGACAGTGGCAGCAGTGCCCGGTTTAGCCGCGAGCTTGTGCGCGGCACCCGGGTGGCCACAGCGGCCGGCGCCGGTTACAGTGCCTTCACACGGCTGCCTGGAATGTTCCTGATCGACGGCACTCCCGCCAAGGGCCGTACCGTCGGCGAGCTCGAGCGGGCATTCCTGGAGCAGGTCGAGCGGGTACGAAGCGAGCCGGTAGCGGCGTCCGAGCTCGAGCGAATCCGTACCCAGCTCATCGCCGACAAGGTCTATGAGCAAGACTCGGTCTACTACCAAGCTATGCAGCTCGGACGCATGGAAAGCGTGGGCCTGGGTTGGCGCCTGGTGGACCAGTATGTCGGGCACCTGAGCGACGTCACCCCGGAACAGATCCAGGCCGTGGCACGCAAGTATCTGATCCCGGACAATCTCACCGTCGCCCTGCTGGAGCCCCAACCGATGGATCGCACACAGCCGCGTTCGAGTGCGGCGGGAGGACACGGCCGTGCGCACTGACCGACTCCGAATCTTCTCTAGCGTCTGTGCCTTGCTTGCCCTCGCTGCCCTGAGCACCGCCTGGGCGGGTCCCAAGATCGAGACCTGGGAAAGCTCCAAGGGGGCAAGGGTGCTTTTCGTCGCCGCACCCGAGCTGCCTATCCTCGACGCCCATTTGGTGTTCGATGCCGGGAGTGCCCGCGACGGCGAGCGGTCCGGGCTGGCCTCTGTGACCGCCGGCATGCTGACGCAGGGGGCCGGCGAATGGGACGCGAATACAGTCGCCGAGCGAATCGAGTCCGTCGGTGCGCAGCTCTCTGTCAGTGCCGGTCGAGACTTTTCAACCCTATCGTTGCGCACCTTGACCGACCAAAGCGCGATGGAGACAGCCGTCGAGACAGCCGCCAAGATTCTGTCTGAGCCCAAGTTCGACGAGTCCGATTTCGAGCGCGTGCGACAGAACCGCCTGGTCAGCCTGCATCAGGACGAGCAGGATCCGCGCACGGTCGGGTCAAAGGCGATTTACCGTAAGATTTTCGGCGATCATCCGTACGCTGCGGACCCGGCTGGAACACTCGAAACTGTCGGCGCCTTGCAGCGCGTGGATCTCGTGGACTTTCACCGCCGCTATTATGTGGCGCGCAATGCGGTGGTGGCCATTGTCGGCGCCCTTTCGCCGAATCAGGCCCGGGACTTGGCGGAACGCCTCACTGCCGGTCTCGAGTCTGGCGAGCCGCCGCCCAGGCTGCCGCTGGTACCTGACCTGAAGCATCAAGACTTGGAGGAGCTGAGCTTCCCCTCGACTCAGACCCACGTCTATGTGGGACAGCCCGGTATGCGACGCCTGGATCCCGATTATTTTCCGCTCTACGTGGGCAATCATATTCTCGGCGGCAGCGGTCTGGTTTCCTTGCTCGTGGACGAGGTACGGGAGAAGCGAGGGCTATCCTACAGCGTCTACAGCTACTTTCTGCCCATGGCCGAGCGCGGCCCCTTCCTGATGGGGTTACAGACCAAGAACGACCAAGTAACCCTGGCCCGCGAGGTGCTGATGGACACGGTGCGGCGTTTCCGGGCGGAAGGACCCACGCCGGAAGAGCTGGCAGCCGCGATCAAGAACATCACCGGCGGCTTCCCCCTGCGCATCGCCAGCAACAGCAAGGTCGTCAATTATCTCGCGGTTATCGGGTTCTACGGACTACCGCTCGACTACCTGGACCGTTTCAACGCGCGGGTATCGGCCGTTACTCGTGAGCAAATCCGCGACGCCTTCAACCGCCGAGTCCATCCCGACCGGTTCGCCACCGTCATCGTCGGGCCGCTGGCGGATCGTGTGGCGGATTCGGCGGATTAGCACCCTGTGTCATCCTGTTTTTCGGGATCCATGCAAAATAGGGTAACGCACAGCGCCAGGGGCAGTGGCGGGCTGCGCATCATCGGTGGTCGCTACCGGGGGCGCAAGCTGCCAGTTCCAACGCAGCCGGGACTGCGCCCTACGGCGGATCGGGTGCGTGAGACCCTGTTCAACTGGTTGCAGCCGGTTATCGCCGGCGCCCGTTGCCTCGACCTCTTTGCCGGTAGCGGCGCCTTGGGATTCGAGGCGGCCTCCCGAGGTGCTTCCGAGGTGCTCTTGATCGAGCACTCTGAATCCGTGATCCGGGTGTTGGCGGCCAACGCACGGACGCTGGGCACCTCACGGGTGAAGGTGCGCAGGGCAGAAGCCCTGCACTGGCTTTCCGGAAGCGCCGAGCCCTTCGATATCGTCTTCCTTGATCCGCCTTTCGACAAGAATCTTCTGGGCCCGAGTTGTGACCTGCTCAGCGGTAAGGGTTGGCTTGCCCCGAGAGCGCTGGTCTACCTGGAGGCACCGGTGAACCGAGCATTCGTAGCCTTGCCCTCGGATTGGTCGCTGATCCGTGATAAGCAGGCCGGGCAGGTACGCTTTGCGCTCGCCGCTGTCCATAAATCAGGTGCGGCTATCTTTTGAGCGACGTCTGGTATCCTTCGCAAACCCAATCGTCGAAAGAGGAGCGAGCAGATGAGAAGTGTGGTCTATCCGGGTACTTTCGACCCTATCACGAACGGCCACATCGACCTGATACAGCGCGCCGCCTCGCTCTTCGATCGGGTCGTGGTCGCGGTCGCGGTCGACACGGGCAAGGATCCTGCGTTCGGGATCGAGCGCCGAGTCGCACTCGCACAGCAGGTATTGCAAGACATCCGAAAAGTGGAGATAACTCGCTTTTCCGGTCTCCTGGTCAAATTCGCCCGCGACCACGGAACCCCCGTGATCATGCGCGGTCTGCGCGCCGTGTCCGATTTCGAGTACGAGTTTCAACTTGCCGGTATGAATCGACGCATGGCCCCGGATATCGAAACCCTATTCCTCACCCCGGCGGAGCAATACGCCTACATTTCTTCGTCTTTGGTCCGCGAGATCGCTCGCTTGGGCGGGGACGTCTCGACCTTTGTTGCCCCTGTTGTGCAGGCTGCATTGCAGGAGCGCTTTGGTTAACCTTTCCGGATGCCGTTCTGCTAGAGCCTTACCTAAGGAGTAATGACATGGCACTTTATATCACCGATGAGTGCATCAACTGCGACGTATGTGAGCCGGAGTGCCCAAACGGCGCCATCACCCAAGGGGACGAGATCTACGAGATCGACCCGAACCTCTGCACCGAATGCGTGGGTCACTACGAGACCTCCCAATGCGTGGAGGTCTGCCCCGTGGATTGCATTCTCAAAGACCCGGACCACGAGGAGACCGAGGAACAACTCAGGGAGAAATACGAAAAGATCACCGGCGAAGAGGCCTGAATCCGTCCGGTGCGCGCCGCCTCACCGGCTCCCCGACGGAGCCTTTTTTCTGCTGTCTCACGGGATTCGACTTGGCGGACCTCAAGTCCGCCGAGCGCATCACGCATCCGTTTTATGTCGCCGGGCTGGCGCGTAGCATCCGCTCGGACCGGACCACACCCAACCTTACTCGCCCTGGATGGCGGGGAGGATCCGGCGTCCTCGATTGCTAAACCGAGGTTCCATCACCAGTACCTGCCGGACGAGATCCAGCACGAGTCCGGAGCCTTCAGCGAGGCCGAGCGATAACCACAAGGAAATCCGCGCAGGAACTGGATTAGAGCTCACACAAAGGCACCTCGTCGTGGTCTTTGCGGCCCGGTGTGAGTTCTCGTCTTCATCGACTTCGAGGGGACTTACGCATCTCTTTCCTAGTATAAAATCTCACCCCGCGTCGACCCTTTCGCCCATAACCGGATATCCCATTCAAAACCACATTTCGAGGTCCAGAAGCCACGATGAAAACCCTGATTGCGTTCGCGCTCGCCCTCTTTGCCGTCACAATGGTCACCCTGCCGGATGCGGAGGCCAGGCGGTTCGGTGGCGGCATGAGTCTGGGCAAGCAGTTCAAGAGCACGCCTCGCACCACGCCACGCCAGGCTCAATCGGCAGCGCCCCGCGGCTCCCAAGCAACGGCAGGTGCCGCCGGGCGCACCAGCGGGGCGAGCCGTTGGCTCGGGCCTCTGGCGGGGTTGGCCGCGGGCGGACTGCTCGCCTCCCTGTTCTTCGGTGACGCCTTCGACGGGCTGCAGATCATGGACATACTCCTGATCGGGGCTCTGATCTTCGGCGGCCTGATGCTCTTCAAGGCCATGCGGCGTGGCAGTCCCGCGCCCGCCCGCGCGGGCGCCGGGGCCTACGGAGGACCTGTACCCGGCGGTCGAGACCCGGCTTCGAGCATGATACCTCCGAACCTGGGCGTACCGACCGAGGAAGCACCGCTCGCGGATGACGACGAGGCCCCGCCTTGGTTCGATAGTCCGGGGTTTCTCGAGGGCTCCAAGACCCACTTCATCCGGCTGCAGGCGGCCTGGGATCAGGCCGATTTTCGGGACATCCGTGAATACACCACGCCCCAGCTGTTCGCCGAGCTGCAGCGTGAGCGAAACCGCCTGGGGGAGGAGGCGCAGTACACCGAGGTCGTTACCTTGAACGCCGAGCTCACCGGTGTACGCCGCGACGGGGATCAAGTCGTCGCGAGCATCCTCTTCTCCGGCCTGATCCGTGAGGAACAGAGCGCGACCGCCAATCCCTTTCGCGAGATCTGGCACGTGCAGCACGACTGGGAAAATCGCGACGGCGATTGGCTGATCACCGGAGTGCAGCAGGTTTCGGAGCAGGCAAATGGCTGAAGTATTCTCTCGTTTCATTCGCATCCATGTGCCGGAATCCCTCGATTGCGACCAATCGGGAAAGAATCCCCAGCTGGAGATCCGAATCACGGCCGACGGGGAGATCCCATTCCCACAGGTCGTGCTTCACGCCCAGGGTCAGCAGCATCTGATCAAGGATCAGATGATCGAGAGATCCGGCGAGACAGCCGACGGTGAAGTCACCTATGTCGCATCCATTCCCTCGGGGTTGGTGGGTCCGGGAGACATCGACGTTCAGGTGGAAGGTTGCCGCAAGGCAGATATCCGGCATGCCGGCGGGGAGGACTGGATAAAGGCGCACCGCCAGATGAGAGTCCGACCGAGCGGAGAGCACGCCGCACCGGGAAAGGCCGCCAAGCCCAAGCCGAATCCGGTTCCCAGAGCGGCCCTGAGGCCGGGCACCTACAGCGCGGAACCGAAGGTCTACTTCGGTATTCATAAGCACATGCACCAGCCCTACTACAAGGCAACGGACCGCAACTACTGGGATGGCGAAAAGGAGGAGATCTTCGGCTCTCGCGGTGGTCCCTACACGGAGTTCATACCGGCGGCGGTGCGCCAATACATCGACGGTGGCCTTCCCCATGCGGGCCTGTCGACGAGTTGGAGCGGCAGTCTCATCGAGCAGCTCAACCGCTGCGCCCGCGACGGCCTGTGCGGTGGCCGTTTCAGTCATTGGACCGATCAGCTGCGCGGCATCGCCGGCGAAAAAACGGGATTGGGAAACCCGCGGGTGGATTTTGCGGCCTTCGGCTTCTTCCATCCGCTCATGGCGCTCACCCCCGGACGCAACATCGTCAAGCAGATCGCTTTGCATCGGGAAATCGTGCGCGAATCCTTCGGTGTCGAGGCATCCAATGTGCTCTTCCCACCGGAAACAGCCTTTCATGTGCGCATGATCCCGGCACTGAACCAGGCCGGTATCCGGGCGGTCATCTACGACTCGATCCACCGCTTCCGGGCCTGTAGGGACTACCCCTACGCCGGCATGAACGAGGGAATGCTGCCGCCCAATCCGGCCGATCAGCGCAATCCGCCGGCAAGCGATTGGCTGCAGCTGCACAATATCTGGGCCGGATCCAAGATCGCCCCGAGCCTCCTGCGGCCCGAGTATGTCCAATACGAGGATCCCACGGGCGAGGTTCACAAGATCATAGCCGTGCCCGCCGAGCGCTACATCGGCAACGAGGACGCCCGAGGCGGTTTCGGCGCCCTGCAGTACCCTGACGTTCTCGGTCAGGTCTACGACCAGATCGTTGCGACCGAGAGCTATGACCCCAAGCATCCGCCCTTCTTCGTCTTGCATTCCGACGGGGACAACCACGGCGGCGGTGCCGAAAGCTACTACAAGCACAACACAGGCGCGCTGGTGGACTGGATCAGGCGCGATCCGCGCTTCGACCTCACCACCATTCAGGACTACCTGAAGCTGTTTCCGCCCGATCGCGACAAGGGTGTGCATCTGGAGTCCGGCTCCTGGAGCGGTGCCGACAACGGCGACCCCCAGTTCATGAAGTGGTTCAGCCGTTACAACGAGCCCTATTCGCCGGACCTGAACTCCTGGGCCGTTTTGACGGCCCTGCAAAACGCCGTGCACACCTTGGAGGACTCGGCAGCGGACAATACTCGGCTGGGGGAGGTCTCGCGCCTGATGTTGACGGCGGAAACCAGCTGTTACTGGTATTGGACGGGGCAGACCGAGTGGGACGCCCAGGTGACCAACGCAGCCAACGTCGGTCATGGAATGATCAAGGGCGACATCGACCAGTTGCTTGCCTCCGGTAACGACAAGACTGGGCCGACCATCTTCCCTCCGTGGATCATTCCCGAGAATCCGGGCGGCAAGAAGTGGGGACAGGGCTGCCTCGAAGACGCTCCGCGCCAAGGCATAGTACACAGCTTCATCTATGATGTTTCCGGCCTGAAGCGGGTATCTTTGGTCCTGCGTACTTCGACCGGCGAAAAAACCATCTCCATGACCGACAATGGCCCCTATCCGTCGCAGACGGGACCCCTGGTAACGTCGCACTTCTTCACCTCGGAGCTGCCTGTGGGGGCGGGTGAAGTGGCCTACTTCATCGAGGCCGAGGACACCAAGGGCAATCTCTCGCGCAGCTCCCTGGAACGGGTGTTTTTGGCGTGAACAGCGGGACCGCCGAAACCACGTCGCCCTGCATCGGTGTCTGTCGCATAAACGGCTCTACGGGCCTCTGCCGGGGTTGCCTGCGAACCCTGGACGAGATCGCCGGATGGCGGGATTTCAGCAAGGCCGAACGGCAGGCCGTGTTGGCGCAACTCGGTGATCGGCGGGAGAGGTGCGAGTGTGGGGACCTTTGATTGAGGCGCCGCTATTGCGCCGCGTTCCGTGGGTACCAAGCTCACCCGCGTCCCATTTCCCCGAGGCAGGTAGGGCTGTGAGCCTAGAACAAGCGTCGCGGCTTGACCTCTCGCAAGTGGCCATGGTAGAAGTCCCGCCCTACGATCTGCCAACGCACTGCAGCCGCAAGCGGATCGCAGCCACACTCGATCTGCAGCATCCACGCGCACCCCCAAGGCCCGCGTGGCGTGACGGCCATACCTCGACTCGAGGAATCCCCAATACTTGGGGGCAGCCCACGCGGGTGTCACAACAACCCTTTACCACCAAACCAACGAGGATTGTCCAATGACTCAACTCAGCCCCGGCGTCGTCACCGGCGAAGACTACAAGACCCTGGTCGCAACTGCCAAAGCGGGCGGATATGCCTTGCCGGCGGTCAACATTACCGGCACCAACACCCTGAATGCGGTACTGGAGGCCGCGGCCCAGGCCAAGTCCGACGTCATCATCCAGCTCTCGAATGGCGGTGCCCAGTTCTATGCCGGCCAGGGTATGCCCGACGGCTTTCAGGCCAAGGTAATGGGTGCGGTCGCGGCCGCTCAGCACGCCCACCTTCTGGCGGAGCACTATGGCGTCTGCGTCGTGATGCACACCGACCACGCCAACAAGAAGCTGATTCCCTGGGTCGAGGCCATGCTCGACGAGGGCGAGAAGTTCTTCGAGAAGACCGGCAAGCCCCTGTTCAGCTCCCACATGCTGGACCTGTCGGAGGAGTCGATCGACTTCAACCTCGGTGAGTGCGCCCGTATTCTGGACCGCATGGCCAAGATGGGGATGAGCCTGGAAATCGAGCTGGGCGTCACCGGCGGTGAAGAGGACGGAGTCGGCTCGGACGTCGACGAGAGCGCCGACAATTCCAAGCTCTATACCCAACCGGAAGACGTACTCCAGGCCTACGACAGGCTGACACCCATCGGTCACTTCTCCGTCGCCGCCTCCTTCGGCAACGTGCACGGCGTCTACAAGCCCGGCAACGTCAAGCTGCGCCCCGAGATCCTCAAGAGCTCCCAGGCCCTGGTGGAGGAGCGGCACGGCACCGGGCACAACCCCCTGAACCTGGTCTTCCATGGCGGTTCGGGATCGGAAAAAGAGAAAATCACAGAGGCCGTCGGCTATGGTGTGTTCAAGATGAACATCGACACAGACACCCAGTTCGCCTTCTCCCAGCCGATCGGCGACTTTGTCGAAGCGAACGCCAGGGCCTTCAAGTATCAGATCGACCCGGACGACGGTACCCCCTACAAGAAGTTCTATGATCCGCGCAAGTACCTGCGCGCCGCCGAGACGGGCATAGTTACCCGCCTGCAGGAGGCCTTTGACGACCTGGGCTCGAAGGGTAAGTCACTCGCCGGCTGATTATTGGCAGGCGACTCCGCCGTAAAGGATCGCACAACGCGGCGAGCGGAAAGGCCAGGCAGCGATGCCTGGCCTTTTTCGTTGCCCTCAGGCGTCCCTGATTCTGCCGTGGATCTGTCCCATCGTGCCCACCAAACCTGCCGGCAATCCTCGTAAGGCGCTGATCAAGGAAACGAAAACCGTCGCAAGAAAGGGCAAGGACTGTACCAAAAGAACGGCCGCCCAGACGCGGACGTCGAGCATATAGGCATCCTCGCGCATCAGCACGAAGCAGGCCGCCAACCACAGGGCAATGAGAAACAGAAGCTCCTCCCTTACATCCGAGACGGCGCGGATCAGAGCCGGCGCTTTGGCCAGCTTGGGAGTGCGAAAAAAACCCAGCTTGCGGGTAGCGAACCCCGTCCAAACCGCGCGCGCGATGGTGTGTGACAAGGCAAGTCCTGCCAGCCCTGCTGCAAAGCTCTGGCGCAGGGTTGCGCCGATGCGGCGGCGATACAGATAGAAACTCTTGGTGATCTTGAAGACGAAGAGCACGAGGGGAATGGCCGCAATATTGATCCAAGGCGGCATAAAATCGGACGGAGAGGTAACCATGCAGATGGACCAGGCAAGGGCCGCGAAATTGAACAGCAGATTGAAGCCGTCGGCAAGCCAGGGCAGCCATCCGGCCATGAAGTGATATCGCTGCCCGGCGGTTAGCTTCGAAGGCTCGATACCCAAAAGTGCCTGGTAATGGTGACGCATGATCATCACGGCACCGTAGGCCCATCTGAAGCGCTGCTTGCTGTAGTCGGCGAAGGTATCAGGCATCAGACCGCGACCGTATGTGCGGGGGATGTAGAAGGCCTTGTGTCCCTGCTCGAACAGGCGCAGTCCCAGCTCCGCATCTTCGGTAATGCACCATTCGGCCCAACCTTCCACGGCATCCAGGGCGGACCGGCGAACCATCGTCATGGTCCCGTGCTGGATGATGGCATTGCGCTCGTTACGCGTGATCATGCCGATGTGGAAAAAACCCGCGTACTCGGCCATACACATCGCCTTGAAGGCATCGCGAGCCCCATCCCGATAGTCCTGGGGAGCTTGAGCGATCGCGACCTCGGGGTCATCGAATGCCGGAACCAAGTCCCTCAACCAGGCCGGATAGACCAGGTAATCGGCATCGATGGCGGCGATTACCTCTGCCGCCGGGTTTGTGTTGCGTAACGCGTAGTTCAACGCTCCGGCCTTGTATCCGCCGAGAGGGTCTATGTGGAAGAATCGGAAGCGCGAGCCGAGTTTCTGGCAGTGGGTCTGCACCGGCTTCCATACATTCGGGTCTTTGGTGTTGTTGTCCACTACCAGGACCTCGAAGTGCGGGTAGTCCAGCGCATCGAGGCCGTCAAGGGTTTCCTTCAGCAACTCGGGGGGCTCGTTGAAGGCCGGAACGTGGATGGATACGAACGGGCGCTCGCCATCGCCGGCGAACCGCTGCGGGAAAGGTCGGCGCCATCGCTTGAGCCACAGGGCCTCGGCCCATTCATGGGCCTCTGCGACCAGAAGGACGATGATTCCCAATCCCCCCACGAGCAGCACCAGCCCGACGGCAACCGTGGGCAGCGTCATGTACTGGCGCGTGTAGTCGTAGACGATCCAGACAGCCGCAGTGGCGATCCCATAGGTGACCAAGGCAAGGAACCACCTGCCACCGGAGCCCAGGGTCGTGCTGTCGCGGAAGACCAGGACCAGGATGATTACCGCGACTATTACCGAAATTGCCGCAAGCTCGCGCCATTCCGGAATGCGCACAACGGGCTCGATGAAGTCGAACTTGGGCTCGCGCGCCGTATCGTACACGCCCCAGTAACTACCTATTGCACCCTCGATCTTACGCTTCCAAGGCTGGTCGAAGGCCTCCATGACGTAGTAGACGTAGCCCCGCTGCTCCGCCTCATGAAGAAAACGGCGCAGAAACCGTGTTTGATTCTCCGGGGAGGCTTCGGCGCCTTTGATCTTTCGACCATTGCTGGGCCACCCTACCTCGCCGATAACGATTTGCTTGTCCGGGTACGCGGACTTCAGCTCTTCGTAGCGGTTGATCACATAGTCGACCGCCTTCTCCAAGGGTATGCCCTCCCAGTAGGGCAGCAGGTGGACCGTGATGAAGTCCACCTGCTCGGCCAGCTCCGGATGCTTGAGCCACACGTGCCATGGTTCGGCGGTACTGACCGGTGCCCAAACGGCTGCCTTGACCCGCTTCAGATAACCGATCAGCTCTTTTACATCGAGGTCCTTTCGAAGCAATGACTCGTTTCCCACGATCACCCGGACAACCGTCCGGCGCGAGCCGCGATAGACCTCGATCAGCCGCTCGATCTCCGCCTCGTTGTCGGCGGCATCCGCCCCCAGCCAGGCCCCGAGGGCCACGTTGAGCCCATGTCCCTCTGCCAGCTGGGGTATCTCGGCGAGCGTCTGGGCGACGCTGTAGGTCCGTACCGCATGGGCGTCATCCTGCAACAAGGCGAGATCTTGGTCTATGTCCATAATGGATGGATACTTGCCCTCCGTCGGATCGTCATTCGCTCCCATGGGCTGAAAAGAGAATCCCTGAATGCGCTCCGGCCAGGGTGGCTCATCGGATGGGCGGTTCAGCAATCCCCACAAGGACACGGTGAGGACGGCAATGAGAACAGAGAACAGGATGCTGGCGCGGTTCAACTTTCTTCGCCTCGGGATTTCGGCACCGCCCGAAACCATTGCCAAGTATTCAGAAGAGGCTTCAGGTCATGGGTACCGGAAAGCGCCGCCCGCAGCTCGGCCGAGGGGGTCAGCAGGAAGATGTCGCTAAAGCCGTTCGTCGATACGCCCCCACCGCCGCGGGGTTCACCCTTGATGACTACCTGGTCCCCCAGATCGTAGGCCACGGAGATAGCTTCACCGAGTCCGACGCTGCTGTCGGTGACGATTAGCAGCGGACGCTCGGTCGCGTTTATCAACCCGGCCACCTCCCGATTAGCCGCGCTGAAGTTCTTGCTCCACCAGGTATCCGCCTGAAGGATCAGCCAGCCCGAGCCGACACCCAGTCCGAGGACCAGGATGAGACCGGCACGCCAACCGATCCTCGCGACGGTCGAAGGCGAGCTCCAGCCCGATGCCAGGACATAAGCGGCAGCGAGCTCCACCGCGAGAAAGCTGGGAAGTGCGTACCGGGGGTGGAGCGAACGCCTGCCGCCCTGGATAACATCCGGCACGAGCACGGCCGCGACGAACGTCAGAAACAAGGTGCAGATAAGGAGTCGGGCCGCAAGCGGCGCCCGGACACAGAACCGCCAAAGGATCCATGACAGGGGAATCAAGCCGAGCAGCAGGAAGGTTTCGACTCCGGGGGAATCCGCGAACGTCCGCGCCAGATTGACGCCCCATGCCTGGAGCTGACGCTCGACCGGAACCGGCCGCTCCATCCAAGCGGTAACGGCCTCGACACTATGAGCGCGGGACACCACGACCATTATCCAGGGTGAGAACATCAGCACAGCAACGATCACTGCCAAGCCCCAGCCACTCAGGACTTCCTTTACCTTGCAGCGACTTCGTCGGAGCGAGAACAGGAGATAGGCGCCATGTGCAACAAGCACCAGGACGAACAAGAGATGCGTGTATAACCCGAGCGTTATGAGAACGCCGTAAAGGATCCAACCTCTGGCACCTCCTTCCCGGCTGGCGTGGAGCAGAGCAGCGCTGGCGGCGGCCGTGAGTGCGGTCCAGAGTGCATACTGTCTGGCCTCCTGCGCATAGAGGAGGTGCATGGGCGAGCAGGCGGCAAGAGCCGCTGCTATCCAAGCGGTCGCGGAATCCTCGAACAATTCCCACGCCAACCAGAACACAGCGGGGATGAGGAGGAGCGACAGCGCCGCAGACGTCCCGCGCATGCCCGCCAATGGGGACTGAAAGGCGGGCACAGAAACCCGGGCGGCAAGATAAAACAGCGGACTATGCTCTGGATGAGTCATCAGGCTCGAGAGTGTGTCCGCGATTCCATGCATCCTGGAGGATTGTTGATAGGCCAGCAGATCCTGTGGGTTTAATTCGCGACCTGCGAATACCTCCGCGCGCACTTGTTCCGCGTCGAAGCCAAATGTGCGCAGCAGACTGAAGACCTCATCGTGCCAGACGACCATCCGTTCCGGATCGTAAACCCGCGCGAAGGATCCGATGACAATCGCCATTGCGGCGAGAAGGATCAACAGTGTCGGTACGGGTCGAGAGCGGTTGCGCATTGGGCGTACGATGTTCGGCGTTAACATGCGGCGGCGTCCGTTCAAACAGGCGCGGCGCACTCACAACAGAGCCCATAGTATTTCTGTAAGAACAGAAAGGCACGCGCACTTAACGGGAATTTCGGTTGGCGATTCTCAACGCTGGTAATCTGACGATCGATGACGTCATTCCCCTCGCTTACAAGGCGAGATCGATCCCGCTGACCAGGATACCCGGCAGCAGGCTGCTTGCCGTAGAGCGCCCGCCGTAGGTCTCGCTAGAGAGCAGCAGCTCCCGCTCCCGAGTGAGCCCCTCCAGCCGATCGCCGAGGAGGTGGTAAATCGAATCGTCGAAGCGCATGACCTGCACAGGGGCGACCGGCTCGCCGTTCTCGACCCAAAAGGTCCCGAAGCGAGTCATGCCGGTGATGCGGCAGTCGTTGCGGTCCGAGTAATTCAGGTACCAGAGGTTGCCGATGTAGAGACCGGTTCCGAGCCGGTAGAGCACCTCGGACTGTGGGATCTCGCCGGCATCGAGTGCGATCGATTCCGGATGATCAAAGCCCGAGTTGACCGCGGCGCCGTATTCCTTGCCGTTGCGGGCGTTCGCCAGGCAATCCCGGTACTGGCCGTTCAAAATCAGGTCGACCTGCTGCGGCTTGTCGAAGCCCTCTGCAGTGAAGCCGGGGGCGAGACCGCGCCCATGCTCCTCGCGGATGCAGACCCGCGAATCCAGTGCCCGCTCGCCCTCGGCGAGACGCAGCAAGGGCGTCTGGGCGGTGCGGTGGCTCTTGAGTCCGAAGCCGCCCCACGCGAGCAAGTCGGTCAGCTCCTGCACCGCCTCCGGGGCCAGGTAGGCGCGGTAGCGGCCGGGCTGGATGGTACGGGCTGGGCGCGCCATGAGGTCCAGTCCCCGGCGCACCGCGTCCAGCTTCTCTGCCAGCCGCGCGGCATCCCAGCTGAAGTCGCTGTATCCGGACTTGACCGCCTTGTCCGTCTCCAGGTAGCAGCTCCAATCCAGGTTGAAGCTGGTGCTCCGGTGCCAGTGACGGTGCCCGACGGAGCTCGCGAGACCACTCAGGATGGCGCCGCTCGCCCAGATGCCGACCAGATCCATCTCCCCCGCTCCGGCGATCAGCTCCGAGACCGCCTGTTGCGGATCCGGCAGGTCCCCACCGAGGGTTTTGTCGCCGGCGGTGGGTGTATACGAGTAGTTCAGGAAGGGGTCCTCCGGTACATGGGAGAGCCGGTCACGAAGCCGATCCAGCAGATCGCGGGCCAGCGCCAGGTCGGACTCCAGAGAGCCCGCCAGATCGCAACGCCCCGCCACCTGACGGTCCCCGGCGATGAGCCTCAAAGCGAGACTTCGCCGATGGAGGCTGCCCGCTTGGCGGACGCGGTTGCGGTTGACGCGAACGAAGTCGGAGTCCTCGCCATCCAGGCCACAAAACAGGATCTCGTCACCGTGCAGACCATCCCCGAGCCTGTCGGTCAGCGTGAAGAAGGCGTCCTGCCTCATTCCTCTCCTCCGAAGACGCTCACGTCGCGAAACAGGCAGTGGGGTGTGGCGTGGCCCACGTAGACCGCTTGATTGGGCTCCCCCTTGCCGCAGTTCGCGACGCCGCCGACCTCGAAGCTATCCCGGTCGCCGACTCCGGCCAGGCTACGCCAGAACTCGGCCGAGATTCCACGGTAGCCGGGGTTGCGCACAAGGCCCTTGAGCTCACCCTCCTCGATCAGGCGGCCGAGCTCGCAGCCGAACTGAAACTTGTTGCGGCTGTCGTCGATGGACCAGGAACGGTTGCTGTCCATGAGCACCCCCTGCTCCACCCGGCCGATCAGCCCGTCGAGGCTCTCGTCCCGCGGCTCCAGATTGATATTCGCCATGCGGTCGATGGGTGGGCGGTCCCAGCCGCGGGCGCGCGCGTTGGCGACCCCGGAAAGGCCGCTGCGGGCCTGGGAAAGCCGGCCCCCGAGGGGTCGTTCCAGTATCCCATCACGGATCAGGTGGACTCGCTCGGCCGGCGTGCCTTCGTCGTCCGCGGCATAGCTCGCGAGCTCGCCCTGCACCGTCGGATCGAAGGTGACGTTCAGCAGCTCGGAGCCGTAGCGGTAGCTGCCGAACATGTCCGGGGTGACGAAGCTGGTTCCGGCGTAGTTGCGCTCGTCCCCGAGGATGCGGTCGAGCTCCAGCGGATGGCCGATGCTCTCGTGGATCTGCAGTGTCATCTGGCCGGGCATGAGCACCAGGTCCATGGTACCGGTCGGACACTCGGGGGCGTCGAGCAGGGCGATGGCGTCGTCTGCCACCCGAGGCGCGGCGTCGAGGAACCCGAGTTGGTCGATGCGCTCCAGGCCGCCCTGCCCGGGGCGGTCCGCACCGCCTCCGGTCCGCCGCTGGGTCTGGCTTGCGGCGTGGGCGACCGCGGCGAGGCCGGGATTCAGGTACTCCAGCACCTGCTCCGAGCGGCCGCCGTCGCTGGTAACGAGCAACTGGGAAACGCGGCTGTATTCGAGCCAGGCGGACCAATCGAGGATACGCGGGTCGATTTTCAGCGCGGCACAGGCCTCCTGAAGCAGCGCGAGCTTGTCCTCGGTGGAGCGCGTATCCCAGGGCTCGAGCGTCCGGGACCGGAAGTCGGATCTGACATCGGATCTTGGATACAGGGCGGCATCGAAGAGGCCGAGACGGGCGTGCAGATCGGCCCAGTCGAGCGCGCGTGCGAACGCGCCGCGCAATCCCCCCGCGCTCAGGTCGCTGGTGGCCGCATAGCCCATTCCGGAGCCGCGGATCAGGGTGATCATGACCCCGCGTCCGCTCTCGATCCGGGTGGGCTCCACGACCCCCTGGCGCACCGACAGGGTCTCGGACTCCTCCGCGACCACCCGCACCGTCCAGTAATCCACGGCGGGCGCAAGGCCTCGCGCCCGTCTCGCCGTCTCTTCCAGCACCTCGTTAGATCCAGATATGCACATTGACCTTGACCCCCGAAGGGGCTTGACATTCCAGCCTGGGGCGGTACCCCGGGGTATGGGATTTAGGGATTCCGAGCCCTGAATGGGCGAGACAAAGATCGAGGATAAAGTACTTGTCGCTTCGTCATGTCCTTCGCGGGTAACTACTCGCTCCGCCGGCGTGGTACGAGTCATTGCAACCCATTTTTTTTCACCACAGAGAACGTAGAGAGCACAGAGGTTTTGATTCTATAGCGTTTAACGCCATCGACAAGACGGCGGACGTTGAAATTGATCAACAAACCACGCTCCACTTGCGCCAATCGCATATAGGTCAGCAATTGAGCCTCGTGGATTCCGGTTTGCTCTGTGTCCTCTGTGGCTAATCAGGGAGCGCGTAGCTACCTTTGCGGCATGCTTGATCGCTCCCAAGATCCTCCCCCGATCGGCTTGCCCTCGCGTACCCATCCGTCTCGCCCTCGCCACCGGCGGCGCTCGACAAGACCCTTGACCGTCGGCACTTGACTCTCTGATCAGGCGGGTGGGATATTTCGATCGAGGCGATTGGAAATCCTATCCTTTCGCCACGGCTACGCAAAGGGACGTCGCACCATGTTGCAGGAAGTCCGAGCCCGCTTCAGCCCGACCGGTGACGCCGGCTTTCGTGTGCAGCTCACCGACCGGTTGGGGATCGCCCAAGGCGTCGAATGCGACTTCACGCCCTTCCTTACCGACGACGACTAAGAGAACCTGCGCTGGTATCTGGAAGACTACATGGACCTGCCGGACGGCGGAGCCGTCGTTCGCGCCAACCGCATCGAGGAGCGACTGAAGCAGTGGGGCCGCCGGCTGCACGACGCGCTCTTCTCGCAGACCGACCTGGTGTCGGCCGATCGCCTGGGCAACCTGCTGGCGCAGCATCAGATACCGCTGGTGGTGCTAGAGGCCTGCCGCAGCGCCACCCTGGGCAAGACCGCCATCTTTCGCTCCGTCGCCCCCCCGGCTGATCCAGGCCGGCGTCGGCAGCGTGCTGTCCATGAGCCATGCGGTACATGTGGAGGCGGCCAGGATCCTGCTCGACCGCTTCTACCGTGAGCTGGTTCGCGGCACCAGCATCGGCCATGCGCTCGCACAGGGGCGCAGCGCCCTGGTCTCGACCAGGGCCCGCTGGATCGAGACCGGCCCGCAGGGCCGCGCTATTGCCCTGGAGGATTGGTTCCTGCCCCACCTCTACCAGCGCGGGCCGGACGAGACGCTGCTGCCATCCGGGACCGCCGCCAAGCAATCCATGCGGCGGTACGATCTCTTCCTTAGCCACAACCACAACGACTCCACCCGTATCGAGGCCCTGGCCCGACGGCTCGTCGAATCGCAGGGCCTGCGCGTCTGGCTCGACAAATGGGAGTGCGGACCCGGCCCGCTCAAGCCTCAGTGCGAGACCGGCATCCGCGACAGCCGCTTCACCCTCGTCGCCGGCTCCCAGGCGGCGCTGGACTCCGAATGGGTCGCCTGGGAGATCGAGAGTTACAGAGCGCTCAACCCGGAAGGCAACCGATTGCTGCCGATCAAGCTCGAGCCCCTCGAGCTGCCAGCGGACCTGGACGATCTGCTGTGGGTCGACTTTACCGACCATGAACAGGACGCCGACAACGCCGCCCTGCTGGCCCGCCTCGTCCGTACGGCCGATGCGGAGGACGCGCACCGCCAGCGCGGATTCCGGCCGCCACCGGAGCCGGGGCAGCCCGGCGGCTTTCCCCGTCCGCCCCAGTACGGATTCCAGGGCCGGGCCCAGGAGCTGTACGAGCTGGAGCGCCGGTTCCGCCGCGGGCGCGGCCTGGTGCTGCACGCCATGGGCGGCATGGGCAAGACCGCCCTCGCCACCGAGGCCGCCCATTGGTGGACCCGCAGCGGCCTGTTCCGCGACGGCGCCTGCTTCATCAGCTTCGAGCAGTTCGCGAGCGCCGAGCGGGTGGTGCAGGTGCTGGGCGGCTACTGTGAGGGCCCCAGGTTCGACCAGCTACCGGCCGCCGAGCAGCGCCGCCGGGCCGTCGAGCGCTTCCAGCAGCGCGACCTGCTGCTGGTATGGGACAACTTCGAGAGCGCCCTGCCCCAGTTCAATGAAGGGTTCGGCGATGGGTCCCCTCACCCGGCCCTCTCCCAGAGGGGGAGGGAGAGGGGGATTTGGAGCGTGCTTCGCGCGGCTTTCATTTGAACGACGGGGCCAATGACGGAATGGGCCCCCACGCCAATCCCTACACGGACGAGGAGCGCCTGCGCCTGGCCGATCTCTTTCAGGGCCTGACTGCGGGCCCCGGGCGCGGCTGCCTGCTGGTGACCTGCTGCCCGGACGAGACCGGCCTGCGCGCCGCCCAGCGCCTGGAGCTGCAGGGCCTCGCCCGGCCCGACAGCCTGTGGCTGCTGCACCGCATCCTGGAGCGGGACGGCATCTCGTTCAGCGATCCCCGGCCCTCCAGGGAGAGGTTCGATCCCCTGTTGCGCGACTTGGCCGATCACCCGCTCTCCCTGGAGCTGGTCGGCCCGCACCTGCGCTCCCTCACCCCCGAGGCCATCCGGGCCGACTTCGGCAAACTGCTAGACAGGTTCCGGCAGGACGCGGATCAGGGCCGCAACCGATCGCTGCTCGCCTCCCTGGAATTCTCCCGCCGCCACCTCAGCCCCGCCGCCCGCGCCGCGCTCCCCTGGCTCGGCCTCTTCAGTGGCGGCGTGTTCGAGGACAACCTACTCGACCTGAGCCGGATGGAGCCCGCGACCTGGGAGCCGATCCGCACCGAGCTGCAGGGGATCGCCCTGCTGCGGGCGGAGGACGACATCCGGATCGGCGACCGCCCCTTCCTGCGCTTTCACCCCACCCTGGCCATAGCCTCGGCCGACGGCAGTCTCGCGGAACAGCCGGAGACGCGGGAGCGCTTCGTCCAGGTCTATCTCGCCCTCAGGCAGGCCCTGCACAAAGCGCTGACCGGCTCGCAATCGCGCACCGCCCTGGAGATCCTGGACCGGGAGGAGCCCAACTACCGTACCGCCGTCCGCTGGGCCCTGGCCGACAATCAGCACCAGGCGGCCGCGGCGCTGGGGGACACGTTTCGCAGCTATCTGGAAATGTCCGGCCGCCTCCGCGAGCGCGATGCCTGGGTACAGTGGCTCCGGGACGCGGTGACCCGGGTTGGCTTCACGGAAGAGGTCGCTGCCTTCGAGAACCAACACGCCTGGACCCTCTTCACCCGGGGCGATCCGCAAGGGGCGGTGGACAGGCTCCAGGCCCTGGTCGAGCGCCTGCGCCACGCCCGGGAGTTCGATCCCGCGTTTCAGCTGGCATTAGCGATTCAGTGGCTGGGCCGAGTGCTTCTTTACAGCGGCGCTTCCACCCGGGCGATCCCTATCCTGCGGAAGGCAATCGGCCACTGGAAGGCCCTGGTGGAAGATGCCGGAGGCCGGCCTTGGGAGGCACTGCTGGCCACGCCCGACCAGGCTAAGGCGGCGATCGGGCTCGGCAACCTCGCCGCCACCATGTGCGATCTGGCCAATGCCCTGAGCAACGTCGGCGAGCACGACGAGGCCCTATCCATCGCGGAGAAATGCGCAGAGATTCAACAAAAGCGAGGCAACCAGCGCGACGTCGTCGCCACCCACGGCCAGTGCGCCAGCATCCTCAGGGAATCGGGCCGCTTGGAGGAGGCCGATGCCCGCTACGACCTGGCCCTCGCCGCCGCCCGCCAGGCCGGGGACAAGGAGCTGGCGGGAGCAATCCCCCAGAATCAGGGCATGCTCGCCGAGAATCGCGGGCAACTCGACCGCGCCGCCCGCCTCTACCGACAAGCCCTCCGGCAATTTCAGGAGGCGAGCAACACGCAAGGCGTGATGCAAACCTACAATCTCCTCGGCGTAGCCGAACGGAAGGCCGGTCGCCTGGCCGAGGCGCGGGCCTGGTACGAGAAATCCCGCGAGCTGGCCGTGCGGTTGCAGGACCAGCCCGGTCTCGGCAATGCCGCGCAGAACATCGGCATCGTCTGCCAACTGGAAGGCGAAGCCGCCCGCGAGAACGGCGACGAGCCCGCCGCCCGGCAGCACTTCGAGGAGGCCCGCCGCTCCGTGGAGAAAGGTCTGCGGATCAGACAAGCGCTTGCAACAAACCGGACGGAGCCGCTTCGTCAATCCAACTCGCCCGC
This sequence comes from Chromatiaceae bacterium, assembly GCA_022340195.1. Lineage (GTDB taxonomy): Bacteria > Pseudomonadota > Gammaproteobacteria > Chromatiales > Chromatiaceae > Thiosymbion. Next base: position 25,414 of record JAJDOL010000195.1, read on the forward strand.
ATCCACCTCCGCCTCGACGACCTCGACGCCGTCGAGCGCCACGCCCACGCGGCCCGCCGGATCCGCGAATCCCTCGGTCTCAAGGAAGCCTGGAAGGACTACAACACCCTCTCCCAGATCGTCCAGGCCCGCGGCGACGCCCCCGCCGCCGCCGAGTGGGCCAGGAAACGGGA
>JAJDOL010000196.1 GCA_022340195.1 Chromatiaceae bacterium
CAAGCCCCACTCGAATCGCCGGCCCTCGATCAGCTCGAAATGATCTCTTACGGCAAAGGCCGGCCGCGTCACGCCTCGCAACGGCACGTTCGCGTCGGTACCGGTGGACAGCTTGGGCCGGTCGATGATCACGAACAGCTCGGGTGACACGAGCGGTCCGTCCTGGTTGCGCGCAATCCCGGGTGCATCGGCGATGATGCGGGCGTCGTCGCCGCTCAGCCCGCTGGTCATCTCGGTCGTGGAGCCCGACCGAAGCACGATGGCATTGTCTTGAGCGGCCGAGCTGGTCATGGTTTTCTGGATACCCTTGGCGATGGACAGCACGCCGACCATGACCGCGACGACCCCGGCGATGCCGATGACGGCGGTTACCGAGGAGCCCAGTCGCTGTGGCAACGAGCGGATATTGAAGCTGGTGACCGCGAGCACCTGGGCAAACCAATTGAACAGTCCGACGATCATGTCATCTGCGCAGTGCGTCTGCGATCCGCAGCCGCTGTGCCTGGATCGCGGGCAGGATCCCGGCGGCCAGTCCCATCAGCAGGACGATCAGGATGCCGATCGCGAGATCGGCCAGCGGTATGAAGAATACCGGCAGCGCACCATTGGTGGGATCTCCGTAGGTAGTAAGGAGCCAGGCCAACGCGAGGCCGGAAAAACCGCCGACGCCAACGATCAGCATGGCCTCGGCCAGCACCAGGAACAGCACGCCGATGTGGGTGAAGCCGAGCGCCTTCAGCACCGCGATCTCCTGGGTTCGTTCCCTGACGGACTGCGCTATGGTATTGCCGGTCACCAGCAGAATCGTGAAGAAGACCGCGCTCAGGATCGCTTTGAGCATGATACCGATGTTGCCGAGCTGATTGGCGAATCCCTGCAGGAAGGCGCCTTCGGGCTCGGTCTTGGTCTCGCTCGGCGAGTTGGCGAATTCCTCGTCGATTTCGGCTGCGACACGGGCTGCGTTCTCGGGATCGTCGATGCGCAAGGTATACCAACCGACCATGCCGGCTCCCATCAGGCGCGCCTCGTCGAAATAATCGTAACGAAAGAAGAACTGACTCGTATCCGTGCCTTTCTCCGCGCCTTCGTAGATACCGACCAGATCGAAGTCCCAGGTCTGGCCACCGTCCTTCTTCGTCCATATCGTCGCCTCCAGCGGGATCCGGTCCCCGACCTTCCAACCGTAACGGTCGGCGAGGACTCGCCCTGCGATCGCGCCCGTGCGGGTCTCGAGCCAGGCGGCCTTTTCCTCGTCGTCGAGCAGGTACTCGGGGTAGACGTCCAGGAATTCCTCGGGCGGTACCGCTATTTGCGCAAAAAAGTTGGTCGGCTTTTGATAGACGCCGCCGAACCAGGTGGAATGCACGGCGTTGACAACACCCTGGATGCGCTCGATGCGGGCCTCGTAGCTTTCCGGCAACAGTCGAACCAACGAGACCCGATGACGCGTGATCAAGCGGTCGGCCCCGGCGACGCTGACGCCCATATCGAATCCCTGCTTGATCGCGGCGAGATAGCCGAACAGCACGAACGCGACAGTGATCGACAGCAGGGTCAGGATGGTGCGGGTTTTCTTGCGCCGGAGGCCGCTCAAAAGGAGGCCCAGGAACTTCATGTGACCTGCTCCAGAGACAGCCGTCCCTTGTTCAGGAACAGCGTGCGGCTGGCGCGCTCGGCGGCGTGACGATCGTGGGTGACCATGATGATGGTCTTGCCGTGCTCCTTGTTCAGCGCCTGCAGAAGATCGAGGATCTCGTCGCTCGACTTGGCGTCCAGGTCGCCGGTCGGCTCGTCACACAACAACAGCGTCGGGTCGGTGACGATCGCGCGGGCAATACCGACACGCTGTTGCTCACCGCCGGAGAGGGTCTTGGGGAAATGCGATTTGCGATGGGACAGGCCGACGACATCCAGGGCGATATCGACGTGCCTGCGACGCTGTGAGCGCGACAGATGGGTCAGCAGCAGCGGCAGCTCCACATTGCGCTCCGCCGAAAGCGTCGGCATCAGGTTATAGAACTGAAACACCAAGCCGACATGGCGCGCCCGCCAGCCGGCGAGTCGTCTCTCCGACATCTTGTCGATGCGCTCACCGCCGACATCGACGCGGCCTTCCGACGGGCGGTCGAGTCCCCCGATGATGTTCAGCAGCGTGCTCTTGCCGGACCCGGACGGCCCCATCAACGCGAGGAACTCGCCCTCTGGGATCTCGAGGTCGAGCCCGCCGAGCACGTGGATCTCTTCGGACCCGCGTTTGAAAATCTTGTCGACGGCCTTGACGTCGACCAGGACCTGGTTCGATTTCATTATCCTAGAGACGGTAGTTAGATGGCCTCTGGGGTGCGTGCCGCGTGGTGGCTGGCAAGGCACAACGAGGCGGAATAGCGATTCTATTCCAACGAGTTGTAACGCAACCAGACGCCGCGCGGGGCGTGCACCAGGGGTCGTAGCGGCCTTCAGCCCACCGGTGAGACGACAAACCGCAGAAACCTGTATTGGTGCAAAGGATTGTGACCATTTCGCAGCGGCCAACTGCCGTTTCTAGGATCAGTGTTTCTCCCTGACGCTGTCGCCGTCTGCAAGCTCGGCGGGACCTTCCGTAATCACCGATTCGCCGGGGTTGACGCCGGCGCTCAATACGACCTCTGCATCCCTTCGCTCCGCCACCGCGACGGCGCGTCTCTCGACCCGGCCGTTGTCGACCACCATCACGATATCCTTTCCTTTGTCTTGCCGCAGGGCGGCGGCGGGTACGACAACGCCTCGCGCCTGTTCGGACGACTGCTCGGCCTCCTGAAACGCGACCTTGACCCCCATGTCGGGAAGTATGCGCGGGTCGAGCTCGTCGAATCCGATCCGCACCGCGACCGTCGCCCGCTGCCGATCGGCGGTCGGGATGATCGCGATCACCTGGGCCGGAATCCTCCAGTCGGGGTAGGCGTCGAGCACCGCCGTGACTGCCTGGCCCGCGCTGACCCGGTTGATATAGGACTCGTTGACGTCGACCTCGATTTCCAGCGAGCTCATGTCCACCAGCGTGCCGATACCGGTCCGGGTAAAACCGCCGCCTGCCGAGAGCGGCGAGATCATCTCGCCGGGTTGGGCATTCTTGGCAACGATAATGCCGGCAAAGGGCGCCCGGATGATGGTGTCGTCGATCTGCTGTTGCCATACGTCGACTTGCCGTTGCGCGACGATCACGTCCGCGCGCTGGCTCTCGAGCCGGGCGGCGAGCGAGTCCTTGCCGGACTGCGCCGCATCGAGGTCGGCTGCACTGGCGACACCCCTTTTCACCAGTTTCAGAGTCCGGTTCAGTTTATGCGCCGCTTCGGTCAGGAGTGCCTGGGTCTCCCTGAGCGCGGACCTGGCGGCCTCCAGCTGCGCCTCCGCTAGACGCAAACTGACTCGCACATTGGAGTCATCGAGTCGCGCCAGAACCTGGTCCTGCTGGACCTGCATCCCTTCCTCGATGAATACCTCCATGACCTTGCCCGTTACCTTGGAAGACACTGTCGCCTGACGCCGCGCGGTAACATAACCGGACGCATTGAGCACCGTGCTCTGTGCCGCACCGATTTCGCGCGCGGTCACAGTGCGGACCTCCGGTACCGCGGATCTGCCCAGCCACCACCATGCCGCCAGAAGGGTCAACACGGCGGAGACGACGAGGATCAGCCATCGTCCCGGGCTGTAATCCCGCTCCCGCGTCCGATCGATCTTCAGCCCGTCGAGCGCGCCTTTCTCCATGGCCAATTCTCGGTTTCTTGCTCTACTGGAAATGAATCTTCTGCATGCGCATGGGCAGGCGGATTATAGGCGCGGACGGCAATTCAGGCGAGTCCGTCCGGTATGGCGCCGAAAAGCGAGTGCCCCAACGTTCGTGGGTAAACCGGTCGTAGCTTACTAAGGCGATTTCTGTCAGAGAAAATACCCGCTTGCTTGTCCCTTCGCCCGCTTTCGTTCAAGTTATTTTTGCGAGGCTCTCCAGTGTGCGCCGGAGGCCAGACATGTCATCCTTGGCGAGTGATCTTATTCAACCAATACAACAGCGAGGCACGTGCGATGGATGATAAGACCCGAACCGAGATCGAGGCAGCCGCCTTCCGTGGCCTGGTGGAGCACCTGCAGCGTCGCACCGACGTACAGAACATCGACCTGATGAACCTGGCCGGCTTCTGCCGCAACTGCCTGTCCAAGTGGTACATGGGTGCGGCAAACGAACGGGGAATGGAGATGAGCTATGACGATGCGCGCGAGGTCGTGTACGGCATGTCCTATGAGGAGTGGAAGGACAAATATCAGCAGGAGGCGACATCGGAGCAGAAGCAGCGTTTCGAGGAAACCAAGCCGCTGCATGCCTTCGTCAGCGGACACCACAAGGGTTGAGCTTCCCAGTCGAAGGGTTTGCGGCGACCCGAGCGTTGGCGACTGATGAGAATCAGCAATCCCGGCTCGCAACGCCGGACGGGGCGAAGCCCATCGCATCGAGGTAGCCGTCTACACTGCGCGCCGCCGAGAAATCGGCGGCCCGAGCCTTCAACCGTGGCGGATCCGGCGCCTTGTCCAGGGCCTCGACGATGGCCTCTGCAAGCGCCTGCGGGTCAGCGACGGGCACCAGCCGCCCGAGCTTGCCGTCCGCCAGCACCTCCCGCGGGCCATGCGGGCAATCGGTGCTGACCACCGGGGTCCCACAGAAGAGCGCCTCCACGAGCACGTTTCCAAAGCCCTCCCAGCGCGACGACATGACCAGAAGCCTCGCCTCGCGCATGAAGGGAAGGGGATTGGGCTTGAAGCCTGCCAGGTCGAGCCCATCCGTTACCCCCAGCATGGCCGCCAGGGCCTCGAGGTGCTCACGCTCCTCCCCCTCGCCGATTATCAGCAGGCGGCAGGGCCGCCGCCCGCGCACGAGGGCGAACGCCGACACCAGGGTGGCAAAGTCCTTCTGCCCGGTCAGACGACCCACGCCCAGAATCACGGGCGGTCCGGTGCCGGTGAGCCAGGGGTGAGCGACGGGCTCAGCGGCACGTGCCTCGAGGCCCGGAGTGACGATCGGATTGTAGACGACTCGGATCTTGGCGGCGTCGATGCCGGTCTCACTGACGAAGTCATCCGCTACACCCCTTGAAACGCCGATCAAGCCCTCCGCCCGGGCCAGGATGCGGCGCCAGAGCCGGATCCGCCGCCGACGCTTGCGGGCACTCCATCCGCTCATCTCAGAGGAGAGGTTGTGATGGAAGCTAGCCCAGAACCGCGCCCGGACTCCCGGCATTCGGGTCGCGTAGGCGCACAGCAGATTGGCCTTGGTGCCGATCGCCAACATGACCGCCGGCCGGATTCGAAGCAGATGTGAAATCAGTTGAGAGAAGAGCCTTCCCCGCGCGCGGGCGCGCAAATAGTGCAGGGTCACTTTCGGGTCGAAAGGGAAGGGAAACTCGGTCACGCCCCGACGGGTGAAGATCAGGACATCCACCGGGACGCCCCGTCTCGACAGCTCGTTGGCGAGATTGACGACGACCACAGGAGCGCCGCCGAAGGCCTGTGTGTCCTCGCGCTGCGTGAGTCCGACCAAGGCGATTCGGGTGTTGCCGGCCTTCCGGTCAGCCATGATGGTCAGCCACTTCAATCGCGGTGGTACCGGGGGGGTTGGGGATCCCGAGGGCGTCCAGATAGGCGCGGGCGCTGGACTCGACCGAATAGCCGGCGACAGCGTGCTCGAAATCCTCCTCCGCGCACTCGGTACCGAGCCAGGCGCCGATTGCCTCTGCCATAGCCTCGATCCCGCCCACGGGTACCAGAGTACCCAGGCCACTGCCGGCGACGATCTCCCGTGGCCCGCTCGGGCAATCCGTCGCCACGACCGGCGTGTGCAATGCCAATGCCTCGACCAGTACCACCGGCATGCCCTCCCAGCGCGAGCTGAGCACGAACAGATCGGCCCGGGCCATGTAGGCATAGGGATTGGCATGAAATCCCGCGAGATCCACATCTTCGCCGACGCCGAGCTCGGCCGCCAGGGCGAGCAAGGCCCCGCGCTTGCGCCCGCGGCCGAGGATGATGAGCCGGCACGGTCGCTTCCGGCGCACCAGGGCAAAGGCCCGTATCAGGGTTGCGAAGTCTTTGCGATGCCCCAGCTCGCCGACGCCCAGTACGACGGGAACCTCGTGTGCTCGGAGCCAGGGGTGATCCACGGGCTCCCGAGCGCGCGTGCGAAGATCGGCCGTGACGATGGGACTGCGGACCACGCGGATGTGACCGCGATCGATCGGGGCGTATTCGGCCAAATCGTCCGCCACACCGTACGACGGAACCAGGACGCAGTCCGCCATAGGATAAAGTCGGCGGATCGAGGTGCGCTGCTGCCAGCGCTCGAAGCGACTCCGGCTCTCCAGGTTGTAGGAAACCGTGGTTCCCACCCGCACGGCAAGGCGCATGGAAACACCCGCGAGCTTGCGCGCCAGGATTGCGGTGCGGTTGACCCGATCCTTGTCGGTCAGCATGGCTGTCGGTCGCTCGCGGCGCAGATAGGCGATCAGGGACGGCAGGCTGCTGATCACATGGGAGGTGCCGAGATCGATGGTACGGACGTTGGACATCGAGTCCGTGTCCAGATAAGGGCCGTGGTCGCGGATCCTGAGCAGATCGACGCCGAGGCCCCAAACGTCGAGCTGACTCACGAGGTTGTGGATCACCCGGTCGACGCCGCTGTGCCCCGAGGTGGCAACGAAAACCGCAAGGCGATTGCCCTGCCACGGGCTGCGCGCATCACGAGGAGGCATAATCGCCTTGCCCGGTCGGAAACATCAGGCGCAGATACTTCTCGGCCGCCTGGTCACTGGTAAAGTCGGCCGCGCGCCGGCGCAGGAGCTCGGTTTGCGGTGGTGCCTCCAGGACCTGGAGCATAGCCCTTGCCAGGGCCGGAGGGTCACTGACGGGCACCAACGGCCCGAGCGCACCGTCCAACAAGATTTCTCGCGGCCCGCTCGGACAGTCCGTCGACACGACGGGAGTACCGGCGGCCATGGCCTCCACCAACACCATGCCGAAACCTTCCCAGGCGGACGAGAGGACGAACAGGCTCGCCCCGGCCATAAAGCCCCTGGGGTCGGCGACGAATCCGGGCAGGGCGATCCGGTCGCTCAGACGAAGCTCCGACGCCAGGCGCTCGAGGACAAGACGCTCTCGCCCCTCTCCCAGGATCATCAGACGACAATCGTGATCGGCCGCGACCAGAGCGAACGCCCGGATCAAGCTCGAGAAGTCCTTCTGCCGGGTGAGCCGTCCCGCCCCGAGGATCACCGGCGGTTGTCCCGCCTCGAACCAGGGATGCGAGGGCGCCTGGGGAATCGCGCCGAGCTGCCGTGGGGACAGGACCGGGTTGTGGACAACCTGTACCTTCCGCTCGGGTAGATTCACGTAACGGGCAAGGTCGTCGGCAACACCGGCGGAGACGCAGACCACTGCATCGGCCATCGGGTAGGACGCTCGCATGCCCAGTATTCGAAGGCGGCGCTTGACGGTACCAAGCTCATCGAAGCCCTTGGAGAGACTGTTGTGGACGCTCAGGAACAGGCGGCAAGGCGGTCGCCACAGCCGAATGCAAAAGGCGGCGAGCAGATTGGGGCGCTGCCCCGCGGCGAGCAGTACGCGCGGCGAGCGCTCGCGCAGATAGGTGCCAAGCTGGAACAGGTGGCGCAAACGGCTGCCTTTTCCCAGATTCCAAACCTGGATACGTCCGTCCAGGGTCGGGCACAGGGTGCGCGGGTCCGCCGGGGTGAAGGTCACTAGCTCCACGCGCTTTCCCGCGTCGGCGAAAGCGGCGGCGAGGTTACACACAACGGGTGTGATGCCGCCGTGGGTCGAGGATCCCCCGCGCCCGAGCGGGCTGAATATACTGATGTCGGGCCGTGGCTGGCAAGCTTGCCGCATGGCGAGGAATTCAGCGGCTGCCCGAATGGCGAGGGGTGGAAAGCCCGAGGGCATCCAGGTACTTTTCGATCGAACGGTCGATCTGCAGGCGCGCGACCGCCTGCTCCAGCATGGCGCGGGAGGGCGGATCGTCGATGGTTTCCTCGATCGCGTCGGCCAGGGCTTGCGGCTGCCCGACCGGAACCAGGGGGCCGTAGCGGCCGCCGTCCAGAATCTCCCGCGGACCACTGGGACAGTCCGTGGAGACCCCGGGCGTGCCGACTATCAGGGCCTCCAGCAGGGCATTGCAGAAACCCTCGAAGCTGGAGGAGAGCACGAACAGGTCGGCCCGGGCCACGTGGGCGAATGGGTTCGACGAATGACCGGGGAGATCGACCCGGCCAGCGAGACCGAGCCCCTTTACCATGGCTTGGAGCCGTTGGCGCTGCTTGCCCTCGCCGAAGATCACCAGTCGATAGTCCTTTGGCAACAGTGCCAGGGCGTGCAGCATGGTCCCCTGGTCCTTCATTTGCGAAAGCCGGCCCACACTGACCAGCAGCCTGCCGTGGTGCTGCCGAAACCAGGGGTGCGTCGGTTCCTCGCGGGACCGGAGCCTGATGTCGGTCAGATCCATCGGGCTGTAAATGCACCGAATCGGCGGAGCCCTGTCCCCCAGTAGCTCGCGCAATCCCTCGCAAACGCCCTGGGAAACGCCGACGAGGACGTCGGCCTTGGGATAGGTTGCCGACAAGCGGCGCCGACTGCGCCAGCGCGAGAGCGGGTTGCGGTGGCGAAGCTTGGCCGGCTGATTGATTCCGACCCGCACGAGGGTGCGCGGGCGAGGGTCCAGCCCGTCCACGGCGTTGACCAGAAGCCTGCTCGGCCGGTCCTTGTTGGCGATTACGGCGTCTGGCCTCAGCTCTCCGAGAAAGGCCCGCATGCGGGCGACTCCGGCCTTTCCATCGCCCAGGTATTTCTGGTGTCGTTGCACCGAGCCGTCCAGGTGCTCCAGATCCGGGTTATCGTCCGTCTCCACCAGGGCATGGACCTGGACTCCGGCCCGGGCGCAGCCATTCATGATATTCAGCATGTCCCTGCCGATACCGGCGGAACCTGGCCTGAATCCCACGACCAGCAGGCAGCCACGCCCGAGGGTCGTGGACCGTCCCTGTTGCGCATCGATCATGAGTCGGAACAGACCTTCGCCTTTTACCCGAGCATAAAGGCTGTTTATCATAGCCGATCCGCCTTCGGACCCGCTATTGTGCCTGGTTTTCCGTCCATGACCGCCTCGCTGACGACGCAGACGCCGGCGTTGGGCCGACTTGAAGGAATCGCGCAACGCGGCCATTGCGGGCGAGCGGCATCCATCGTGGCGGAGAATCCATGTGTGACCCGAATATCTGGTCGCCGACCAACTCGAAGGTGGGTTCATGTCCTTCCTGAGCGATCCCCCGGGTTCCAGCAACCCGTGGGGGAATAGACTCGACCGGATCGGGCTCTTCGGGACCCATCTGTTCGCGCTATTCGCGCTGCTCGGTATCTCGGTCGCCGCCCTGGGATTGTCCCTGTTCGTGCTCGCGTTTCTGTTGAGGTTCCGCGGCTGGCGCCTGCTGGGCCGCGAGCCTCTGGCCATCTTGAGCCTCCTGCTGATCCTTTACCTGGTCGTGCACTCATTCGCCTTCTTCTGGATCGCGACGACGGACGAGATGGCTCGAGACGTCGCCGAGACAGGCGCCGGCTGGGCCAAGCTGGTGTTGTTGATTCCTTTCGCCTACTGGGCGGGCGGAGACCCGGATCGGATTCGACGTCTGTTGCTGCTGGCACTGCTCGGATTCACGCTGGGCTTGCTGCGCAAGATCGATTGGGGCGCGGTCGACGCCGACTTCTTCCGCACCAGGTTCGAGGACTATCTCCCGGCCAACGCCTTCGGGATGTTCGCGGCCCTCGGCGCCTTGGGACTCGTTTCAATGCGGGCGCGCTTTTGGGGCGTGAGCACAGGTCGGGTTTCGCGCTGGGCAAGGGTATTTGTGTGGAGCTTCTTCCTCGCCGTCCTTCTCGAGGGCTTGATGCTGTCCTTCTCGCGCGGCTCCTGGCTTGCGTTTCTCGTTGCCGCGGGCTTGTTGGTGTGGCTGGAGTCACGGGGATCGGTCGCACGCGGCAGTCATCCCGGCAGCATAGGACGTGCCGCTGTGCCCCTGTTCATTGGCGCACTGCTGGCACTACTGATCTCGGCCTACTGGGACCAGGTCAATGAACGTCTGGTAGGCGAGGCCCGGCTTGCGGCGCAGATGCTCGAAGACAATCCCGAAAGGCTCCAGTACTCATCGATTGGAATTCGGCTTCTCGGTTGGCGCTACGGGATCGAGGAGTGGCGGCGGCACCCCTGGTTCGGGCTTGGTGCGGGAACCAGCCGCCACCGTATCGCCGCAAGCGGCCGCCCCGAGCTCCTGATGTACGAGAAATACTGGCTGCCACACCTGCACAACACCTATTTGGAAATCCTCTATCAACTCGGACTGGTCGGTCTGATCCTGCTCGCGGGAATCACCTGGATGCTGGTGAAAGGAACAGTCGCGGAGCATCGCGCCGGACGCCTACCCGGGGACATCGGCCGATTTCTGCTGGCAACCCTGGTCTTCGTCCTGCTCTGGAACCTGTTCGAGTACCGCGCGGTCCGTCACGACTGGCAATTCTTCTGGATCATCTTTGCCGGGTCCGCCTACAGCTTCCATCTGCGTACCCTGTTGCGGAGTGCGCCCGCGCCTCCGAATAGCGAGGGCCGAGAGCCTCGACCGTGAACACACCGCCGCGCATCCTGTTGGTACGGCTCAGCGCCATCGGCGACATCCTGTTCGCTTCGCCCCTGGTGACGACCCTGCGCCGCACCTATCCGCGGGCCCATATCGCCTGGTTGGTGCAGCCCGAGTACCTGCCCCTCCTGGAGCATCATCCCGATCTGGACGAGGTTATCCTGTGGCCCGTCAGCGAGTGGCGTGGGCTATGGCGGCGACGGCGGCTGAGTGCGCTCATGCGCAGTATCCTGGCCTTTCGCAAGCGCCTGCGCTCGCATCGGTTCGACATGGCTCTGGATCTCCAGGGGCTTTTCAAGAGCGGACTCTTAACGCGGCTTTCGGGTGCAGCCGAGCGTATCGGGCTGGGATCACGGGAAGGCAGCCGATGGTTCATGACGCGCTCCATCCCCCGCGGCGGGGATTCCGTGCGCATCGGTTCGGAGTACCTGTACCTGGCAGAGACCCTGGGATTGTCCGTGTCGGATTTCCCTATGGCCGTTCATTACGGGGCCGGCGACGATAAGTTCGCCCGGGACCTGATCGATCGATGGGATCTGGGAGGCGGGTTTGCCGCGATCTGCCCCTTCACGACCCGGCCCCAGAAGCACTGGTTCGAGCCGCGTTGGGCCCAGCTCTCGGATCGGATCTACAGCGAGATGGGACTGCCGGTGGTTCTTCTCGGGGGGCCGCAGGAACGGGAGGGCGCCGCGCGCATTTGCGACCTTGCGGCCAGAAGCCCGGTCGATCTGACGGGAAGGACGACTCTGCTGGAGGCCGCCGCGATCATCGACCGGAGTGCCTTGCTGGTGGGCGTTGACACCGGGCTGAGTCATATGGGCGTCGCCTTCGGACGACCTACCCTACTACTGTTCGGATCCACCTGCCCCTACCTCGACACCGGACAACCCAGTGCTCGGGTGCTGTACCATCGATTGGATTGCTCTCCCTGCAAGCGGAAGCCGACCTGCAACGGCGCCTTTACCTGTATGGACTCGATCCGAGTGGACGAGGCCCTGAGCGCAGCCCGAGCGCTGCTGGGACACACGACTTGAAGGTCCTGCACGTGGAAGGAGGCCGCAACCTCTACGGCGGCGCACTGCAGGCCCTTTACCTGATGGAGGGGCTCGCCGAGCGCGGGCACCGCAACGCCCTGATCTGCCGGTCGGAAAGCGACTTGGCCAAGGCGGCTTCCCGCTTCGCGGAGATCTATCCCATACCCGTGAGCGGCGACCTGGACTTGCGGCTCATCCCTCGAATTTTCCGCCGCATCGGCCGCTGCCGACCGGATCTGGTGCATCTTCACGGGCGTATCGGTGCCGACGTGATGGGCGGCATTGCATGCCGGCTCGCCGGCGTTCCGGTCGTCCACTCGCGCCGCGTGGACAACCCGGAGCCGCGCTGGATGGTGGCTCTCAAGTATCGGCTTCACGATCGGGTGATCGCCATCTCCGAGGGAATTGGCCGGGTGCTGCTCGCCGAGGGTTTGCCTCAGCAGAAGCTCCGCGTGGTGCGCAGTGCGGTGGAGTGCCGGCGTTTCGACCGTCCCTGCCGGAGGGATCGGCTGAACACCGAGCTGGGAGTCCCGGCGCAAGCCCGGCTGATCGGCGTGGTAGCCCAGCTCATCGCACGCAAGGGACACCGCGTTCTGATCCAGGCCATGCCAACCCTGATCAAAGAGTTTCCGTATTTGCGGGTGCTCTTCTTCGGCAAGGGCCCACTGGAGCAGGACTTGCGGCAGCGGGTCGCGGCCGCGGGACTGGGGGATCATGTTCAGTTCGCCGGCTTCCGCAAAGACCTGCCGGACCTCCTCCCCTGCCTGGAGCTCCTGGTCCACCCGGCTCTAAAGGAAGGTTTGGGCGTATCTCTGCTCCAGTCAGCGAGCGCGGGCGTGCCCATTGTGGCCAGCGATGCCGGCGGCATGCCGGAGGCGGTCCACCATGGCTTCAATGGGCTTTTGGTGCCGCCTGGCGACGCCCAGGCCCTGCATGCGGCTGTGGCATCTCTGCTGAGAGACAGAGAGCTTGCTCGGCACATGGGACTCGCGGGCAAGAAGCTGATGCAGACCGAATTCTCGGTAACGGCAATGGTGGAGGGAAACCTGGCTGTCTATAGCGAGCTTCTGGCGGATACCCGTCGCAAGCGTGCCTGAAGAAATCCCGTGAGTGAGCCGACAAGCCTGCAGATGGTGGGCAGCAAGGGTTTGGGTGGGGCGGAGCGCTGGTTCAGCCGTTTCGGTGCCGCCTTGGCGGAGCGAGGTGCCCCTGCCGAGCTCGCGATCCGCGCCGGTAGCGAGCTGGACCGGATCGACCTGCCGAACCTGCCGCTGCACCGACTCCCCTTTCGGAGCGTCTGGGATCCCATCTCCAGAGGCGCCGTCTCGCGTCTGATCCGCCGTCTCGATCCCGACATAGTCCAGACCTACATGGGACGTGCTACCCGCCTGACGCGGCTGAAGCCAGGCGCCCGGCCGATCCACATCGCACGTCTCGGCGGTTACTACGAGCTTCAGCCCTACCGGGGAGCCCACGCCTGGATCGGCAACACCAAGGGGCTGTGCGACTGGATGGTGCGACAGGGCCTGCCGGCGAACCGCGTTTTCCACATCTACAATTTCGTCGATCAACCACGGCCGATTCTCCC
>JAJDOL010000252.1 GCA_022340195.1 Chromatiaceae bacterium
GGGTTACCGATCTCGCTGCTCCTCCGGTCCCGATCGCTTTCGCGACTGCCCATGACGAAGGGGCCCGGTGCAATGGCGACCAACCCGAGGGCATTCTCACGCCTGCCGCGAAACAGTGCGGGCTGGTGAAAACGGCGAGCGTGAAAGCGGCCATCTCCTAACAAGCCCAAGACATCACCGACGCGCGCCCGCTCACGCGTCCGCAGCATGCCGCGTTCGACGATCGCCGCAAGACGGCTACGGACAAGTTTCAGGAACCCCGCGCGTCTCTTGTTATCGCAGACCCGGCTCAGGCCAATCTCCAGCAGCACCTCGCCGGACATCCAGACCTTGCGCCAACCGAGGTCGTCGGACGGAACCTGCGAAGGACATAGGCGATGTGCCAGCGACAAGGGCCGCTCGACCTCACGCTGGTTGTGCACCAGAAACCCGACGGCAAAGAGGATCACCTCGTCCCAGACAGACCCTTCTTCGACGAGCGCGGCTGCGCGCTCGGGAAAATCGAGGTGGTGGGCAAGGCGCGCGCCCGCCAGGTATTCGTGGAAGCTGCGATGGAAATAAGAAAGGGCGCCAGGCTGTCTTTCCAAAAATAAGCCGGTGCGCAGCTTGAGGGTGTCCGCAACCGCCTGCGCCCACTCGAGGCGCTTTTGCGGATGCAGCCGGCACAGGGCACTGATGAGGTCCTGCTCACCGATCCCCGCGATAAGCCCTCTTTCTTCGTCGGCGATACCCGAGGTAGCCTGTCCGTCGGCGCAGACCTCGAAGGAGAGCTGCTCCAGCAGACCGATCAGATCGTTGGGACTACGTCCCGCCTCGCGCAGCGAAAGCTTCAGTCCGGACTCACCGGTCCGACTGTCCCGATCCCCGTGCCAGAGCAGGGTGCCGATCGCCTCCTCGTAGATCCCTGCACGTGTATCGGGCAACTCCCCCCGCGATGCGTAAACCAGTGCCATGACGGACAGATGCATCGGATTGGATGCGCGCTGTCGAAGGTTCCGCCTATGCACCAGTTCCCGCAGTGCTTTCGCCTTCTCGCGTGCCTTGCTGGGCGTGGTTTGGCCGTCGGTAACCGCTTGCTCGAACCAATTCCCAATAAACCGGTCGACACGCCGGGAGTCGAAAGGCAACAGCGTTGTCTTCGGAAAAAATTCGCCTGGTAGCTGCATGCTCGGGGCTTCGTAAGCGAGCGCCCGGCAGGTAACGAGGATACGGCAGCCCACGTATTGCTTGCGGAAATCTTGGATGCTGTCACGTACCAATGGCATCAGGTTGAACGACACCTGGTCCAGCCCGTCGAGCAACAGTAGGATTTCACCACGTCCCAACGCGTCGGAAAGCGAGATGGTGACGAAATCCAGGTTTCGCGCCCGCAGGTCGCACAGGACAAATTCCCAAAGCAGGGATGCATTGGCCTCTCGAGTCGTCCCGCGAGCACCGAGCCAGGCGTCGTAATCGCGCAGAATCACGAAAATGGGGAGATGATTGCGCTCATCCGCGGGCCAACCATGAAGATGCTCGGAATCGCCGAGCGCCAGGGCGTTCGCGAGAAAACTCAGAAAGGTAGTCTTGCCCGATCCAGGAGCGCCGAGAAGCACTTGGGAGCGACGCCGAATGGCCGCTTCCAGGGCGCTGAGCTGGTGTGGCGCCCCCTCGTCCTCCGCAGTTTCCTCCCCGTATTCGACGGAAGGGGAAAACAGACTATGCCCACCTTGTCGCTCGGCGTCGGGAGCCACAATTTTAGCGGACTCCGTGCCGCGCAGATCTGTCTCCAGATCGACAAAAAAGTCTGCGAGGCTGAAGGCCGAGGTTCGCGTGTTGTCGTTATCACCGACAGGTCCGGAGCGGCGTAGGGGCAGAACCGAGGTAAGGGCCGCCACGGCTTGGCGGTAGATGTCGATCTGATCCGCGGGAGATTGTGGTCTGTGTCCAAGAAAAACGCCGCTTTCGACATCGACGCTCAGGCAACCTCTGACTCTGTCGATACTCGGCGCGCTCTCGACAAGGGGGTCTCCGACACTATCCGTCAGCGCTTGTAGCCTCGCTTCCAGCACCTCTTTCTCGAAATCGAGCTCGGCGAGCTTCTGTTTAAGCCCTTGGATATCAGCGAGCTCATCGTGCATCGTTGGTGGTCCTTCATAAACTGGCGGTCGATTTATTCTTTCCCCCCGCTATACCATCGATGCGTCGGTTGCCAAGGTCGGGTATGCAACCGCTTGTTCGGCAGCATACCATCTCTTGGGATGTTCGAGCCGCATCCTGGTTCGTTGTTGACCTTATGATCCAATGCTAACAGACGCCTGTCCAAATACCGTGTCCTTGATCAACCTTCTTGTGGCCCTTCCTGCGGAGGCCAAACCCATCGCTTCCCGGCTCGATTTGGAGCGCGTGCAACCGGATCTTGGTTTCCCCCTCTTTCGGCGCGGGCAAATCAGTCTGATTGTCACCGGCCCTGGCAAGATCAACGCGGCGGCCGGAGCCGCCTTTCTCGGCGCTTTGGAAAGGTGCCCGCGCGAGGCCGTCTGGGTGAATCTAGGCGTCGCGGGACACGCTGGGCGGCGCATTGGAGACGTGTTGCTCGCAAGCAGCATAACCGACGAAGGTTCGGGTCGTGTCTGGTATCCGATCCTCGGTCAAGACAGACCCTGCCGTGCCGATGACCTCCTGACCCTGGATCGGCCGGACTTGATCTACCAGCGCGAGGGCATGGTGGACATGGAGGCGAGTGGCTTCTTCGCGACGGCCTGCCGATGGTCCAGTGCCGAGCTGGTGCAGGTTCTCAAGGTCGTTTCGGACAACAGCAGAAGTACCGCCAAGGGATTGACCGCGAAACTGGCTCGATCGCTCATAGGTGACGCTTTAGAGACTCTGGAAACACTTCTCGCAGGGCTCGAAGTCCGAGCGAAGCTGCTGCGCGAAACCGGCGATCGACGGAACGACGGCTAACCGGGCTGTGAGGTTCGCGTCGATCCGACGGGAATCACCACATCAAATCGTCGGGCACCTTGAAGTCTCCGTAGTCGTCGTCTGCATCACCTTCTTCCCCGGGTCGATTCAGCAGGACCACCAGGCGCTCGTCGCGCGCGCCGATCCGTTCTGCGATCTCCGGCAATACCAGCTCAAAACCCGTGTCTTGGCGCACGAGTGCCAGATTTCCCTTGGCGAGCTTGTTGCGCTGATCGGCCGTTACATAAATGCGTTTGATGCTGTCCCCGTCGAGAAAGCTGTAGGCGATGCCCCCTTCCCCCCGCGGGATACGGTTAGCGTGAATCAGTTGGCGCAGCTCGTTTGCCTGGGCCTTGCGTCGCGCCTCTTCCTGCTGCTGCCGATTGAGCTCGCTGTCGCGTCGTGCCTTCTCAGCTGCGGCTTTCTGCGCGCGCTGTCGACCCTCATCGTCGGGCTTTCCCTTGCCTCCAAGCTGCTTGCCGTTCTTACGCTTTGATGAACGGACCTGCTTCACCTGCTGCTTGTCGACGAGGCCGGCCTTGAGCAGCTGGTCTTGAAGTGAGTTACCCACCGTTTCTTTAACTCCAAACTCTCTGATGCCGACAGGTAGCACGAATCTATCAGCCGAGCGCCTCAATGAAAACTCTCATTCGACGGGAAATCCGCCGGGGAGGGTCTGAAGCGAGCGCTTCTGCCGATGCGCAGTGTCCGGACATCGCCGTTGCCTATACCGGCATCGCCTCCAGACGGGTAGAATCCGGGTTCTAAGAAACAATCTGCACGGCGGAGAAACCTTCCCATGAAACGACTCTTACTCTTTATCCTCCCAATGCTGCTCACGATTCCCGTCCAAGGGGCGGAGGCCGGGCCAATCGGCTATGTGGACATGCAGGTTCTGCTCGACAAGAGCAAAATGGGCCAGCAGGCCCAGCAGTCGCTCAAAGAGAAATTCGCACCTAAACAGCAGGAGCTTGCCGAAGAGGAGCAGTCAATCCGTCAATTACAGCAGACACTGGAACGGGATGGGCCCCTGATGAGCAAGGAGGAGTCCGAGAAAAGAAAGGCGGAGGTCCAGGAACGCATAAGAGCATTCCAGCTCAAGGCGGCGAAGGCGCAGCAGGAATTGGTGCAGGAGCAAGGCAAGGTCGGGAAAGAGATTTTTGTGCCCGCGCAGGCGATTATCGCCGCAGTGGCCAAGGACAAGCAGGTCTCCGTCGTGTTCGAGCGCCAGCAGAGTGGTCTTATCTATATCGACGAAAGCTTGGATCTTACAGCGGAGGTCGTGAAGCGGCTCGACGCCCAGGCGAGTAAGTAGACGCCGGTGCGCGGCGGTATCAGGTCGGGGGACCCACCTCCGACGTTTTGTTACCATAATGCTTCCGCACTAACTACAGCAAAGAGGAGGCGTGAATCCATGCTTGGCGAATCCCACGACCTGCGTCACGAGTTTCCGGATCTGGAGGAGAAGATCGCGTCACTCAGCGGTTCGGACGAGGAGTTTGCGCATTTAATGAGGGATTACGACGACTTGGACACCCGTGTCCGCAAGCTGGAGGAGCTGGGTACACCCGTGACCGACGAAACGATCGAAGAGCTGAAGAAAGAGCGCCTTTTGATGAAAGACCGTCTCTATGACAAATTGCGGGCAAGCTGATTGGAGCGAGTCTTCGAGGCGATTGTGAAGGAGCTTTCGCGTGCAGAAACAAGCGCGCCGAACCGAACCATGCTGAAATTCAAGATCATTCCCGTCACACCCTTCCAGCAGAACTGCACGTTGTTGTGGTGCGACCAAACAGGTCAGGCCGCCGTCGTCGACCCGGGCGGCGAGCCGGAGCGCGTACTGGGTGTGATCAAGGATGTGGGGGTCGAGCCGACAAAGATTCTGATTACCCATGGCCACCTGGATCACGTGGGCGGTGTCGCCGATCTTGCCGAGCGCTTCGACCTGCCTGTCGAGGGTCCCCATCGGGATGACGATTTCCTTCTCAAGTCCCTTCTGGCTCAAAGTCAGCTGTTCGGCGTCCCGGAAGTTCGTTCCGTCAGCGTCGGGCGCTGGCTGGAGGATGGCGATTCGGTTCGAATCGGGGCGCTGAAGCTTCACGTCATCCATTGCCCTGGCCATTCGCCCGGACACGTGGTGTTTTTCGACGAGGAATCTAGACTCGCGCAAGTGGGAGATGTTTTGTTTCAGAGCTCGGTCGGTCGCTCGGACTTGCCGCGTGGCAACCACCAACATCTCGTGGACTCCATACGCCGGAACCTTTTTCCGCTAGGCGACGACATCCGGTTTATTCCGGGGCATGGCCCCATGTCGAGCTTTGGTATTGAGCGCCGCAGCAATCCCTTTGTTCGTGACGGCCTGATCTGATAGTCAAGGCATGTTTGATGTACCTGGGTCATCGATTGGCCAACGGGGGGTTGGTTGAGCCCGATGGGTTCGGCGTGGAGCGACGTGCGGCCGGGGCCCAAAGCGTCCAATGATCTTTAGACGACTCCTTCGCAGGGCGAAACGGCCCACTTCTTTTCCAGATGACCAGGATGACCTGATCCGGATCGCCCGGAGTGATCAGGACTCCGGGATTCGCCGCGATGCCTGCCGTCGAATCAGACGTCTACCCGAGCTGCGCGAGATCGCTTCTTCGGATCCAGACAGCGGCGTACGCGAGGTTGCCGGCGATCGCTACCGTGCCCTGCTGTGCGGGCGGGAAGAGCAGGGTCCGGATCTGACGAAGCGGTTGGCGGAAATCGCCATTCTGGAGGATCAGCGACATCTCGAGCAGATAGCGCTCGGCGGGCAGGAGGCCGAGATACGCAGGGCGTCAATCGCCAAGGTCGCGAGCCAGGATGTGATTTGTGCTTGTGCCCTCAACGACGCCCTAGCGGCAAATCGCGGCGCGGCTGTCGAGCGGCTCGGCGACAAGAGTGCCCTCGAACGGGTCGTCAAGAAAATTGGCAGGAAGGACAAGCGGGTCTATCGCCTCGCGCGCCGGAAGCTCAAGGAGATTAACGAACAGGAGGCATTGCCCGATCGCGTCCGTTCTCAGTGCGAGGAGCTGTATGGGAAGCTCGAACGCCTCGGCCGCTTTGGGCGCTGGGTACAGGATCGCGCTATGTTGGATCTGCTTGATCGACAGTGGGTGCAGATAGAGCAGGAAACGGACCGGGAGAACAAGGAGCGCTACCGGGATCTACGCAGCCGATTTCTGGGGGCCTACGAAGATTACCGCAACGCGCACGAGGCCCAGATTGCGGCCGAGGAGAGCCGCGAGGCCGTAAGGGCGCAGCGCAGCGGGCTGCTCGAGGAACTGCGGACCCTTTCGACCTTGGGCGACGATGCGCAGCTAGCTCATGATCTGGAGCGGATCACCGCCCGATGGAATGAGCTGGCGTCCCTCCCGGAAATGGAACAGAAATCGTTGGAACGCGAATACGGGCTTGTCCGCGAAGCAGCCGTAGCACGCCTGGATGAGCTTTCCGGCATAGTCCGGCGCAATCTGAAGCTGAAGAGGCTCGTCGCTCGTGCCGAACAGGCCCTCGATGGAGCGAGGCCCTTGGATCGCAAGCAGGTTCTCGGGCTAGTGGATCAAGTCGAGCATCTCGTCGACGCAAAGGGAGCCGACAAGTCCGTCGCGGACCGTTTCGGCGAACTGCGCAAAGCGCTCGATGAGCGTCTGAACAGGCAGAAGGTACAGGCCGAGAAGCGACTCGCGTCGCTTTCGGAAAAGCTCGACGAGCTCACGGACGCCATCGAAAAGGGCAGTCTCAGGGATGCCGAGCCGCTTTTCCAAAGCATTCAGGCCGGCATCGACCTGATCGAATCCAGCGGATTAACGCGCAAGGCATACTCGCAAGCAAGCGGTAGGCTGGGGACGCTGGCGCCCAGGTTGCGGGAACTGCAGAAGTGGCGCAAGTGGGGAACGGATCAGCACCGTGAGGGGTTGTGCGTCGCCATGGAGGCGCTCGCCTCGGAGGATATGCGTCTGGAGGCTGTGGCGTTGAGACTAAAGGATCTGCAGATGGAGTGGAAAGGACTCGACAAGGGCGGTTCACCGCTCAACCATCCTTTGTGGGAGCGCTTTCACATCGCCTCGGAGCGTGTCTATACACGTTGCAAGCCTTATATGGACCAGCAGGCGGCCGAGCGCGACGCCAATCGAGAGCAGCGCGAGCAGCTATGCGCAGAGCTGGAAACCTTCCTCGACCAAGCGGACTGGGAACGCATGGATTGGAGAAAGGCGGTACGTGCGGAACGGGAGATGCGCCAGGACTGGGCCGCCATGGGGCCTGTGGACGGTCGCCACCGTAAGCTGTTGGAGAAACGTTTCCGCAGCGCTTTGAAGCGTCTGGATGGTCATCTGGCCGACGAGCGAAATCGCAACCAGGCGCACAAGCGCGAGCTCATCGCCCGAGTCGAGGCCCAGGTCCAGGAGTCGGATCTCGACCGAGCCATCGAGGAGACTAAACGGCTCCAGCGACAGTGGAGCACCAGCGTTCCGGCACGGCAGAAAGAGGAAAATCGGCTATGGCAACGTTTTCGTGCGGCCAGCGATGCCGTGTTCGCCCGCCGCAAAGAGCAGCAAGAGGCGCATGCCAACGAGCTCAGCGAGAACCTTCAGCAACGCGAGGACCTGTGTGCGGAGGCAGAGAAGCTGTCCGAATCGGATGCCGGGGCGGATGAGCTGGCGGCCGCCCTTCGGGAGTTGGATATACACTGGCGGAATTCCGAAGCAATGCCCGTACCGCGCCAGGCCGCGCCCAGGCTGTCACAGCGCTGGCGAAAGGCCCGTAGCCTGATCGAGCACCGCCGCCAGGCGCGCCTGAAGGAGCAGCGCCGCCGGGACCTGGATCTGCTCGCTGATCAAGCGGCCCTGTGCGAGCGCCTGGAACGGACTCTGGAAGAAGGTGTGGGATCTCACCTGGCCCTCGAGGCAATCGAAACGGAATGGCAGGCACTTCCCACACAGCGCAGCTCGGATCTGCAGGCAGCGATCACAAGGCGCTTTAGCCGGGCCCGAGAGGCGTGGGCGCAGGGCGGTGACAAGCTGCAGGCATTCCTCAGCTCCTTTGTGGCCAATGGTGAGCGTCGCGCCGAGCTATGCCTGCACTTGGAGATCCTCGCCCAGATCGACTCGCCGTCGGACCTCGTCAAGGAGCGCTTGCGGTTTCAGGTCGCGCGCCTCACGGAACACATGCGACAGGGTGAGAAGGACCCCTTGGAGGCTACTTCCCGGTTGCTGCAACAGTGGTACCTGTGCGGGTCCGCCCCGGTGTCAGAGGCGGCCGCCCTAGAGGAACGCTTTCGGCGCGCCCGTGGCGCGATCGAAGCAATGGAAAGGGACAACGAGGCGGCTTGAAGTGCGCGACCGACGGTTTTCGCCAATGATAAACGTCCAAACTTCTTGATAGGAGAATCGGTCGGCGTACCCAAAGAGTCAGAGGCTTCTTTCCAAGACGCCTGCTCCAATAAGGTGCAGAAAAAACCATACTGAACCATAATTCAGATACCTGCGGCAACGCTTTACCCGTCCTCGTATTGCCGTCGACCTCGAGAACGACCTATGTTCGAGATCACCATCGGTCTTGCCCTTTTCCTCGTTGTCATTGCCGTCCCGCGGTTGCGTCGGGCGGTCTTGTCCCTGCTTGGCCTATTCGCCATCATTGCGGTCGGGTCCGCTGTCTTTAGCGGTGTTATTTGGGGGCTCTATGAGTCGAAACCCTGGTTGACAGCAGATGTACCCAGCCTTGTACAAGAAGAGCCCGCGACTGAGGATGCAGACAAGGGGTCTATCGCGACCGCGGAGGAAGATCTGGAGTCTGCTCTTGCCGGCGAAGAGGCGCAACGGCTGGAAGATGAGCAGCAGCGCCTCGAGGAAGAGCGACTGCGTATCGAAATCATGGTCGCGCGCGCACGTGTCATTCTGGAGGAGGATCGCAAGCTCGCAGCGCAAGCCGCTTCCTTTCCCTTGCCCGACGGCGTCGGCGAGACACTCGGTGACATCATGGCGATCCGCATTCCAGCTTGGCGTGACAAGGCCGTGGCCGAGGCTCAAAAGGAATCGATTCGTAGCTGGCTGAAGTCGATCGGTCTGACTGCGGAGGAGACGGCGAGCATCGTTACGGCAAAGGCGTGGGGGGCTCTCTACGACATCTGGGTCGCAGAGAATCCGGACGTCGCTCTCCCAAGCCCGCAGGTGAGCGATACGCAAGTCGCGTCCACCCCGTCGGAACCGGAGTCTTTACCCGACCAGGAGTCTCCGTCCCCTCAATCGGAGCCCGCGCCAGCGCCGCCGCCGTTCGTGGGTCAAATCCTGCCTCGCCGCGAGGTGATTCGCCGACCGTCACCCAGTCGCTTTGCCGTTCCGCGCCGAGCGGCTCCGCTGCGACGGTCCCCCGGGGAAAGGGAAGTGGGGCCCTTCGGGTATTGAGGCGATGTCTCTCGATGAAGTTGCCGGCTTGCTTGTCTTTTCGCCGGCCCGATGTGTCGCGGACAGGGTTACAGATTCTGGCTCAGACTGCCTCCTCGTTTTGAATCGCGAACAGAATCGCGTACAGCACCGGCACCATGACCAGGGACAACAGAGTGCCAACCACGAGACCGGCTATGACTGTTACGGCCATCGAGGCGAAGAGCTCGTCGCGCAGCAGCGGTAAAAAAGCCAGGATGCTGGTCGAGGCGGCGAGGCCAATGGGACGCAAGGGGCTGCTAACGGCCCGCAGGATGGTTTCCAGCCGCGGCTCGCCAGGGTGGATCTCCAAGTCGCTGCGGTGCAGGAGAAGGATGGCATTCCTGATTAGAATGCCGGACAGGACCAGGATGCCGAGCAGGGACATGAAGCCGAAGGGCTGGCCTGTCAGCAGCAGCCCGGCAGTGATCCCAACCATGGATAGAGGTACGGTGAGCAGGATGATCAGCGGCTGGCGCAGGTCGCTGAACTGCAAGATGAGCATCAGCAGCGTCAGGCCAAAATAGGGGGGAATCGCGAACCACAGCAACGTTCGGAGCTCCGCCGACCTTTCCGCCTCGCCGCCCCAACCTATGAAGTACCCGGGCTTGCCTTTCAGCGGAATCGTGTCGGCTTCGACGATGGGAACGGTATCGGCTCGACTTTCGAATCTCGGCTCTGGGTCATGGCCCGGGTGGGCCGCCAGATTTGGCTTCAAGGCTGCCTCTACCCGGTGCTTGATACGCTCGAGAAGCTCGAAGGTCAGGTCTTGCTCGACATCGGCGTGGACGGTGATTGTCCGTAGGCGATCGCGCCGGAAGCGCCGGGCATCTTCGGTGACGGTATCCAGCCGGTCAACCAACTGCTGCATTGAGATCTTGTCGGCACGAAGGGGGCTGGTTACATGGATGTCGGCCATGTCGTCCACCTTGCTGCGCTCCTGCTTCGGCGCCCGGGCGACTATAGGGATGAGATTGCCGCCCTCTCGGTAATAGCCGGTGTGGGTGCCCGAGTAATTGGTACGCAGAGCGGTTGCTATTCGCCCGCGGTCGATGCCGAGCCGGCGTGCCCTGTCTGCGGCGAGGATGGGTCGCGCGACCTTTACTTTGGCCCCCCAATCGTCACGCACCGCCGTGGCGTCCGGATCCGAAGCGATCACGGACTTGACACGGTCCGCCAAGCGCCGCAGCTCGGCCGGGTCGGGGCCGCTGATTCGCAGCCGTATTCCCCCATCAACCCTCTCCGGTCCCTCCACGAGCCTCCTGACCTCGAAGAGAGCGTTCGGAAAGCGCTCCCCGAGGTCGGCCTGGATCCGGGATCGGATCTCGTTGATCCGCCCAGGCTTGTCGACCGCAACCAAGCTGACGGCGTAGTGGCTCCCCGGGTCCGGATTCGAACTGAGCGTTGGTAGAAATCGCGGATGGTTGGAGCCTATGGCGGTCACGACCCTGGCGACGCCAGGATATTGGTGCAGAGATGCCTGAATCTCGTCCATCCAGCGCTCTGTCTCCCGGATGTGCGTTCCCTCGCGGAAATAGACCTCGACCAGGAAGAGGGGCCGAGCGGAGTAGGGGAAGACGATTTGAGTCACGAAGCCGAAGCCGATGAGCGACAGTGCAAATAGGAGGGCACTGCCTGCGAGAACCGACCAGCGGTGGCGGATAGCCACCGCGAAAAATCGTCGCCAGAATAGGCCGTAACGGGCGCTGCAGCGAGATCTCCGCTCGTCGGTACGGGCTGCCGATTTGAGAAATCGATCCGCAAGCACGGGCGCGATCGTCACGGAGGCTACCCAGCTGACGGACAGCGAGGTAACGATCACGGGGAAGATTGCGTGCACGTACTCCCCGGTGCTGTCGTTCAAGCCCGCAATAGGCGCGAAGGCGAGGGCGATCGCGGCCGTGCCGGCCAGCAGGGGCACGGCGTATCGGGCCGTCGTCTCCCGGGCCGCCTCGATGCCCGCCACCCCGTCATCCATGCGCAACCGCATGCCGTGCACCACAAGGATGGGATTTGCCGGGATCAGGCCCGTAGCCATGATCAGTGCTCCCAATGAAACCCGCTCCAGGGCGATCTGAAAACAGGCCATGACCGTGATGGTACCGGCCAGTGTCAGCAGGCTAACCAGCGCGATTACCAGTCCGACACGTAGTCCCAGGACGAGCACAAGGGCGGAGACAACCAAGGCCAGGGCCAGGACCAGCCTGTTGATGAATGCGTCGATGGCCTCTTCAGCCGCGTCGGATTGCAGATAGATGGCCTTTAGCTCCATGCCTATGGGTATTTTTTCAGTCAACTCGGCCAGCCGTCTTTTTATCGCTTTCCCGGCGACGATCGAATCGGCGTCAGCCGCCGTTGCGACGCCGATGCCGACAGCGGGCAGACCGTCGACCCTCAGCAGTCCGGGCGGGGGGGTCTCGTAGTCGCGGCGAATTTCCGCAACCTCCCCGAGCCTTATCAGCCGATCCCGGCCTGCGGCTATCATGAGGTCGCTCAGGTCCTGCTCGGAGTGGTAGAGCTCGCTCGGGTCAATGGCCACATGTTCCGGTCCGACTCGGATACGTCCCGCGTCGGCTGGCAGATTCTTGCTGCGTAGGGCGGCGAGAATAGGTTCGATCCCTATGCCCAGGGCGTCGGTTTTGGCCCGAGAGATCTCGACGTAGATGGTTTCTTGTTGTGTGCCAAACAGGATCACCTTTTCGATACCATCGATCCTGGACAGCTCTTTCTGCAACATCTCGGCGACGCCTTTGAGCTCGGCGGGGGTGTAGCCCTCGCCGAATAACGCGTAGTAGGAGCCGAAGAGCTTGCCGACATCGGCCTCGACGATTGAGGGGCCGGCCCCAGGTGGCAGCCTGGGCTGGACTTCGTCAACCTCGCGCTCGAGCCGGGTCCAGATCAAGGGCAGAGCATGTCTGTCGGACCCGTCCTGGATGAGGACGCTGACGACCGAGAGTCCGCGAGAGGAATAGGACTCCACCCGCTTCGGCTGATTGAGCTGGCCTGCGGCCATTTCGATCTTTTCTGAAATCTCCTGCTCGACCTCGGCAGCCGAGGCTCCCGGATAGGGGGTGACCACGCGCGCCTCGGCGAGCGAAATCTCCGGGTTTCCGAGGCGCGGGAGTCTTTCGAAGGCGAGCCAGCCGAGGACCAGGACGGCGATGGACAGGGTCCAGGTGAAGGTGCGATTTCGGATCGCTAGCTCGGCGATGTTCACTCGGCCTGACCTGCTTCTTGGGCCTCCCACAAACGCACCTGTCGGCCTTCGGACAGCTGCATGACACCAGCGACGACGATACACTCGCCGCCGGTCAACCCCCTCAGGATCTGGATTTGATCCGACCCCGCGAGCCTGCCGATGCGCACGTCCCGGCGGTAGGTACGCAGCTCTTCCGGGACTATCAACCAGACGTAATGTTGGCCATCCGGATCCGTCATCAGGGCGACGGCGGGGATCGATACGGGACCGGCACTCATCCCTTGTCCCTCACCGGAGAGGTTGACGGTTGCGGTCGTGCCCGGCCTCGGATCGATATCCTTCGGCTTGGGCATCTCAAACAGGATGCGATAGGTGCCGGCGGATGGGTCGCCGGTGGCCGTCGCTTCCTTGAACGTCAAAGGAAACTCCTTGCCCGGGACGGAGGCGATGCGAGCGGTTGCGGAGATTCCCTGTTGCCCCGGCTTCCGCTCAGGCGAGATCAGACGCTCGGATACCTCCGCCAGGACCTCCAGGTGGGTGATATCCTGTAGGCTGACGATGGGCTCGCCCGCCTGCACCTGTTGGCCCTCAGCCACGAGGGTGCGGACGATGATCCCCGTGAAGGGCGCCCGCAAGCTGCTGTACTCGAGAAGCTCTTCGGCCTTGTCTACCTCGAGCTGCGCGGATTTGTGGCGTACCTCGGCCTGTTCGAGCTTCTGGCGCGTGCGCCCGAGCATCGAAGCGCTGACCAGGTCCGGGTTTATTCGCTTCATCTCCCCCATGCGCTCATTTTCGGCCCGTGCTAGCTCCAGTACCGAGTAAGCTTCGTAGAGACGCTCCTCGGCGTCGCCCAGGGCCACTCGAAAGCCTGCCGGATCGATCTGGGCCAGCAACTCGCCCTTCGTGATCCGCTGGCCTTCTTGCCCGGCGACGGGCAGCTCGATAATTTTCCCCTTCACCTCCTCGAAGGCGAGATCGACCTGCTCAGGTGCGCGGACCTGACCTGGAAGCTCGATGTCGGCACCCTTGTTAGGGATGGGCACGACAAAGGTCTTGACGGGTCGAACCACATCAGCGGAGTGTTGGAGCTCGCCGGGGTCTTTACAGCCTGTGTTGGCTGCGGTGAGGAGCAAGCAGGCGCAAGCGTGTCCAAGACGGGCGAGTGCTGATCGGGCAGTATGCCTGTTCCTCATGTCGCGACCTTCTGTGGCTTCTGTCGGTTTGTAGGATAAACTGTCGTGACCTCTGCGTTTCCAGTAGGTGGTTGTCGCAGGGCTGATCGCCTCCGTTGCCGGTGCCGGCATCTGGATCATGGGGGGGAATCACGGCTGCCTCCCTTGAGGCAGAGCCCAAAGACGCGATAGATGAGGTTCTGAGGCAAGTTCCTTTCGGTTTGTTCAGCGGGATGCTTGGTGGTGCGGTTACCAGTGTGCTTTTGGTGCTCCTGGGTGTACAACCCGTGGATCCCCAGCGGATTTCCTGGTATCTGTTCATCGGATAGGGTTGTGACCTGATCCTCGATGTATAGAATGGCGAATGAGAGGTGTTGACCGACTTGGCGGGGTAAGGCCAAGCACCCGTACTTGTTGTTTGTAAGGAACCATCCGGAGGCCTGGTGGTAAATGATATCCACGGCACGATTTCCACTCTTTGTCCTTCTTATCATGACTTTTGCGGTTGGAGCCGCCGAGCCCGGGGCTGACAAGAATACCGGCGCAGAGAAGATCCGAGCTGACGCGGTCTTACAGGACGACGAAAAGGAAGCCGGCGCCGAGATGATGCAGGCTGATTCAAAAGAGCCGGATGCAAAAAAGGATGCCGGAACGGAGAAGGTCCAGTCTGACTCAGTAGCCAATGGGTCGGATGAAGCCAAGGCTTTTCCCACTCCTCCCGACAAACCGCGCCCAAGCAAAAAGAAGCTCAAGCCCTTGATCGATAGGACAGCCAAGAGGTACGGCGTTGAGCGCGAACTGGTGCATGCGGTCGTTGCCGCCGAGTCCGCCTACAATGCCCACGCGGTGTCCCGCGCTGGTGCAATCGGACTCATGCAGGTCATGCCCATGACGGCCGCGGACTATGGCGTCACCAACGCGTCCGCCCTGTTCGATCCCAAGATTAATGTCAATACAGGAACACGCCACCTCAAGCGGCTGCTTCGTAAGTACAAGAACGACTACGGCCGGACCATCATGGCCTACAACGCGGGCGAGGGCACGGTCGATCGAACCAACAGCAATGTCACCTATGCCGAAACCCTCAATTACACCGCTGCGGTCATCCGCAACTATCGGCGCAACGGCGGCAAGAAACCGACCGAAGATGCGTTGAAAAAGGTGGCCATGCTCAAGAAGATGACGATCTCGGGTAAGGGACGCCGCCTGATGAAAAAATATTTGGATCCATCCTTGCTTTCCTTGTCGGTGCGCACGACCTTACCCCTTCGCTATCTGGATCCGGGTTTGCACCGCGCCGGTCCCGATAGCCGGCCGATGATAGTCTTGGAATCACCGAAAAAGAAGGATTGAGTGCTCGAAGACTACCATGAGGTCAGCTTGCGCGAGCTCTTTGGGAATTCGGGCCGCGGTATTCGAATCTGCAGGGTGCGGAAAGTTGGCGTAACGATTTCCTACGACCTGTGCGCCTAGTCCGCGCGACGTAGAAAAGCTGTACTTTTTACAGCATTGGATTTCACATCGAAATCCAATGCGGCAGGTAGCACACCATTCTTGTATGGCACCCACTCACGCATCCAATTGAGATGCGTTCCGCTTCGATAGCATAATACTGCATTACCAATAATCTTGCGGTTAAGCGGCGAACGCAAGTCGGCATTGCGGCCATTGAGCCTTCTCGTCGGGCTGGCGTTCCTGATCGCCGGTTGTACGGCGTTCGACATCGCCCGCCGGGAGCTACCGTCCGCGCTTCCCGCTCCTTCTGAAAAGGGTTGGGAGCCCCCACCGCTCGACCGGGTGTGGCGCAGCCTGCGCGCAGATCCGCCGTTCGTTAGCGCGCTTATGCTGACCGAGGGGCCGCCGCCGCTCGAGTTCGTGGGCGACTATTTTTACGGATTCAATGCTACGGCCCTGCACCTCTGGGCGACCGGTCTCCCGCGGCAGCTTTCAGATTGGAAGGCGAGCAGTCGGTCGGAGCTGCGTTTTTTCTCCTGGCTGGATAAGAAGGGCAGATCGCGGGATGGCGGAGAGGTCCTGGGAGGCATCGGGCCTGCCAGACCCGGCCGGATTGGCTTTCAAATCGGTGACGAGCCAGGGCTGAATGCGGAAGGGGTTGCTGGGGTCCTGCCCTTCCGCGAGGGGGTCGCCGCGGTTCGTGCCGCTGATCCAGGAGCGTTGGTCGTCATCAACTTTAGCACCGAGGTCCGGGATGTTGAACGCATCCTGGACTACGCGGGAGAGGAGCTCGGGATCGACGTTTTCTCCTTCGACCGCTATAACCTGGGCAACAGCCTGTACCGAAGCCTCGAGTTGATTCGTCGGTACGCACAGAAGTACGACAGGCCTTACTGGCGCTACCTTTACGGCTTCCGCAAGAGCGCAGGAGACAAGCTCACGGCCAGCGATCTGCGTTGGGATGCCATGAGCGGGTTGGTCTACGGATATTCGGGGTTCACCTGGTTCATTTATCAGAACAGTACAGACGGGATCGCCCCGGCATTCTTCCGAGCGCCTGGTTACCAAGGGGTTAAGTCGCCCCTGTGGCAGGAGGCGGCGCGCATCAATCATGATTTGGCGGCCTATCTCCGGGTCACTACCCGTCTTTGGAGTACCGACGTCCGCTACCTTGCGTTGCTGCCGCTGCTCCAGCCGAAAGGTACTCGCGCTTGGCGGCGCGGTGCCGGAGATGACCCTTATCTCGAGGACCTGAGGCCGGCGGACGACGCGCAGAGCCAGGGTATGGAGATTCTAGCCGGCTTTTTCCGGGACGATACCGGAGAGCATTACCTGATGCTCCAAAACGTGAGGCATGCCGGCGCCAGCCCGCCGAACGACAACGAGGAGCCAGGAACCGTCCGCGTGCGTTTCGATTTCAGCGTCGCGGAACGGGGACTCGACCGAAGCCGAATCCTCGTTTTTGACCCGGATGCAGGGCACGCAAAATCGCTGGCCCTCGAGCTGACAAGGGAGCGCGCAAGGATAGCGCGGTTCAGGCTCGCCCCGGGCGATGTCGTGCTTTTCAAGTACGCAACCGGCAGACCTTTCGTGGGGTCATGCACCAGAAGAAGCTGCGGATGAAGTGTGCGACCGCCGAGCCCTGGGCAAGCACACCCGGTGTCCCGATCGCAACATGATGATGACTGCCGGAGCAGGCTGGTATTTCCGGAGCTTCCCTGAATACGCTATCGCCGCGCAGAAAAGCCGCCGCGTAAACCTGGTAATTGCCGGAATCCCGCGTCTCGTCACGAGACGGAGTTCACGAAGTTGGCAACACAATCAAGATAAACTGATTATCGGCCTGTGGTTTGCTTGAATTCGACTAGAACCGTTCGTTGAACGTTTGCCCGAGCTAGCCACGAGACCAACGACCAAGATAATCAGGGCGTGACGATGAACAACGGGGATGATTCCGACAGTTTGTTTGCCGGCGATTCACCCAGTCCATACTCGCGGGACGTTGCGCAGCTTCCTTCGAGTGGAGGCATCGGATTGCGGCAGGGGGAAGCTCTCGGGGACGAACTGTCCATCCTGCGGCGGCGCCTTCAGCTTGCCCGGGAAGAGAACGGACGTCTCGGCGATGCCCTTGCATCGGAACGAACCGGATCGAGAACGAGGCAACGCGAGTCCGAAGGGCGCTTGCAGAGTCTGGAGCGGGAACTGGAGGATCTGCGTCGATCCTTCGACAGCAAGGAGCAGGCGCTGGTCGAGGCGACGGAAAATGGTCAGCGCTTGCGCGAGGACTTGGAAAACCGAGTCAAGGCGTTCGACAAGCTTCAGAGCCGCTTTCAACATAAGAAGCGTGAGTTGGAAGCGAAGAAGGAGGCCGTGGCTCGGCTTGAAAAGGAACAGCAGGAGTTGCAGGCTGCGTTCAAGGAATTAAGTGGAGAGCTTGCGCTTGCTGCCTATGGGCATGGGCACGCGTCGTCGACTGTGACGGCAACGGACACGGAGACAACACCGGCGCCAGACCGCGCTTCGCTTGTGCGGACGTACTTTCTTCCCATTGCGCAGTGGTTAATCATCGGGACGCTTTTTGCCGCCCTGATATACGTCGGCTTGCGGCCGCGGCACGTGGAAGAGCTGTTCTCCAGTGACCCACCTGACTTCCCTTCCGAGGTTCCGGAGCAGTCTACAGACAAGCAGGTTTCCATGTTTGAGAAAACCGCACGCGAGCTTGTGGAGCCGCTCAAACAAACGGATGTGCGGGAGGTTGCGCTATCGGGTGCTCCGCAACCCTTGTACGTCGAAGAAATTCGGGAACGACTCAAGGTGGGATCCCCGGGGCCCACATTGATTGCGCTCAACGCGGGGCATTTTCGCATGGGCAGCCGGCCGGAATTCGGGACCGACGACGCCAATCCTATCCGCGAAGTAAGAATCGGCAAATTCCTGATGGGAGTCTACGAAGTGACTTTCGACGAGTACGATCTTTTCGCTCGGTCAACCGGCAGGCGTCTACCAAATGACTTCGGGTGGGGGCGAGGAAAACATCCGGTGGTCGATGTGACCTGGCGCGACGCGCAGGCCTATGCAGATTGGCTATCAAGCCAGACGGGGAGGGGTTATCGGTTACCGAGCGAGGCCGAGTGGGAATATGCCGCACGAGCGGGCAGTTCTTCGCCCTACTGGTGGGGCCGGAATGTCGATAGCGGGCGAGCCGTCTGTTTCGAATGCGGATCTCAATGGGATAACCGCTCGACTGCACCCGTAGCAAGCTTCGCACCGAATCCTTTCGGTCTCTACGATACGTCCGGTAACGCGATGGAGTGGGTAGCTGACTGCTACCATGCAAACTACGTGGCTGCTCCGTCCGATGGTAGGGCTTGGATTGTACCGGGGGCGTGCCGTTATCGCGTTGCGCGTGGGGGGGCGTTCAACAAACCCGCCCGATCGATGCGCAATGCGGCTCGCCACCGCTTTGCTTCCGATACTCGGCTCAATATGCTGGGGTTTCGTGTCGCTAGGGATCCCGAATAGCCGCGCACGCGGTGATAGAGGACAAAATCTCGCAGAAGTGGCTATGTCGCCCGCGCGCGACATCAGCGACCGCTTCTGGTGAGCGCGCCTTCCGTCCCCGGAGCGGGCGACCCGGATCAAGGAATAGGCGCGTAGCTGACCCAGGAATCTGCTTGCCAGTCTGGGTGAAGCTTTTTATCGCCCGGGACTGAAATTCCGCACTTGCCGGCGAAGTAACGATGAAAGGCAAGACTGGGGGTAAGCTCGGGATGAAAGACCGTGACCAGAATATCCTGATTCTCGGCGGCGGCGTGGTAGTCCTCGATCTGGAGCAATGACGATACGTCCTCGCCAAGCTGGAGGATCTTCGGGGCGCGGATGAAGGTCAGCGGGATAGGGTCGGGATCGACCGCCGGGATATCGGCGGTGAGATTGAAGCTGTCGAGCTGGCCGCCGAAAGCGTTGCGTTGTATTCGGATGTCGATCAGTCCTAAGCCGGATTCCTCGCCTAGGATTTCTCGGGCGAGAAGAATTGCTCCGGCGCAGGTGCCCCAGAGCTTGAGCCCGCTACGGATGCCTTCTTCGATCTCCCGGTCGAGCCCGTAGCGGCGCAGCAGGCGGATCAGGCAGCTGCTCTCGCCGCCGGGAATGATTAATCCCCCCAGACCTTCCAGATCTGCTGTTTTTTTTACCCGCCTGCCCGATACACCCAATGCGGCCAAGTGCTCCAAATGCTCGACCACGCCCCCCTGCAGATCGAGGATGCCGATGTCGGGCACGCCTCGGCCTCCTTACCAGCCGCGATCGGCTAGACGCTCTTCCTTCGGGATGGTGGGGATATCGAGACCGACCATGGGCTCTCCCAGGTCGGAGGATACGGCCAGAATCTTCTCGGGGTCGTCGGCGTAGGTTGTGGCCTGGACGATGGCGGCTGCACGTCGAGCCGGGTCGCCGGACTTGAAAATACCCGATCCGACGAATACGCCGTCGCAACCGAGCTGCATCATCAGGGCAGCGTCCGCCGGCGTGGCGATACCGCCGGCGGCGAAGTTCACGACGGGTAGGCGACCTGCTTCGTGCACCTTGAGCGCCACCTCGTAAGGGATTCCGTGGTCCCGGCAAAAACCCGTTAGCTCTTCCCTTGGCATGTTGCGGACTAGGCGGATCTCCCGGTTCATCGTGCGCATGTGCCGTACCGCCTCCACGATGTTGCCGGTACCCGCTTCGCCCTTGGTGCGGATCATTGCCGCTCCTTCGGCGATACGCCGGCAGGCCTCGCCCAGGTTGCGGGCCCCACAGACAAAGGGGATCGAGAACCGGATCTTATCGATGTGGCACTCCTCGTCGGCCGGGGTGAGCACCTCACTCTCATCGATGTAGTCGATCTTCAGCGCCTCGAGCAGCTGTGCCTCGACAAAGTGACCAATGCGCACCTTGGCCATTACGGGAACGGATACGGCCGCCTGGATCTCCCGAATCATGCCCGGGTCGGACATGCGTGCCACGCCGCCTTCGCTGCGGATGTCGGCCGGCACCCGTTCGAGGGCCATGACGGCAACTGCCCCAGCCTCCTCGGCGGTTGTGGCCTGCTCGGGTGTAGTCACGTCCATGATGACGCCGCCCTTGAGCATCTGCGCTAGCTGCGCATTAAGGACAAGTCGTTCACTGGTCACTGTCTTGCTTCCTATTCGCGATCTCTGTGAGACTAAGTGCCCTCAGGAGGTGGATTTTCAAACTCATTGCCTCCCGGCGCTCAGCCTCGGTGTTGTATCCCCAGCATGCGATGTGCAGCTTCACCCCTGCAAGCTCCGGCCGCGCGCGAACCCGTGCCAAAGTGGCCAGGCGATCCTCGACCAAGTGAACCCGGCGGTCGGGATGGCGCTTCATGAGCTCGTGTAGCATAGCCTCTTTTTTCATCCCGCTGTCCAGGCCGAAGATGTGCTCCGCAGCAAATCGCACACCGTTGTACTCGAGCAACCGCTCGACGAATCTTTCCTGCTTGGTGGTGACTATGTAGCAATCGGTCTCGAGCGCCAGAGCGCCCAGGACCTCACCGGTCCCGGGGTACAAGGGGCTCAGCGCTAACCAATCCTGCGGATCCGCCTGGATCCACCGGTCACGAACGGCCCCGTACAGGCGCTTGAGGCCCACCGTATCGGTGTCGGAGCGCGCAACGGTTTCGTAAAGTCGCTCCGGAAATGTTTCCAGAAGCGCTTCCGGATCCTCCCCGTCCTTGAGCAAACGCATCATCAGGATAGCCTCGTAACCGATCTCGATCACCGGGCGGGCGCGACAATAGGCATCCAGGATCGACTGGGGCGGAAGGGACTCCGACATGTCTTTCCACAGGGTTCCGGCTGCCTTCCAGCCGGTGATGCCGGTCTCCCGAGCACTGTCGCAGAGGACGCCGTCGAAATCCAATGCGAGCACGAACATTCGGGCAAGGTCTCCGGGGAGTCGACAAACCGGCAAAGTTCAGGAACGGTTAAACCCCCAAATATAGGGCCATGCCGGTGCCCCATCAAGGAAAAACGAGCGAGGAAGTCGGTTAGGTTCCCGGGCTTGGGCCTTTTTGGAGATTTCTCTATACTTTTTACCCCGCTGTCCGTTCGAAGTGTGCCCATGAGAAACCGCGAATCCTACGGCGTGAGGTTTTCCCGCATTGCCGAGCAGACGCTGTTTGGCCGTCTCCCGGTTGAGCAGCGCGGATTTCTGCGTCGACAGGCCATGGATTACCGCTTCTCACAGCAGGAGCTGCGCCAGATCAGCGAGATCGGCGTTGATCTGAACATGTGGGGCGAATCGTCGATAATAGATGTCTGGCCCGCGGCGCCCGCTGCGGGTCTGCCACCAAAGGAGCGACGTGCCTCGGTCGTCGCCGCCCTGCGCCGGCATTCGGATGGCCTGCGTATCGCCCCGAAAAGGTACGATGCACATATCCAATCCCTTGGATCGAAAGGGTACCGGATCAAGTGCAGTGATCGGGATCGCGAGCACCTAGGGCTGGGCAGCTGTCCGGTTGCCTCGGTTCGAACCCGGTGCTGCAACCTGCTGACGCTCGATGCGGTGGAGAACTGTGGTTTCGGCTGCAGTTACTGTGGCATCCAGTCCTTTTACCACGACGACGAGATCCACTTTCATCGCGGTTTCGCCGACAAGCTGAGTGCGTTGGAGCTGGATCCCGATCGGATCTACCACATAGGTACGGGGCAGTCTTCGGATTCCTTGATGTGGGGCAACCGATTCGGTGTGCTGGACGCGCTGACGGACTTCGCTCGTCGCCACCCGAATGTCATCCTGGAGTTGAAGACCAAGTCAAAAAACATTGCCCATCTCCTGAAAAATCCCGTGCCTCGTAACCTCATCTGCACCTGGTCACTCAACCCGCCGTGCATTATCGAGAACGAAGAGCGGGGAACCGCCGGGCTCGACGAGCGTTTACGTGCCGCCCGGCGTCTGGCCGACAGGGGCGTTATCGTCGGCTTCCATTTCCACCCGATGATCCATTACTCGGATTGGAGAGCGGATTACGCGGATCTCTTCAGCCGAGTCGAGAAGGCATTCGATCCGTCCGAGGTGGCATTGGTTTCGATCGGCACCCTGACCTTCACCAAGTCGGTCATCCGTCGGATCCGGAGTAGCGGACTCAAGACTCGCGTATTGCAGATGCCGCTGTCGGAAAGCGACGGAAAGCTGTCCTATCCCGATGAGATCAAGCTTCAGTTGTTCTCCCACGCTTACCGTAGCCTGGCTGCTTGGCATGACCGCGTGTTTTTTTATCTCTGTATGGAGAACAACCGCCTATGGCTGCCGGTGCTCGGATTCGAATATCCCTCCAATCAGGCGCTCGAGGAGGCGATGAAGACGAGCTATCTCAATAAGATTCGCCGCCACCCGTTCCCGACCTGATACCGGTTGCGAGATCGGCTTGGGGGAGACCGACGGGGGTCGATCGCCGGAGCAGTTTTCGAGCGATCTGCTATCGGCGAGGAATCCGTTTCGCAATGACCTCACCCGCAGATATGAGAGCCGCATATGCAGAACCGACCAGTCATCAAAACCGCAATTCCTAAGCGCCGCTATCAGATAGGCGCCTTCGACGTCGCGCTACTCGGAGAGATCGAAAGCGGCGACGCGCGTAGCTATCGTTACATACTCGCCTTTGTCCAGACCGGTCAGGCGCAGCCGTCTTTTTACGTTTGCGTGGAGCAAGACGCATTCGTTGGAACGGGCAGAAAAACCTATGGGTTGCGGGTAATCAACGAGGTCATGTCGGAGGTGGTGGATACCGGCAGCCAGTGGGGTGACCTCGATCGCTTCGCGGAGCAGGGCATCAAGCTCGGGTTGCAGGCCCTGGGTCTCCAGCAGGAGCGGATTGTGAGACTGATGTAACCATGAGCATTACGAGCGTCGGTGCCGAGCGACGCGAAGCCTGCCGATGCCGATCGAGCAGGGGCAGCGCAGGGTCCCGATGTCGATCGTGGGTCAGAGGCGCGTCGCGCCGTTCGTGATCTTCGCAGCGAGGTGCCGGAAGTTCGTCAAGCGTTCCGGGTGAACCCTCCCCTCCATCTGGGCCTGCGTCACGGCGCATCCCGGCTCTCCGTTATGGCGACAGTTACCGAACCGGCATTGCCCGAGAAAAGGTGCCAGCTCTCGGAATCCCCTTTGAAGCTCCGACGATTCGATCGCCCCGAGGCGAAAGCTGCGCACGCCCGGTGAGTCGATCAGGCGGCCTCCGTTGGGCAACCGGAAGCAGGTCGCCGCCGATGTCGTGTGCCGGCCCAGCCCAGTGGCCTTGGACAAGCGCCCGATCTGGACCTCTTGGTTCGGCAGCAGCGATTTGACCAGGGAGGATTTGCCGACCCCGGATTGGCCCACGAGGATGCTGGTTTCTCCGGCGAGCTTGCGCGCCAGCGGTTCCAGATCGCGACCGTGCTCGAGGCTGATCCAGACGCAAGCGTAGCCGATATCCTCGTAGTGGCGGAATCCCGCCCGGAATTTCGCCAGCCTTTCCGCGTCGAGCAAATCCACCTTGTTAAAAGCGATCATGGCCGCGACGCCCATCAGTTCGGCAGCCACTAGGTACTGGTCGAGAAGATACTTGCTCGGGTCCGGGCTCGGCGCCAGCAGTACGATCACTTGGGTGATGTTGGCGGCCAGGGGTTTCTCCCGGCCGCTGTAGTCGGGACGGCTCAAAAGGGTGCGCCTGTCCATGATAGCGGTAACCACGCCTTGGTTTGATCCCGTGGGCTGCCAGACCACGCGGTCACCGCACACCGGGTGACCGATGTGTTGCCGTGCGAGGCAATGGTGAACGCGGTGATCGACGTCCTCCACGGCGAGATTGGCACCATGGCGGACGACGACCAGACCCTCACCCTCCCTTGCGGGTTCCTCGCTGTATTCGGAAACGACGAGCCGGGCGCGCTCGTCGAGACGTTGGCGGCGGCGGTCCTGTATCTTTCGGATGCGCTTTATCTGGCGCTCGGAGAGCCGTCGCCTCGGCATAATCAGGGGTTGAAATGGTAATAGCGGTCGTTAAGAAACTGAGTTACTCCGGCGATCTCGTCGTCAAACCACCGCAACTCGAGTGCCGCCTCGCAGCGCCGAACCTGGCTTTCGAGGGCCTCGCGGGAGCCGACCTTGCGCTCTTCCCTGGTGTAGACCTCCGAGCCATGACAAGAAACACAGCTCTGCTCGTAAAGGGACTGGGCGCTGTTGTCGTCTGCCGCAAGGCACGGGTTCGTACCCAGGGCGGCGAGGAGACTAAAAGGGGCGATGCACTTGTTCATAATGCCTCTCCGCGGAAGCGTTTGGGTGAATTGTAGGAAAAAGGATCATCCGTCGCACGATGGATCAGGTGTGAATGCCACTTTCTATGGCGGTTAGGAGTAAACTGGCCACAACATTGGTTTACGGAAAGTTGCGATGTCCCCCAGCGAAAACAACCTCGTGTGGATGGACCTGGAGATGACGGGGCTGGACCCGTTTCGCGATCAGATCATCGAGATCGCCACTGTCATCACCGATGATAGACTGGAAATACTCGCAAAGGGCCCTGTGATCGCCATTTTTCAGCCGGAGCATGTGCTCGCTGCAATGGACGACTGGAACCGGCAACACCACGGAGATTCCGGGTTGCTCTTGCGGGTGCGGGCGAGCGAGTACGACGAGCAACGCGCGGAGGCGGAGACCTTGGAATTTCTTCAGCGGCATGTTGCCGCGAAAAAATCACCGCTGTGTGGCAACAGCATTTGCCAGGACCGCCGATTCCTTGCGCGCTGCATGCCGCGTTTGGAGTCCTTTTTCCATTATCGAAATCTGGACGTCAGCAGCCTCAAGATCCTAGCCCAGCGCTGGGCGCCCCAGGTCGCCGAGTCTTTCAAAAAGAACGGGACCCATGTGGCCCTCGAGGACATAAAGGAGTCCATTGCGGAGCTTCGATACTATCGGGAGCATTTGTTACGGGTCTGACGCCGGAGGGCCCAGGCGGCGTGCTCGCGCACCACCCCGGCTGGGTGGTTGAGGCGCGCCTGGAGCGCTGCCACAACCGTCGCGGACGAGGGCCCGTTTCCGAGTGCCACCGCAAGGTTGCGAAGCCAAGCAACATGTCCGATACGACGGATCGCCGTGCCCTCGGTGCGCCTCAGGAACTCGGTTTCGCTCCAGGAGAACAGCTCCAGCAAACCGGCGCATTCGAGCCCCTGGCGCGGTCGAAAGTCG
This sequence comes from Chromatiaceae bacterium, assembly GCA_022340195.1. Classification (GTDB taxonomy): domain Bacteria; phylum Pseudomonadota; class Gammaproteobacteria; order Chromatiales; family Chromatiaceae; genus Thiosymbion. The sequence goes on from JAJDOL010000252.1 coordinate 25,437, forward strand.
GGCTCCGCGCACAGTCGGGCGAAGCGGTTCCAGGGGCAGACGAGCTGGCAGTCGTCACAACCGTATATACGATTGCCTATCAGCGGGCGCAGATCCACCGGGATGGCGCCCTTGAGCTCGATGGTGAGGTAGGAGATGCACCGCCGCGCGTCCAGCACATAGGGTTCGACGATAGCCCCCGTCGGACAGCTGTCCATGCAGGTGCGGCAGGTTCCGCAATGATCCCCGGCGGGTAGGTCCAGGGGTAGAGGCAGATTGGTGTAGATCTCCCCCAGAAAGAACCAGGAGCCGGCCTCGGTGTTGATCAGATTCGTGTGCTTGCCGATCCAGCCCAGCCCTGCCTTTGCGGCCAGCGGTTTCTCCAGCACGGGCGCCGAGTCCACGAGCACACGATGGTCGAAATCGCCGATCTCGCCTCGAATACGCTCGGCCAACCGTCGCAGGCTGTGCCGAAGGACCTTGTGATAGTCCCGGCCAAGCGCATACCGCGAGATGAAGGCACGGGTGGGGTCGGCGATCTGGGACCAGGAGCGTTCATGGGTCTCAGGCAGGTAGTCCATGCGTGCCGAGATGATTCGAGAGGTTCCTGGAACCAGCTGCGCAGGGCGGCTGCGCTTGGTGCCGTGACGCGCCATGTAGTCCATCTCCCCGTGTCGACCGGCCTTCAGCCAAGTCACGAGGCGCCGTTCGGAGCGCTCGAGGTCGGCGTCGGCGATACCCACCTGTTGGAAGCCGAGTTCGCGGCCCCATGTCTTGATGCGCAGCGCGAGCGATGTCCAATCGACTTCCGGCATAGGCTCTAGCGATCTCGGGTCGACCATGGGGGCTGATGCTCTCGGGTACGCCTGCGGGGTGGTTGGGCCCTGTATAATTCCTATTGGTCCCTGACCTCCAGTATTTCTAAGCTTAACCGTCGATCCTCGTCACTGGAGTTATCGCATGCAGCGCCTGATACCAAGCTCCGAGCGTCTGCCTTATGCCCTGTATCGCGCGGATCAAGTGCGTGAGCTCGATCGAATCACCATCGAGGATCAGGGAATCCCGGGTGCGGAGCTCATGGAGCGCGCAGGCCGCGCTGCATACAGGCTCTTGCGCCGGCGCTGGCCGAACGCGCGGGACATCACCATCGTCTGCGGCGCCGGTAACAACGGCGGCGACGGTTATGTCGTCGGCCGTTATGCGCAGGCCGATGGTCTCAGCGTCCGTGTCCTGTACCTCGGCGATCAACGACGGCTGGGTGCGGATGCCCTCGCGATGGCGACACATTATCGCGAGGCAGGTGGAAGCGTCGAGCCCTTCCAAGTGCTTCCCCAAGGCACTGACCTTATTGTCGATGCCATCCTGGGTACCGGTTTGGAACGGGAGGTCGCAGGGGCGTGGGCGCAGGCGATCGAGGCGATCAATCTGCATCCGGCCCCGGTGCTTGCCATCGACATTCCATCCGGCCTTCATTCGGATCTCGGGCGGATCCTGGGTACGGCAATTCAGGCGGAGGCAACCGTCAGCTTTATCGGACTCAAGCAGGGTATGTTCACCGGCTCGGGACCAGATTGTTGTGGGGACATACGCTTCGATGCCCTCCAGGTGCCGGCCGTGGTGTATTCCGGGCAAGTGCTCTCTGCTCGCCGCCTCGACTGGAAAAAGCATCGCGGACTTCTCGGTCGCCGGCCGCGCTCCGCCAACAAAGGAAACTTCGGGCATGTGCTGGTCGTCGGTGGGGCGCCGGGCTATTCGGGCGCGGCTCGCTTGGCTGGTGAGGCCTCTCTGCGCACGGGTGCTGGCCTGGTGACCGTTGCCACCCATCCGAATCATGCCGCCTATCTCAACCTGAACCGGCCCGAGCTGATGTGTCCGGCGATCGAGGGGCCGGCGCAGCTCGACCCCTTCCTCGAAAGGGCGACGGTTGTCGCGGTTGGACCCGGCCTTGGAAGGGGCTCCTGGGGTAGGAAGCTTCTCGACCGCGTACTGGAATCCGGGCGTCCCCTGGTCGTGGATGCAGACGCGCTCAACCTGCTTTCCGAAAGGCCATCCATGCGGGACGACTGGGTGCTAACGCCTCACCCGGGAGAAGCCGCTCGGCTCCTGAGAACCGAGACGGCCGCGATCCAGGCAGACCGATTCGGCAGCGTCCGCCGTCTACATGAGCGCTTCGGTGGAGTCGCTGTGCTCAAAGGCGCAGGGACTGTCGTCTGCGGTGCGGCGAACAAGCCTCCCGGGGTTTGCGATGGCGGCAATCCGGGGATGGCGACCGCGGGTACCGGCGACGTGTTGACAGGCGTTATTGCCGCCCTGGTTGCCCAGGGTCTTTCCCTGGAGGACGCCGGCTGCGCCGGTGTCTGCCTGCACGCAGCAGCCGGCGATACAGCGGCCGAGCTCGGTGAGCGCGGTCTGTTGGCGAGCGATCTGCTTGCGAACATTCGGGCGCTGGTTAATGCCGAGCCCGAATCCTGATGCGCATCCGTCTGGATAGCGAAGCCGCTCAGATCGCCTTCGGCCGGCTCATTGCCGAGCACATCCGTCCCCCCCTTGTGATCTACCTACAGGGTGATTTGGGGGCCGGCAAGACCACACTGACACGTGGCGTGCTCAGAGGACTCGATCACAGTGGTCCCGTCCGCAGCCCTACGTATACCTTGCTGGAGCCTTACGAGCTCCCGAGCATCCGCCTTTATCACCTGGATCTCTATCGGCTCGGTGACCCGGAGGAGCTCGAGTTTCTGGGCTTGCGCGACTTGCTGGACGGGCAAAGCCTGCTGTTCGTGGAATGGCCCGAACGGTGCGAGGGCTCCCTGCCATCGGCGGACTTGAGAATCCGAATTGCGCATGCAGATGAGAGTCGCATCCTGGAACTGGTCGCCGAGGGATCACGTGGTGCCGAGTTGGTGTCGCGCCTGCGCGCTAGCTCGACCGGCGCATCCCAACGAGAAAACAACCCGGAGGAGGATACGGACGCATCCGTGGCTTCTCCGCGACCTCGGGCAAGGTCGTAGCTGGGCAAGCTCCTCCGAGTCCACCACCAGACCCGCGTCATAAAGTTGCCGGATAGCGCCTATCTGTATCATTGCTGATACAAATCCTGATAGAGTGTTTAAAAAGAGGGCCTAATCGCCCGTTTTGATTTGGGAAGATCGATCTATTTCTGCTATCATAAAAACAACTGTCACTTTAGGATTCCCTCAATCCGGGGCTCGAAATGTACAGGCTGATCGCGCTGTATCTGCTCCTCCTGTCATTACCCCTCAGCGCGCAACAAGTGGAGGTCCGCGGAGCGCGTATCTGGACGGCACCCGACCATACGCGACTGGTGGTGGATACCGCGGCCCCGGTCTCGCACAAAATCTTTCCCCTCGATAATCCCTTTCGTCTCGTTATCGACATTCCGGACGCACGCCTGAAAGGCAAACCGCCGACGGTCGATGTCGATGAGCCCTTGTTGATCGGTATGCGCAGCGGAATTCGCGAAGGCGACGATCTTCGGCTAGTGCTGGACCTCAAGCAAAAGGTCCGCGCCAAAAGCTTCCTGCTGCAGCCCAATGACAAGTATGGTCATCGCTTGGTCGTCGATCTTATTCCTGTCGGTAAAGGGGCGACCGGGAAAGTGGCCAGCAGTAGCAAGCGTCATCTATCTGTCCGGACGGCGCTCAGGGACGTCATTGTCGCTATCGACGCCGGGCACGGTGGCGACGATCCGGGTGCCATCGGTGCCCAGGGCACGCGGGAGAAAGACGTAACCCTGCAGATCGCCCGCGAGCTTGCGCGTCTGATAAAGAAGGAACGGGGCATGCGCGCCGTGCTGATACGCGACGGCGACTACTTCATCCGTTTGCGCAAGCGCATCGATCTGGCGCGCAAGCACAAGGCGGATCTGTTCGTCTCCATACACGCCGACGCCTTCCGTGACCGACGGGTACGCGGCTCATCCGTCTACACGCTGTCCCATCGCGGAGCCAGCAGCGAGGCGGCAAAGTGGCTTGCAGACAAGGAGAACAGCGCGGACCTCATCGGTGGAATCGATCTGAGCGAAAGCGATAATCTTCTCGCCACCGTCCTCTTGGACATGACCCAGAATGCCACCTTGGAGCACAGCAATTTAGCGGCGAAGAAGGTGCTCTCCAACCTTCAAACGGTGGGGGCGGTGCACAAGGGGAAGGTCCAGAAGGCTGGATTCGTCGTCCTCAAGTCGCCCGATATTCCCTCCATGCTGGTCGAGACCGCCTTCATCTCCAACCCGGCGGAAGAGAAACGCCTACGCAGCGGCGAGCAACAGAAAAAGCTTGCCCGGGCTATATTGGCCGGCATCAAGTCTTACTTTTCCAGCTACCCGCCACTTGGGACCAAGCTTGCAGGAAGCGATAGCGGTGGCAAAGGACGCCGCTACGTGATCAACCAAGGCGATACCCTCTCCGATATCGCCGAGCGGTACGGCGTGAGCCTGGCATCGTTGCGCACCGCAAACAGCATCGACGGCGACAGCATCCGCGTCGGCCAAGTGCTTAGGATTCCGGAGAGCTGAGTCCTGATTGCCGGGTTCGAGAGCCCCTATACGTCTTGATTCGGCCGTCTTATTTGTGCGTCCTTGACCTTCTGCCGATAAGTCCCCTTGAGGACCTTAGCGGTTTTTCCCATGCTCAGCCCTGGCCCTCGAGCCAGGAGCGCACGATGTCGAAACCGAACGCGCAATGCCACGTAGTGCCGGATTAATAGACACGAGGAATCATTTACCCGCGTGGCGCTCAGCTCGCTGCTCCGGGATCGACCGCAAATAGCTTTCGCCGCTCGAAGGCGAGGTGAACGACGAAGCTTTCTTCTAGGCACCGTCTGATTCGCGCCGGCTCCCAGATACGCCAAAAGATCCGATTCTTGAGAAGATAGATGGCGAAATAGGGGTCGTTGATCCGGCGGTGGAAGCCTCTCAGATGGCCGCGGCGGTACTTCTCGTACAACCAAAGGGTGTTCCACTTGCAATCCAGCAGGTGGCACCTGCCTGCCTGCACCTCATGCAAATTCAGTATATTTTCGTCATTAAGCTTTGAGCCGGCGTATTGCTCGAAGTGCGAGCGCCAACGTCCGGTTACCTCCTGCGGGCGAAAAAGCATTACCCCCGAGTTCACGTAGACGCTTGCATCGCGGATCAATCGCCGCCTCGACCCCGCGCTCATGAACTCATCATAGTAAGTCTCCGCGCAGTCGGGGAGGAAGTCGCGTCGCTCGGCCGGAAGAATCGTCTGCACCGCGGCGAAGCCTTCGGGTGGAATCTCGTCTGCATGCTGCGACAAGCAGGGGGCTCGCGCGTTCGCGAGGGTGTCACCGTCCAGGAAGGCGGCGAGCCGGTAGCGCGAGAAGAGCGAGGGCACCAGGAGCTTGAGCCGCTGCATTGCACGTAGCGATGCGTCCGTCCTGGAAACCCCGAAGTCGGATGGCTCCGTCACACAAGCGTAGTCCCAGCCGTGGCGTCTCGCGTAGTGGGCTCGCGACAACCCGGTGACGCGCTCGAGGCGGCGATAGGTCTCTCCGGTCGCGATTGTGATGAGGACCTTGGTGTTTCTGTCGTCGCGCTCTATGTAGACGATCGCCAACTCGTTTCTAGTTCCCGAAGTTGCTTATGCGCGTTTGTCCGTGAGGGAAGCGGGCTAAGGTACCGTGGCAAGCAAAGGGTGGGGCGTTACTGTGATGCTAGCTGCCAACCTAAAATATAGGACGCAATCCGCAGCGTCAACGCGCAATCCCGCGGCGCAGCGCCGAGTTACGAACTCACGTCCGCCAGTAGACAAGCGACGATTTCGGACCGCGCCTTCGAGGACTTTCGCCACATACGGCGGGCACGGTGGAAGTTGGGACGTCTCAATGGACTACCCGCTCGACAAGCGCGCCCAGCATGCCCGCGGTTGCATGGGTTACGTCGTCATTTCGGACAACTTCCATGACGGCATAAGCAAAACGTGGTCTGTCCCCT
>JAJDOL010000282.1 GCA_022340195.1 Chromatiaceae bacterium
CGATGCCCCAGATCCAGCTGCCGATTTTCCCCGCGGCGTCACCCCAATCACCGCCGTGCCGGCGGAGACATCCGAGGTGGCCGATCGACTGGAGATCAAGCGTGACACCCAGCGCAAGGCGGTGGCTGCGGGACGGTTGCAGAAGGCGGTAAAACAAAGCCCGCGGGTCAGCGCGTGCGCTCCAACGCCGCTTCGCACTGCGCCTCGGTCCCGAACTGACCGAAAAACTCGAACAGCTAGGGCAGGATCTCGATGGGCGTGCCGTCGCGCGTGTAGCTCCATATCTCGTCGATCGCCAGATTGGAAACAGCGATACAGCCGTGGGTCCAATCCCCCTTGCTGATTGCCTGCCGTAATTCGCTGTTGCGCGCGCTGCTCGGCTGTCCATGCACCATAATCATGCCACCCGGATCGACGCCGGTGCGCTTGGCGTGAAGCTTGTCCTTATAGCTGGGGTAAGAGACGTGCAGTGACTTGCGAAACTTGCTGCCGGGATTACGCCAATCGAGATAATAGCGACCCTCGGGGGTGCGTCCGTCGCCCTGAAATCGCTTATGACCTGTGGGCTTGAAGCCGAGAGAAATGCTGTAGCTCCGAAAAGGCTTGTCCTTTTTCACCAGATACAGCTTACGCTCGGCTTTTTTTACCACGACCTTGTCCGCGAAAAGCTGGTCGTACTCCTGCTTCTCGGCCTCCGTGACCTCACGGCCCTGCTTGCTCAGGAAATCCGGCATGAAGGACATGGCGCCCACCGTAGTATTGAGACCAACCAGAGCAACCAAAGCAATCATGACCGGCAGTACTCGGGGCATAATAGAGACACTCCAAGATTCCGCTAATCGTCGAAATTTTAGCGTTAATCCCCCACAAAAATCCAGTCAGCAGCCACCGGCAAGCAGGCGTTTGCGCCCGCACCAGTTCCTGTTATTTTTGCGACAGTCAGTCCTCGGAATTTCCTCGATCCCGATACCGTGCTCCCCGCTGGGCTGCACGGTCCAGCTCGCGCAGACGCGCAAGCTTCTCGCGGATGCGGATCTCCAGTCCACGATCGACGGGCGCATAGTACCTGGGGCGGGAAAGCCCTTCAGGGAAGTAATCCTCGCCCGCGGCATAGCCCTCCGGCTCGTCGTGGGCGTAACGGTAGTGCTTTCCGTATCCCAGCTCTTTCATCAGCCGGGTTGGTGCATTGCGAAGGTGCACCGGGACCTCCAGGGAGGCGGATCTGCGGGTGTCCTCCAGCGCGGCGTTCCAAGCCTGGTAGACGGCATTGCTCTTGGCCGCACAGGCTAGGTAGACCACAGCCTGCGCGATGGCGAGCTCGCCCTCTGGACTGCCGAGACGTTCTTGTACGTCCCACGCGTTCAGGGCCAGCTCCAGCGCGCGGGGATCGGCATTTCCGATATCCTCCGAGGCCATGCGCACGACCCGTCGCGCGAGGTAAAGGGGATCACAGCCGCCGTCGATCATACGGGCCAGCCAGTAGAGGGCGGCATCCGGGGCCGAGCCGCGTACGGACTTGTGCATCGCAGAGATCTGGTCGTAGAAGACGTCGCCCCCCTTGTCGAAACGCCGGCCCTGTCCTGTGATCAGCTCCGCAATCACATCGGCGCCGATCTCACCCTGGTCGGTCAAATCCGCTGCCAGCTCCAGAATATTCAGGGCCCGCCGGGCGTCCCCGTCCGCCGCCTGGGCCAGGAGCCGCCGCTGTTTCGGATCCAGCGTCAATCCCCGACCTCCCAAACCGCGCTCGGGATCACGCAGGGCGCGATCGATGACCTGCTCGAGGTCCTCGGTCTGAAGCGCCTTGAGTACATAGACCCGAGCCCGGGACAGCAGTGCGTTGTTGAGCTCGAAGGACGGATTCTCTGTGGTCGCACCGATGAGGATCAGGGTGCCCTGCTCCACGTGGGGCAGAAAGGCGTCCTGCTGACTCTTATTGAAGCGGTGCACCTCGTCGATAAAGAGGATGGTGCCGCGGCCTTCCTGCTCGCGAACCTTACGCGCCGCGGCCACGGCCTCGCGGATGTCCTTGACACCCGAGAGGACGGCGGAAAGTTTTTGGAAATGAGCTCCCGAGTAGGCGGCCAGGAGACGCGCCAGGGTAGTCTTCCCCGTGCCCGGCGGTCCCCAGAAGACCATTGAATGGGGCCGATCCGCCTCGATGGCCTGACGCAGCGGCTTTCCGGGTGCGAGGAGGTGGGACTGCCCGCAGATCTCTGCCAGGGTGCGTGGCCGCATCCGCTCCGCCAGCGGCGCCGCCGGCGGGACGGCTAGAGAATTTCCGGAAGTTGTCGGCACGCCCGACCACCGAGACCCTTGGCGCTGCGCCCTTCGGCTCAATCGATCTGCAGGAAATCGCCGCCGGTGGATGTGTCGAATCGGAACAGATCTTCCGCGAGCGTCGGGTTACGCTCGGTCTTGGTGAAGGTGAATCGCGTAAGCTGACTGAAGGTGTCCTCCATCAGCAGAGTGTCGAGCCGCTCACCGATAAAACCAATACGGATCCTCACCACCTGTGTATCCTCCGCCTTTGGCTGCAGCTCGACCCATTCGCGCTCGTCCCCGCCATCCCAAGGAGAGACCTTGAAATGGCGATCGATGGGCTCTTCCGCCGCCAGCAACTGGGCCGGCGTGCCGTTCAGCGCTTTGCTTTGGCTTTGGTGGGATACCTGATCCAGCTCCAGGTCGTGCAACCAAACGCGATCGCCATCGGCGACTATGACCTGCTTGACCGGGCTTTCATACTCCCAACGAAACTTGCCGGGACGCTTGAGATAAAGGGTGCCCTTGGATTCGACCATGCGACCGCCGTCGGAGCTCAGGGTGATCTGCTCGAAACTGGAGCGCAGGGACCGCAATCCATCCAGATAATCCTGCAACCGCTCGGCAGCGGTGACGGCCGCGGCTTGGCCGCAAATCAGGAGCGCGAGCGGGAATAACCAGAAAGCCGCGAGCCGGAGCGATCTGGCTCGACGGGCGATTCCCGCCTTCAACGACACTGGATGTGGGATCATCTGCACCTCTTATTTCCGCCATGTGGGGTTTTCCCGATCCGAGCCCCCGGGTCACAACGATTGGGCGCGCCGAGGGGTAGATCCTCTTCAACCGGCGGGTCAGGCAAGCACCTGGCTAGCCAATCGCTATTATCCTTTGTGTCCTTTGCGCCTTTGAGGTTCAGATTTCGTCTCCGAGCACTAAACCTCCGCTGGAGGCGGCACCAGCACCTCTCTGTTGCCGTTGGTTTCCGCGGGTCCGACCAGGCCGATGCGCTCCATTTCCTCGACCATACGGGCAGCTCGGTTGTAGCCGATCTTGAGCCGGCGCTGCACGCCGGATATCGAGGCGCGGCGTGTCTCGGTGACTATCTGCACCGCTTCGTCGAAAAGTGGATCCTGATCCTCGACGTCTCCACCGCGCGGCTCCGGATCTATCCCGGGAATAGCATCCCCCGATTCCTGCAGAACGGTGTCGATATAGTCCGGCTCGCCGGTCTGCTTCAGGTATTCGACCACCCGATGGACCTCTTGATCGTCCACGAAGGCGCCGTGCAAACGCTGGGGAACGCTGGTGCCCGGAGGAAGATAGAGCATATCACCCCAACCGAGGAGCTGCTCCGCCCCCATCTGGTCGAGGACGGTCCGCGAGTCGATCCGCGAGGACACCTGGAAGGCCATGCGCGTGGGGATGTTGGCCTTGATCAGGCCGGTAAGCACGTCCACCGACGGACGCTGGGTCGCCAACAAGAGATGGATCCCGGAGGCCCGTGCCTTCTGCGCCAGACGTGCGATGAGCTCCTCTACCTTTTTGCCCACGACCATCATCATATCCGCCAGCTCGTCGATGATGACCACGATGTAGGGTAGATGGGCAAGGTACGGTGCCTCTTCGGCGTCGTCCACCGCCAAACCGCCGTGCTCGGTCACGAACAGGGGATCTCGTATGGGCTCTCCGGCCGCTTCCGCATCGGCAACCTTGCGGTTGTACCCCCCGATATTGCGCACGCCGAGCCGGGCCATCAGGCGGTAGCGACGCTCCATCTCCGCGACGCACCAGCGCAGGGCATTGGCGGCCTCCTTCATGTCCGTGACCACGGGTGTGAGCAGATGTGGAATACCCTCGTAGACCGAAAGCTCCAGCATTTTGGGGTCCACCATGATCAGGCGCACGTCCCTCTGTGTGGACTTGTAGACTAGGCTGAGGATCATCGCGTTGATCGCCACGGACTTGCCGGAGCCCGTGGTGCCGGCGATCAGAGCGTGAGGCATGCGGGCGAGGTCCGCGCACACCGGTGTCCCCGAGATATTGGTGCCCATGGCCAGGGTCAGCGGCGCCTTGGCGTCCTGATAAGGGCGAGAGCTCAAGACCTCGCTCAGGAAGACCGTCTCGCGCTGCTCGTTGGGTATCTCCAGGCCGATAACGGACTTGCCCGGGATGACCTCGACCACCCGAACGCTCACGGTCGATAGAGCCCGGGCGATATCCTTGGCCAGTCCCGTGATCTTGCTCACCTTCGTTCCGGGCGCGAGCTGAAGCTCCAGCAGGACAACCACCGGCCCCGGGTGCACCGCCACCACCTCCGCGGTGACACCGAAATCCGCGAGCTTGATCTCCACTTGGCGCGAGAGATCCTCGAGCATCTCTTCCGTGTAGCCCTTGCCGCTCTTGCGGACCGGGTCCAGGAGCTCCAGGGGCGGACGCCCCCCTTCGCCGAGGAACTGAGATATCTCCAACTGGCGCTCCTTTTTACGCACGGCCGGCGCTACCACCGTTTGATGCTGGAGCTTGTTCGGCTTGGTCCTCTCGAGTATTGGCTCGGCAACGGCTGCCGGCGGCTTGCCAGGCAGTATCTCCGGCTCGTACTCGGGATCGTAGACCTCAGATGCCTCCGGGGCCTCCAACAGGGCGAGCTCATCCGGTCCCCCATCGACTGCCGCGATCGGTTTCCGCGGCACCAATGCCATCAGGGCGTCTCGCATCAACCGGAGCAGGGACAGGACGATTGCCCCTAATGCATCGACTACCGAGAGCCAGGAAATACCGGTGAGAAGCCTGAAACCGGCCAGGAAGAGTCCAAAAAGGAAAATCGTCGCACCCTTCGGACCGAAAGCAAGGATCATACGCTCGCTGATGAGAAGCCCCATCCCGCCTCCGGCTCCGTTGGGCAAGTCGGTCCCGGTCAGAGGTAGAAAGAGGCTCGCAAAGCCACAGGCGGCGGCCAGTGTGAAGAAGAAACCGAACCAGCGCAAAGCGAGCTTATGGAGCCTCGTCTCCGGCTCCGGCTCCGGCTTTCGGAAGATCAGATAGCCGCTCCAGGCAACCATGACGGGAATCAGATAGGCCAGGACGCCGAACAAGAAGAGTGTGACGTCGGAAAACCAGGCGCCGGTTTGACCGCCGGCATTGCCTACCAGCTCCTCGTGACCGACGTGGGACCAAGCCGGATCCTGAGGCGAGTAGCTCGCCAGGGCGAGCACCAGATAGAGCGCCACACATATCAGGGCCCACATGGCCGCTTCGCGAATACCACGCTGCAGATAGTCGCTGAAGGTCAGCTCTCCAACCCGAGTTGCCTGAGTCACACATTTGCCCTCATGATCCCGTGGGAGATTATAGCCTTACGGAGGCTTTTTCCGGCAACTTCGACAGCGTGGGAAATTACAGGGCGCGCAGAGCGGGATAAACGACGGCTCCTCCGTCCAGATTGACCGCCCGGGCCAAGACGGGATCGGAGCGCCAACCCGGTTGGGCCAGCCGCACCAACCAGGGGTAGAGGCTTGCGCACAGGGCACGCGAGGCACTTCGCGGAACGGCACCGGGCATATTGGTTACATTGAAGTGGACAACATCATGGACGCGGTAGGTGGGGTCCTCATAGGTAGTGGGGCGCGTCGTTTCCACGCAGCCGCCCTGATCCACGGCGATGTCCGCGATAACGCTACCCGGAGACATGGAGGCCACTTGGGCGTCGGATATCAACCGCGGTGTCCGAGCCCCGGGGACCAGTACGGCACCGACCAGCAGGTCGGCCCCGGCAACGGCCTCGGCGATACTATCGCCCCAAGGGAAAAGGCCGGTCACGTTGGGTCCGATGCGGCACAAGTCCGCCAAGCTCTCAGGCCTGCGATCGAAAACCGTTAACCGGGCCCCCATCGAGGATGCCATGCGCACGGCGGCGGAACCGGCATTGCCCGCACCCAGCACCACGACATGGCCGCGCTCGGCCGCGGGTAATCCCCCAAGCAGGATTCCCTTGCCGCCGCTTGGAGCGCACAGCAAGGTGGCCCCGTACTGGATCGCCAAGCGGCCGGCGATATCGCTCATAGGTGCGAGAATGGGTAGGCGACCTGCCACTTCGAGGGTCTCGAAGCCGATAGCCGTGAGCCCGATGTCGAGTAGTCGCATTTGAAGATCGGGACTCGCCGCTAGATGCAGAAAGCAGAACACGCGGTGCTCCCTGCGCAACAGGTTCAGCTCCGGTCCCCAGGGCTCTTTGACCTTGACCACCAGCTCCGCCTCGGCGTAGAGACAGGCTGCATCGTCCAAAATAACCGCACCGGCTTTCAAATAGAGATCGTCGGGAAAACCGCTACCCTCACCCGCTCCGGTCTGCACCAGCACTTGGTGTCCCAGACCCACCAAATCGCCGCATGCTTGCGGGATTAGGGCGACCCGAGCCTCCAGTGGTTTGGCTTCGCGTGGAATGCCGATTCGCATGAGTCGCTGAAATCCAGATCGCTATGACGGATAATTGGAGAATAGTCCGCTTTACCGGAACCCGCCGAACCCGTAACATTTTTAGGGTTTCATCACGGCGCCATTCAGATACGGCGCCAATCACCGTCACCCCGAAAGGCAACTCGCGTATCCACCGCGGCCACCGGGATGGCCCGAGCTGCTGGAGCACTATGACCATGAGCGAAACCAAGCATTGCCGCCTGCTCATTCTCGGATCCGGTCCCGCCGGGTACGCCGCCGCCGTTTACGGCGCCCGTGCGAACCTGAGCCCGGTGATCATCACGGGTCTCGAGCAGGGCGGTCAGCTGATGACCACCACGGACGTGGACAACTGGCCAGGCGATCCCGACGGCGTTCAGGGACCGGATCTGATGGACCGAATGCGCCGCCACGCAGAGCGTTTCGAGACAGAGATCATCTTCGATCAGATAAACCAGGTCGATCTCTCGGAGCACCCCTTCCTCCTGCAAGGCGACTCCGGTACCTACAGCTGCGACGCTTTGATCATAGGCACAGGTGCTAGCGCAAGATACTTGGGTCTGCCTTCGGAGGAGGAGTTCCGCGGCCGCGGTGTCTCGGCCTGCGCCACCTGCGACGGCTTCTTCTACAAGAACCAAAAAGTGTCGGTCATCGGCGGCGGCAATACCGCTGTGGAGGAGGCGCTCTATCTTTCCAACATCGCATCGGAAGTAACCCTGGTCCATCGCCGGGATGCGCTACGTGCCGAGAAGATCCTGCAGAAGCACATTTTGGAGAAGGCCGAGCACGGAAACATCAAGATCGAGTGGGACCACGTACTGGACGAGATCCTGGGCGATCCGACCGGTGTGACCGGGATGCGCATCAAGAACGTGAAGGACGGTTCCACCAAGGACATCGATCTGATGGGTGTCTTCATCGCCATCGGCCACCATCCCAATACCCAGATCTTCGAGGGGCAGCTCGAGATGGCCAACGGCTATATCAAGGTTCAAAGCGGGACCGAGGGCAACGCTACCGCCACCTCGGTTCCAGGGGTCTTCGCCGCCGGCGATGTCATGGATCACGTCTACCGCCAGGCAATTACCTCCGCCGGCACCGGTTGCATGGCAGCGCTGGATGCGGAGAAGTACCTCGACGCCTTGGAAAAGGATTAACGCGTGCCGCGGCATCCCGGAGGCTAAGGCGATTTCTGTCAAATGACGTACCAACCTGCTTGTCTTTTCGCCCGTCTTCCGCGTTGTGCCAGCCGTTTCATTGCCCGCTACGCGACGGCTGGCACGCCTTGAAAACGAACGATCACCGCGCTTCGCTTGGGCGGCGGTCTTGGACGTCCTACCCAAGCTGTTCACTGCGGCGCAGCTCACCCGGTGCATCCTGGTATGTCATTTTCCCGCAATCGCCTAATTTCCTCGTCCCGTTCTGATCCGAGTCGCAACGGCTAACCGCACTATATGGGTCCAAGCTACCCGGCGGGAACGGCAGGATTAGCCGGAAAATCTTCCGAAAACCCGAGAAGTCCTGTGTATCCTGATGCTCTACCTCCTCGATCCCAAAGACCCTCGAGCACCGTTTCCCGATGTCGAAATGGCGGAAAGCGAGCCGGACGGACTTCTTGCGGTGGGCGGCGATTTGAGCGTAACCCGTCTGGTCAACGCCTATCGGTGCGGGATCTTCCCCTGGTTCGGTGACGGCGATCCCATCCTCTGGTGGTCTCCAGATCCGAGGACGGCGCTTTTTCCGGATCGACTACGGATCTCACGGAGTCTGCGCAAGACCCTGCGAAAAGGCCGATTCAGCACCACCGCGGATAGAGATTTCGACGCCGTCATCAGCGCATGTGCCGAACCACGCGGCGCCGAAGGCGGGACCTGGCTGGTACCAGATATGATCGCCGCCTATCGGAGTCTTCACCGCCACGGTCTCGCTCACTCCGTCGAGGTCTGGCAGGATGGAGTCTTGGCAGGAGGGCTTTACGGTGTCGCCATCGGCAGGGTGTTTTTCGGAGAGTCCATGTTTACCCGCATCAGCGACGCCTCCAAGGTAGCACTCGTTCACCTGTGCCGGACGCTTTCGGATCGGGGCTTTCGGCTGATCGACTGTCAGGTGCTTACCGGACACCTCATCCGCATGGGCGCGGAGCAGATACCCCGCACCGATTTCATCCGCATGCTCGATCGCTGGTGTCCCCTTCCGGACTGGCGCGGGAGCTGGGACGATCAACAACTCCGTACCACGGAACCGCTTCCGAAGCGGAATTCGCTTACGCGATGAGTGTTTCCGACCAGCCGGGAGGGCCCACAACACTTCCCCTCTACATAACGGACTGGCACGACTGCTCCTACCTCCCGGAGCTGAACGCGAGGACCTTGTTCGCGGATCCGCTGGCGCCCATGGACGGAACGCTCTATCAAGCGCTCCTCGCTCGAGGATTCCGCCGCAGCGGCGCCCACGTCTATCGCCCGGCCTGTGGTCCCTGCCGGCGTTGCATCCCGCTCCGAATTCCGGTCCAGGAGTTTGCGCCGAATCGATCCCAGCGACGCAATCGAGCCCGAAACCGAGGTCAGGTCGTGCTACGGTACCGCCCTGCGCAATTCGACCCCGAGCACTATGCGCTCTATCGCGGCTACATACACGACCGGCATGCCGACGGAAGCATGGCGGACGCATCCCCCGAGCGCTATCACGAGTTCCTTGTCGCACCCTGGGGTGGCGAAACCAGCTTCCTGGAGCTGAGCCTGCACGACCGCCTGATGGCCGTGGCCGTAACCGACCACCTACCCGGTTGTCTCTCGGCGGTCTACACCTTCTTCAACCCCGATCTCTCCAAGCACGCACCCGGAACCTACGCCATCCTGTGCCAGATAGAGGAGGCCCAACGCCTCGGACTCGAATATCTTTACCTGGGGTTCTGGATCGAGGAGTGTCCAAAGATGAGCTACAAGGAGCAGTTCCGCCCGCTAGAGGCATGGATCGGCGAGCGCTGGCAGCGGTACGGCCACGGCGATGCGATCGGTTGGCAAAAGTACTCGCGGCTCTAGTCGCCGCGCAACGCCTTTTTATACTCGCGAATCGCCTCAAACGTTGTCGCTCGATCGATGAAGCTCGTCAGCAACGCCAGACCCAACCCCGGCAGCGCTTACCGATCGGATGTGCAAGTCAGAGGCGATTTGCATGTCCAAGCGCCGGGGCACTCACGGCGGGGGCGCTTGGCACGAGGCGGAAATGTCGCGTACGATCTGAAATGAGCCATCGCTGGACAGCAAGCCGAGCCTCGCCGTTCGCCTACCCGGTCATTCACACGGGGTCGGTTTTCTCCCCTCGGGCGAGCTAGGCGGCCTCGGATTCGTGCAGATGGGCCTCCTGCTCATGCAGGTAGGCCACACCGACCAAATCGGCGATGACGCCCCCTCTCTCCCGCAAAATGTGAATCAGAACCGCCCGTAGCGAGGTTTGGTCGACGCCGACGAGAAGCTTTCCGGCCGATTCCGCATCGCCGTCATCGAGTAGCGGTTCGATTTTTTCCAGAATCTCCTGTGTAACTTCCAACATGATCGGTACCTTTAACAACTAGATTGGTATGTCGACGTCTGAAACACGAACCAACGACATTGTGCACTGCAACAATTATATTGTGCAGTGCAGCAAAAGTCACGATTTCCTCAGGGACCCACCGCGTCCCGTCTCCCGACCGTACCGTCATGCGCCAAGAACTCCATGCCTAAACCCAGAGGAATTGCGCTTTGATCCAAATGAGAGATATGAGGCTTCGCCCCATCGCCGCGGTGATCGGATCAGGAAAGATGGTGCGCTGGATTGCTGTAGTCGCGCATTGACAATTCTTCCGTCGAGCCGAGAGCGACCTAATCGCGAGCGAAAGGATTCGCTCGCTGACAAACCAACGCGGTTATCCTGTCGCAGATGAGCCTTTCGAT
>JAJDOL010000326.1 GCA_022340195.1 Chromatiaceae bacterium
AGTGGCAGGTCTACTTCGGCGACGAGCGCTGCCTTCCGTCCGACCATGCGGATCGCAACAGCCGAGCCGCCGCACTCGCATGGCTCGATCGCGTCCCCATCCCGGCAGCGAACATCCATCCCATTCCCGCGGAGCTCGGCGCCGAGGCGGGCGCGGCCGCCTACGAACCCCTGGTCGGCACCGCCATGCCCTTTGACCTGGTCATCCTGGGTATGGGCGAGGACGGCCACACGGCAAGCCTGTTCCCGGGTCAGATCCATCAGGTCCCGGATCTCGTTCTCCCTGTTCATGGAGCACCCAAGCCACCTCCGGATCGTGTGAGCCTGAGCGCAGGTGCCCTGAGCAACGCGCTTGAAATTCTGATATTGGTAACCGGTGCCGGCAAACGGCGCGCCGTCGCCGCATGGAAAGCCGGCGAGCCCTTGCCTGTGGCAAGCGTAGGCGGTAGCACGGGGGTGGATGTCCTTATCGACCAGGACGCTTATCCGGGCTAGTGCTTTTGGAGCTCATCCGGTGGCGTTCTCGGCTGGTCCGCAGCGAAAATCCAGACCGTTTCAGCCGGAGGAGCCATGCCTGCCCAAATCGACACGCGGAATCAGGAGGAACCCGAATCCTTCGGAGGGGTGGCCTCGGCCCGCGAGCCCGCGAACTGAGGGTCGGCGCCGAGGATCTCAATGACGCTCTTCAGATTGGGCAAATAATCGTCCGGGTTGTTGAAGCCGACGATGGGTGCCCCCAAGGGCTCGCCTCGAGCGTTCACACGCACCAGGGTTGGGGTTGCATAGATTCCGTAACGTTTGACGAACGCGCGGGTACGAACTTTCTCACCGTCGAAGTCCCTGATTTTTCCACCGCGGTCGATTTGGAGCTCGCGAATCCTGGCGACCTTTCTCAGCTCGCCGCGTTTTATCAGCGGCTCCAGAACCTCGACCTTCAGACGCTCGCAATAGTGGCAGTGATCGCTGCTGAATAGAATGATGATTGGGAGACCGGATATCCGGGCTTCGGCGACTTCTGCGCTCCAGTCATCCGTCGTGGGTATCCGGGTCGACGAATCCGCAAGAGCTCCGCCGCAGCTCGACAGAAGCCACACTAGAGCTCCCCAGAAAACACGTGCTTTCACGACCCCCGTCTCCTCTGTTACAACCCCAAATCCCCGACCGCTCCTGTTCCGGGAGTCCGACCGATTTAGATTTCTGCTATGGCGTAGCTGCGGATGCCGACCTCATCGTCCACGCGATGTCGTCGAATAGGGCCATTCATTGCTCGCCCCAATCGAGCGCGCGCTCTGCCTCGGTTCCCTGGCCTCCCGCTTGGAATGCGCATGAAGGGCGGGCGCCCACATCCAGGATGGGATTCTAGCCTCCATAAGTAACTGCTGAATAAGCGCCTTGTAACGATTTGTAATCCTTTGTAAAGGAAATGTAACCGGGGCCGATGAGAGATGCGGACGCTTAGCCGCTGGCTCGGAGGGGTTTCGTAGCTCGGTAGTTGCCTGCGCCGGGCGGGCACCTTGCGCCTCTCGCGGTGCGCTACTACAAGCAGGCGAGAATCTCAGGCTGCAAACAGGGTTCGGATCGCCTCGGCGAGCTGCTCCTTGGTGTAGGGCTTGGATAAGGCGATCGGTACGGGCGACTCGACGGCTCCGGCGAGCGCGTCGATCTCTTCGGATCTCAAGCCCGTCGTCAGCAAGACCTTTGTTTCGGGCCATTGGCGGCGAATCAGCCAATACAGATCGTAACCATTGATCTCACCCGGCATGACGATGTCACTGAACACGAGCTTGATGGCCGAAACGGACCGGAGCACCTCGATCGCGCGCTCGCCGTTCTCAGCCGTCAACAGGTCGTATCCGAGATCCCGCAAATAACGTCCGGCCAGCTTGCGAACCCGCTCTTCGTCCTCGACGAGCAGAACCTTCCCTGTCGTTGCCGCGCTCGCAGTCCGGGGGCTCGCCTCGGACGTCTCCCCTGTCTCCCGGTCGACTCGGCCGTTCAACGGTAGAAGAATCGTCGCTTTCGTGCCTGCTCCCGGCTCGCTGGCTAAACCAAATCGACCGCCCGCCTGCTCGCAGAAACCGAACACCATGCTCAATCCGAGACCGCTGCCGTGCTTGCTCCCCTTGGTGGTATAGAAAGGCTCGATCGCCCGGGTCAGCTGTTCCGGGGCCATACCCATGCCCGTATCGACCACGGAAAGCTCGGCATAGGTCCCTGGCTCCAGCGTCGGATCCAGATCGGATGCCTGACTCGCCATTGCCCGTATCGAGATGCGACCTCCACGCGGCATGGCATCTCGGGCATTGAGAGCGAGATTCAACAGTGCACTCTCCAGCTGAGGCGGATCGCAGGGCAACAGGTCGAGATCGGCCGCAACTTCAACTTCCACAACAATGTCCGCACCCAGGGTGCGTTCGAGAAGACGCTTGAAATCGGAGAGGAATGCAGGAAGGTCGATCTGCCGCCGCTGCAACGGCTCTTTGCGGGAAAAGGCGAGAAGGCGCCGAATCAGCTCGGCACCGTCCTGCGCTGCAGAGTAAGAATCCTGAAGCAGCTCGAAGAGATCCGGATCCAGAGCACCGTCGATCGATTGGGTCAGAAGCTCCAGATTGCCCAGAATGACCGTCAGCAGGTTATTGAAGTCGTGTGCCAGTCCTCCAGTGAGCTGGCCCAGCATCTCCATCTTCTGCGCCTGGACGAGCTGAGCGTCCTTGGCCTTCTGCTCCGTCACGTCCAGCCCGATAGCGAGCAATGCGCTCGACTCGCCTGCAAAGCCCCGGAGGGTCGTGGCGTACCAGGAGATCAGTCTCTCCTTACCATCCCGTGTCACGATGGCATCCAGATCGCCATTCGCCGGGACTCCGGGCTTGCCCTCGGCGGCCGCCTCCCTCACACCGTCGTCAGCGCACTCGGGCAGAAAGACGTCGATCCAGCTCCTCCCCTTGACCTCCTCCAAGGAAAAACCCGAGAGCGCCCGCATGAAGGGATTGAAACGGACGATCCTTCCTTCCTGATCGAGCACGAGGACGATGACGGGCGCCGTCTCGATGAGACGCTCGGCAAAGTCCCGCTCTTTTCTGACAGCCTCTTCGGCGCGC
Source organism: Chromatiaceae bacterium (assembly GCA_022340195.1). GTDB lineage: Bacteria > Pseudomonadota > Gammaproteobacteria > Chromatiales > Chromatiaceae > Thiosymbion. The sequence goes on from JAJDOL010000326.1 coordinate 3,098, forward strand.
TTGCGTTCGGTGATATCGGTCACCATCCTCAGCGCCCCCGCGTAATCTCCCTGCGGGTCGTACATGGGAGCAGAGCTCACGATGGTCCACAGATCTGCACCGGTCCTGGTCCGCAACCGCAAATCGAACTTTTCGGAGATCCCCTCGCGATGCCGGTCCAACAAGCTCTCTGCCTCGGCGCGAGCCGCTTCGTCCACGAATTCGAGCTGGTGCCGGCCCCGCATCTCCTCAATGGTATAACCCAGCATCCGGGCCATCCGCTGGTTGACCTCGGCCGTTCTCCCCTCGGCATCGATCAGCCAGATACCTTCCTCGGCGATCTCGAAAATCTCGCGATAGCGGCGCTTGCTGCGAGCCAGTGACTCGGTGGCCGCAAGCGCCTCCGAGATATCCCAGGCAATGCCACCCAACAAGGGTGGCTCCCCTTGCTCGCGGGGAATGGCGAATTTGAGCGTTCGGAAGGTACGCTTGCGACCTCTGAGATCCGTCAGTTGCTCCACGAAATCATAGCGACCATCGGATAAGGCCCTGCGGTCGTCCGGACCGAGGCTCCCCGAATTATCGGCGGAGAAGTGAGCAACGTTGTCAGGTCCGGGCGATACGCCAGTGGCAAAGTTCGCTCGCAGGTACCGGTTGACATACAACACACGGCTCGCGGAATCCTTGATAAAGACCGCTGCCGGCAGGTTGTCCATGAACAGGGAAAATCGGGACTGGGTCTCTTGTAGCGCCCGCTGAACCGCCTGCGTCTCGGAGATATCCTCGACGCTCGACCAAACGAGCGTCTCGTCGCCTCTGTTCAGTAGCTTCCCACGCAGCCGCACTGCGACGCGATGCCCCTTCTTATGGACGAGCTCCTTTTCAACAGGCCCATAGCGACCCGTATTACGGAGCTTCTCCAGCTGTCGCTGATCGCCCTCGAAGTACTCCTTCGGTGTAAGATCCCCATAGCTCAG
>JAJDOL010000359.1 GCA_022340195.1 Chromatiaceae bacterium
CCCTGAGGACTCAGGTGCTGGTCCCCGACCATATTCGTTTTCTCGTGATACTCTATGGCGCAGGCAATCCGATGACTCAAAAGGAAAAATGATGTCGAATACGCCAATTTCCCAGCCGACCGCGACGACGATCGCCGTGGACGATCTCGTTGCTGAAACCTTGAAGGGACGGTTGCGCATCCCGGAGTTTCAACGACCGTTGCGTTGGCAGTGGAAGGACGTATGTCGATTGTTTGACAGCATCGTTAAGGGTTATCCGATCGGCAGCCTACTGCTGTGGATTCGCCCCGCGCCCGAGGCGTCGATTCGCCTCGGAGGTCTGCGTATCGATGCGCGGCGCTTCGATGATGCCTGGTGGGTGGTGGACGGCCAACAGCGTCTAACGAGCCTGGCGAATGCCCTCTCCGATCTGGGCGCGCATGACGAACGGTTCGCGCTCGCTTATGACCTGCAACGCGGGACCTTCGGGCATCTCGGCAAGGTTGACGAAGGCCACGTTATCCCTTTGCCGGTGCTGTTCGATCTCCAACAGCTGATCCGCTGGTTCACAAAGGAACATCCGGAGGCGGCGGACGGTTTGGATGATGCCTCGCGGGTTACCAAAGCCATCCGCGAATACCAAGTCCCCGCGTATCTGGTAAGCCAGGAGGACGAACAGGTTCTGCGAGAAATATTTGACCGCTTGAACAACTATGGCAAGCGCCTGAGCCGTGCCGAGGTCTTCTCTGCCCTGCACCCCGGCGAGGGCAGTGGTACGGACGTCGCATACAACCTTCAACGAATCAGCGCAGCAATCCATGTCGAGCGTGGATTCGGGGTGGTTGATGACGACACGGTTCTGCGCTCCGTCCTCGCCAGGCGCAGCGGCAACGTAACCAGAGAAATACGGGTTGAATTTTCGGAGAGTACTCGGGACGCTCGAGACTTCGGCTCGGAGACTGCCGAAAGGGCCTACCGGGAGGGTGAGCGCGCGATCTTGCGCGCCGTGATTTTCTTGCAAGAGGATGCGAGCGTACCCCATTTCGCGTTCCTCCCCTATCGCTATTTGCTGGTGGTGCTGGCGAGGTTCTTCGCCCATTTTCCGGATCCCGAGCCACGGAATCGAGTCCTCCTGCGCCGCTGGTTCTGGCGCGCGGCCATGGTCGGACCTGGTCCATTCTCCTCGAGTTGGACAAACGCCATGCGGACCTTGGCGACGCGCATCGTGGCCAACGAGGAAAGCGAATCGGTGCAAAGATTGTTGGCCGAGCCCATCGATCACGGTGTGAGACCTCCGCGACTGACGGGATTTCGCACCAATACCGCCGCCAGCCGGATCGTACTCTCTGCCCTTTGGGCGTTGGGGCCGCGGTCCCTGTTGACCGGTCAGCCCTATGAGCGTGTCGATCTGGTTGAGCCTATTCTGCCGAGAGGCACCCTTGCTGAAGTGGCCCAACCCATCCTGCGCCGTGAACCGGACTCTCAAACGGCCTGGGCAGCGAATCGCATCCTGGTACTGGATCCGGAGTTGCCTGGGACGCCATCCGATTTGTTGGTTGCTCCCCCCCTGGACCGGCAATGCGACCAGCACGCGTTCCTGGCGTCGCACGCCATGGACGACGACATGATCAGTGCTCTATCACGGGACGACAAGATAGGATTCCTCGAGGCGCGCCAGCGGCGTCTGGAAGAGGTCGTCCGCAGTTTTCTGGAGGCGATGGTGGAGAGTCACCTCGAGGATACGCCACCGTTGAGCAGCTTCGACCTCGACGACCTAGAGGAAGAACGCGATGACGCCCTCGCGTGAGGAGCAGTTCCGCGTCTATCTGCACGACCGGCTGGTCGGTCATCTACACAGACGCGACGATCTGACGCGATTCGTCTTCACCAGCGACTATTGGAGCGACCCGAACCGTCCGGTGCTGGGCTTGCGCTTCGAGGAGAACCCGCGGGAGCGTCACCGTGCCAACATGCGCCTACCCCCCTGGTTTTCGAACCTGTTGCCCGAGGGACGCCTGCGCGACTGGATCGCCGACGCCGGCAAGATCTCCGTGAAAAGGGAAATGGAGCTTCTGGCCCAAGTGGGACACGACCTGCCGGGGGCCGTCCGGGTACTGCCCAGCGAGCAACTGGTGCCCGTGGATTTGTCCGGTGACGATGCCAATCGATCATCGCCAAGTGCGGTACAGGCAGGGCTTTGGTCCTTTTCACTTGCCGGGGTCGGGCTTAAGTTTTCGATGTTGGCTCAGGGCGACCGACTCGTGGTGCCTGGAGTCGGAGAGGGCGGAGACTGGATCCTCAAGATGCCGGATTCGAATTACCCGTCGGTTCCGCACAACGAGCTGGCAATGATGACTCTTGCCGATGCTGTAGGCATCGAAGTTCCCGAAGTGCGGTTGCTTCACCGTGATCAATTCGCCGCCCTTCCCGACCGCGTCTGGTCGAAAGAACAGCATGCCTATGCTGTACGTCGCTTCGATCGTGGGCCCGGACGTGCGGCCATCCATATCGAGGATATGGCCCAAGTTCGTGGCGTCTATCCCGATGGAGAAGGAAATTCACCAGGAAAATACTCGGGATCTTTCGAGACCATCGGTGCTCTTGTTTATCGGGGTCACGATACGTCTGCTTTACGGGAGTTTGCTCGGCGCCTTGCGTTCAACGTGCTCATTGGTAATGGAGATGCGCACCTGAAAAACTGGTCGCTGATCTACCATGACCCACGCGTCCCGACCCTCGCCCCTGCGTACGACCTGGTGGCTACCTTTGTCTACCGCCCGCCACAATTAGGTCCCGAGAACATGGGGCTTCGTTTCGGGCGCTCGCGTCGTTTCGAGGATGTGCGGCTTGCGACGTTCGACGCCCTTGACAAGAGGCTTGCCGCCAAAGCCGATCTTGCGGATGTAGCGCGCAAATTGGTGGGGTGCGTTCTAGACGAATGGCCGAAGGCGGCATCGATCCTCGAAAAACACCCCGATCTTCGCTCTCGAATCCAATTCCGCGTCAGTGAGCGGGCAGCTCAACTACTCGGTTAACGGGCCAATTGTTTGCGGTTTGCTCGGCAGAGTCGTTGGAAATTCATACAGGAGATTGAGGCGAACAGAGCGAGTTGCAGCAGAATGCGATCTACTTGGATTCCAAACGTCACCCGCCTTCTCCGCATTTAACGCCGCCAAATGTCGTCCCCACGCTGCGTCGATGTCACACGGACGCGGCCTCATCCGGCGGTCTGATGAGGCTCTCCGCCGGGATGCCGAGGTCTCGATGCAAGCGCCAAATCATCTTGAGAGTAAGGGGGCGTTTTCGGCTCAGGATTTCATATACCCGGTTGGAGCGCCCGATCATCGGCTCCAAGTCCTTCGGCGTCAGCCCTTTCCGCTCCATCTCGAAGCGTATTGCCTCCGCGGGGTCCGGCAGATCCAGAGGGAAGTGTCGCTGCTCGTAGGCTTCGACCAAGGTGACCAGTACGTCCAAGCGCTCACCCTCCGGCGTATCGAAGCCGGCCGTCATCAAAGTCTCGATCTCGGCCAGGGCCGCGCGATAGTCGCTATCTGTCTTGATGGGCTTGATATCCATGAAGCTCTCGATCAAATGTCGCAGGGGCACTGATCTGTTCGTCGATATCGTAGGGGCGTTTAGCGACCCGGCTCTCGGCCCTCAAGTCCGCTCCTGCCAATAGCCCGGTTGCCGCCTCAGGTGCATCATGGCGACGATTTGGACGTCTGGACCGGTGCGGAAAATCAGCGCATAGGGGAACGTCGCGACGCGGCATTTGCGGATGCCGGGCTCGACCTCTCGATAGATGTGCGGGTGGAGCTCCACCCGATGTACGGCCTCTTCGAGGCAATTCAGGAATCGCTGTGCAAGGCCTTGTCGTTTATTCCTGTAGAACCGTGCCGCCGCGGCGGCTTCGGCCAAGGCATTCGGGTGCCAGTGAACCGTCACGACCCGTATTTGGCCCGTAGCTCGCCGAGCGCCTTGTCACCGGGGATGAGGGTTACGGCGCCGCTTTCTATCTCTGCGCAACGACGGCGGACCTCCGCGAGCCAGGCCTGCGAGACTTCGAAATCGGGGCCGATATCGAGGCTCTCCAACAGGGTCTCGGCGATCAAGGCTCGCGCGCTCGGATCAAGCTGCATGGCGTCGTCGATGATTCTCTGAAGGTCTATTTTCATCAGCGCATCCTCCGCGTCGGTTCAGCATCCGCGGGTAGTCGAGCACGAATTGGCGTAAGAGTAAGGGAACCGCACGCCGATAGGATAGTATCTCTTGGATCTCCTATCGTCACCCTGAGGGCTTGTACATTCCGCGTTCAACGCGGTCCCGCAACCCCTTCGCGCGTCGCTGTCAGATCGACGCACCCTGGACAACTTCGATGAGCTGGCCGAGAGCTTCGCCGACTGCAGCATCGAGACCGAATTCACCGAGGACGAGCGCTATACCCATGTGCCGGACTACCGCACCTGCGAGCGTGTGGTCGATTACTCCGGCGCCTGCGAGATCCGCCACGACTACACGATCGAGGACATCTTCGCGCTGGGCGCCGGCGGCACCTTCG
>JAJDOL010000010.1 GCA_022340195.1 Chromatiaceae bacterium
TATGCAACCGCCGGCCCAACACGAAAGATGGGCAAAAGAGGAGCGGACGGGCGGGCTTGTTGATGGAATTCGGCCAATTCTTCTTTGCAGACAAGAGGCGTTCGTTAGATTTGAGTCTAAGGCTCCGGGACCTACCCAACATCATCAGCTTGTTGCGTCTGCTCGCCGTAATGCCGGTCGTATACCTGCTGTTGGAGCAGGAGTTCGGGTGGGCGCTGATCCTGTTCGCGGCCGCTGGACTCTCGGACGGGCTCGATGGCTTTCTGGCCAAGCAATTCGGCTGGCAGAGTCACCTCGGCGGAATTCTCGATCCCCTCGCGGACAAGATCTTACTGGTGGCCAGTTTTCTGGTGGTTGGCGCCTTGTCGCTCATTCCTGTTTGGCTGGTGGCGGCGGTGGTTTTCCGAGACCTGCTCATCGTCGGGGGGGCCGTGTTCTACAACTATCAGGTCGAGGAGGTCGAAGCCGCCCCCATCCTGGTGAGCAAGCTCAATACCCTGTTACAGATCCTGCTGATCGTTTCGGTCATCGCGGACGCGGGGCTTCTGCCATTGCCGGATTGGGTCATCCAGACGCTGATCTGGGCTTGCCTAACGACCGTGATCGTAAGCGGCTCTCAGTATGTCTGGATCTGGTCACACAAGGCGGTCGAAAAGGGATGGAAGGATGACTGAGGTTAATGCCCGATGCCGAAACCGCCCCAACGGAGAACACGGCCTCCACCTGATGCGCCGAGTGGTACCCACCTCATCCAGGTAGCGATTCCCGTGCTTTGAGGACCTGTCGAACCAGCCATAGGGTGGGGCGGCGCTTTGTGCGCAGGCTCTCGCGGTCGATTTCTTCCAGGAGATCCATCAGATAGCCCGGTTCCCGCGGACAGCGACGCATAATGTAGTCGACCGCGTCGCTTGCGAGATCAAGCCCCCGGCGCTTTGCCGACTCCCGGAGCAGGCGCTCGCAATCACCCTCGGGCAGGGGAAGCAGCCGGTAGCCGGGACCCGAGCTTAGGCGAGAGCGCAGGTCGGCGAGCGTCAGGGATAGTCCCGAGACCGGGACCTGGGCGCTCACGAGTAGCCGTCGCTGTGATTCACGCAGACGGTTGAAGAGATCAAACAGGCCGTGTTCCCAGGTATGATCTCCGGCGATGGCTTGGATGTCGTCCAAGGCGACCAGATCCCAAAGCTCCAGGTTGTCGAGCACCGATGGGGCCAGCTCGCCATGCTCCAATGGAAGGTAGATGGCAGAATGATTAGACTGCGTCGCTTGCCGACAAGCGGCCTGCAACAGGTGCGTCTTGCCGCTTCCGGCGACGCCGAACAAGTATAGAAAGTCGTCGCCTTCTCCCGCTGCCCAAGTGGTGACAGCGGCAAGGGGCTCCGCGTTGGGGCCGGCCACATAAGCCGCGAAATCCGCTTCCGGCTTTAATTGAACGGCGAGGGGAAGCTGGTGCATCTTGTGTACCGTTCAGGTGGCTCCGTTCAAGGCCAGAGTAGTGCGACCGAGGCGCATGCCCAATGCCTGGCACAGGCGCTTTTCCTCGTCGCTCAAAGGCAGGTTGCTCTCGGTACCGGCCAGGTGGGAGGGGCCATAGGGAGTCCCGCCGCTGCTGGTCCTCAGCAGGTCCGTCTCGCTGTAAGGCAGACCCAATAGCATCATGCCGTGGTGCAGCAAAGGTAGCATCATCGACAAGAGGGTCGTTTCCTGCCCACCATGGAGGCTCGCGGTGGACGTGAATACCCCCGCGGGTCTCCCGATCAGGGTTCCGGCCATCCACAGGGAGCTGGTGCCGTCGAGGAAGTACTTCAGGGGAGCAGCCATGTTGCCGTAGCGTGTGGGGCTGCCCAAGGCCAGACCGGCGCAATCACGCAGATCGTCTAACTCGGCGTAAGGGGCACCCGCGGCCGGAACTCCGTCTTCCGTGGCCTCGCACACGGCGGACACGGCGGGAACCGTGCGCAGTCGGGCCTCCACACCCGGGACCATTTCCACGCCGCGAGCGACCTGGCGGGCCATGTCGGCCGTGGCGCCGTAGCGGCTGTAATACAAGATCAGTATGTAGGGCATTTGTTCTTGTGCTGAGGAGAGGTCGGGTGATTCAGCGCTAAGTGAGCTGAACAGAATAATAGGTCAGTGCTGGTTTGCGTCTTTTCGTTCAAGGTGATTTTAATCAACCGATTCTGCCCCGAACCTACAGGATGTCGAGTACGGCTTCCGGTGGCCGCCCGAGGGCGGCCGTGTCGTCCTTGACGACAATAGGGCGCTCGATCAGCTTCGGGTGCTCAACCATGGCCGCAATCAAGGTCTCTCGGGACAATTCCGGATTTGCCAGCTCGTTCTCTTTGTACTCCTTCTCCTTCTTACGCATGAGCTCGCGGGGCTCTAGTCCCAGCATGTTCAAGATATGCTCGAGGGCGGCGGTATCCGGGGGAGTCTCGAGGTATTCGATGATCTGCGGCTCGATGCCATTTTCCCGCAGCAGCTCGAGGGCTTGGCGGGATTTGCTGCAGCGTGGATTGTGATAGATGGTGATGGTCATGGATGCTCCCGGGCGCAATGGGACGGACATCGTCCCGCGAATCCTCTATTTTATGGCACACGCGGCAAACCCGGACAAGAGGTCGCCGTCCGACTTCATGCGACCCGAGCTGCAAACCGGCGTTGATCCGCGCCGCGGATGCCTGGACAATCGCCACCGTACGGATATGTATTTGATTCGCGGATCTCCACCCGCGGGCGAAAGAGGTCAAACCATATGAGCGATCAAGCACCTGATAAACGCGTCTGTTTCCGCTGCGTGGTGGCAGGCCGGGTGCAAGGGGTTTTTTTTCGCGCCGCCACGCGCGAGCAGGCGCAGCGCCTGGGATTGACGGGCTATGCACGCAACCTCGCGGACGGGCGAGTCGAGGTGCTCGCCTGTGGCGAGCCCGAGGTAGTCGGCCAACTTCGCGAGTGGTTGCGCGCGGGTCCGCCCGCGGCCGAGGTTACGGGCGTTGCCTGCGAGCCTGGTGCGTTCCAGCACTTGAGCGGATTCGATACGCACTAGCGGGAGTCCGGACCTGCAGCTGCCGACCCTTACCGATGGGCGCATTCCGCGTCGCTACAAGCGCTTTTTGGCGGACGCGGAGCTCAGTGACGGCTTGCCCGTACCCGCTCACGTTCCCGACACCGGTAACATGTTCGGATGCTGTCAATAGCCTGCGGTGCTGAAGACAAGGGGATCGGGATAAGTGGCAATGCGTTCCACGGCGGTTTCGAAGCGCCCATCCGGATGGAGCCTCAGCCAACGGAAGCCGGGAGTGAGCGCATCGAGCGCGAATTCCGCGCTTCCGGGTAGGAACTGTACGCAGGTGGAAGGTGACCCGAGCAGCTGTACGTCATTTCGGACGGTCGAGAATTCCTGGTGGATGTGACCCCAAAGGACGCAGCGAACCTGGGGGTGACGGTCGATGATTCCAAAAAAGGCTTCCGGGTTATCCAAGGCCATGGTGTCCATCCAGGCACTGCCCACGGGTACGGCCTGGTGGTGGAGACAGACTAGAGTCGGGTCCTGCGGACGCCGGGCGAGCGAATCCTCGAGCAATGCAAGCTGCCCCGAATCGAGGTGTCCGCCATCCTGGCCCGGGATTGTCGAGTCCAGGAGAACGAAGTTCCAAGCGCTTTCGCGAGCGTTCCCCTCCGCGGTCACGGTCCCGCTGTTGAAGATGTCGGCCATGACGGAGGCTTTGTCGTGGTTCCCCGGCAACCAGAGGCAAGGCGCGCCCAAAGCTTCCATCCGTTGCGCGAGATACCTGTAGCCTTCCGGACTCTCGTCGTGTACCAGGTCGCCGGTCAACAGGACGACATCGATGCGAGCGAGGGTTTGGAGTGCCAAATCGAGGACCAACTCGAGCGTGCGACCTGTGTTTTGTCCGAGAAGGCATCCCTCGGGCGCCGCATACAGGTGAGTATCCGTCAGCTGAAGGACGCAGAGCGATTCGGCCGCACGTACGGGGCCGCGCGGGCTTGCACGGAACATCAATGGACGCCCTCGTCTGACGGGGACTGCCCCTGGGCACGATCGAACGCGTTTGGGCTGTCCCGAAAAACATACGCCAAAGTCGGCACGTGCGGTATTCGGTGATGTCTATCCATGGTTCGAATCGGTTCCGTTCCTGAGCCGGGGCCGATAGTGCCAGGGTGCGAGCTTCTGTCCGGCGCGATAAGTCAATCTCATGGGGGAATGTTGCCGCGCACAAGATGGAATTACAAATTTACGCTGAACGTTTTTTGCCGAATTGAGGACCCGTTATCGATTCAGTGCAAACGGCACGGGACCTGAAGGATTTGCCGCGCTCCGTTGAAAGACGATATGGTTCGCTAGCTATCCCTCGAGCGCTTGGCGTCTATCTAGCCTGCAATGACACTCAATGAGCTTCGTTACATTGTCGCCGTGGCCAGAGAGCGCCATTTCGGACATGCCGCAGAGGCCTGTTTCGTCAGCCAGCCGACCTTGAGTGTGGCTGTCAAGAAGTTGGAGGACGAGCTCGGCGTGAGTTTGTTCGAGCGTGGGACAGGGGAGGTGACCGTTACGAGCGTCGGCCAGCGGGTCGTCGAGCAGGCGCAACGGGTGCTGGAGGAAGCAGACGGTATCAAGCACCTGGCCCAGCACGGAAAGAATCCGCTTGCCGGAACCTTGCGATTAGGGGCCATTTACACTATCGGACCATACTTGCTGCCCCGGTTGATTCCGTGTGTATCGAAACAGGCGCCGGAAATGCCGCTGGTGATCGAGGAGAACTTCACGTCCGTTTTGAGTGAGCGCCTCAAGCGCGGCGATCTGGACGTGATCATTATCTCACTACCCTTCGGCGAGTCGGGCGTGTTGACGAGGCCCCTTTACGACGAGTCCTTCGCGGTTCTGCTGCCCGGAAACCATCCCTGGTCCGAGCAAGAATCCGTAAGTGCCGACCAACTTGCCGACGAGGATGTCCTGCTGCTCGGCCCTGGGCATTGCTTCCGGGACCAGGTACTCCAGGTCTGCCCCAACTGCGTCAAGCCGGCTTCCGGTGGCAGCAGCCTGCAGCGTGGGCTTGAAGGCGGGTCACTGGAGACAATTCGTTGCATGGTGGCAAGCGGGGTTGGGATAACGGTTCTTCCCTGCAGTGCCGCAGCAGCCGAGTGGTTCTCGGAGCCCTTGGTACGCGTTCTACCCTTTGCCGGAGAAGCGCCGCGCCGCCGGGTAGCGCTTGCCTGGCGTAAATCCTTCCCACGCATCGAAGCTGTCGATGTACTCGCGCGCGCCGTGCGGGCGGCTGGCATCCCGTGTGTATCCTATCTCGACACGGTTTGATGCATTTAGACTATCGGGTTGATTGGAACAAACAATTGCTTTTCTCAGAGCATAGGCGCTACTTTTAGGCGGTTGCGCATTCACCGCGTCAATAACCAACGAACTGGAGGAGATCATGGATCTTAAGGGCAGCAAGACAGAAGAGAACCTGAAGGCCGCGTTTGCCGGCGAATCCCAGGCCAATCGCCGCTATCTCTATTTTGCCTCGAAGGCCGACGTCGAGGGCTATAACGACGTGGCGGCCGTTTTTCGCTCTACCGCCGAAGGTGAGACGGGCCACGCCCACGGGCACCTGGAGTACCTGGAAGCGGTCGGTGATCCCGCCACCGGTCTACCCATTGGTGCAACGGGGGAAAATCTGAAGGCATCCATCGCCGGGGAAACCCACGAGTACACGGACATGTATCCGGGGATGGCTAAGTCGGCCCGAGACGAGGGCTTCGATGAAATCGCTGATTGGTTCGAGACGCTGGCCAAGGCGGAGCGCTCGCACGCCAATCGCTTCCAGAAGGCCCTGGATAACCTCGACGCCTGATCTGGAGAACAGCGGCTGAAAGAAGGGGCGCTCGACCGCCCCTTTTTCTTTGGTGATAGTCCTCAGGGTCGCCGCGCCGGGGGTGATAGAATTCAAGCTGGTAGCTTCCGTGCACGGGGGTTGATCCGGACGCCACGCGCGACCAGGGGATAGAGCGGGAACAGGCGATGGCTGCAGAGGACAATACGCGGGATTCGAGCGCGGTCGACCGAGTGATGAACCAGGTCCTGGAGGCTGAGCGGGAGGCCCGTGATGCCGTTGCGCTTTGTCGTGCCGAAGCATTGAAGATTCTGGCCGCGGCCGAGGAGGACGCCCGTCGCACCGCGCGTCGCACGGAGTGTCGAATCACACTGGTCCATCGCATTGCCGACCGGGCCGTGGATCGCGCCCTGAACGAGCTCCGGCAGACGCAGGCCGATTCGGAGTCCGCGATGCTGGAGGCAAACGTCCATTCGCTGATGAATCTGGCGCTGGACGACCTGGTGGAAGAGGTCCTGACCACATAGCGATGAAGCCGGACTTGGAATTCGCCTATGCCCAGACGCGCATACAGGCGCGCCTTGCCGCTGTGCCCGCGGAAGCTGAATGGGAGCGCTTGGCTGCGTCACGAACCCTGTCCTCCTTCCTCGAGGAAGCGCGCGGCGGATCGATGCGCGATTGGGTCAGGGGGTTTTCGGGTCAGAGCGACTTTCACGACCTCGAGGGAGGACTCAGATCCCTTTTTCGGGAAAACCTGGATATGGTCGTCCGGTGGGTACCAGTCGCCTGGCGCGAAGCCTTGTCCTGGATCCGGTGGCTGACATTGCTCCCGCTTCTTGCCCATCTGCAATCCGGCAGGGCAGCGCCGGGCTGGGTTTCGCGTGATACTTTGCTCCGGGATTGGGTGGACGCCGACGGCGGGCTGGATGAGCGGCACCTGGAAGATGCGGGGGCTCAATGTTTGCTGTATTCGCAAGATGATCTTCAAAAGACGTGGATCGCAGAGTGGCGCCGTCGTTGGCCTCGGCGCGGACGCGAGGTGTGTCAGGGCCTTGATGACCTGACCACTTTGCTAATGACGCACCTGCAGACGTTTCGCCAAGCCTCTCCGGCTTCCGCTTGGCGCCTGCGCCGTGAGCTGCGCGAGCGCTTGCGTCTTCGTTTTCGTCAGCAGACGCTCCAACCAATGGTTCCCTTCATTTACCTGGCACTGGTTGCTTTAGATCTGGAGCGTCTGCGATCCGCCCTGATAAGTCGAGCCCTCTTTTCGATGCTGGAAGAGCCGGAGCGGATTGAGATTGCCGGCCAGGTTGCGGTCTGATGTTGCGCCCGACCAGCACCCGCTGGTTCGAGGTCTTGTGTCCCCGCAGCGAAAGCGTGCGAGCGGTTGCGGAGCTGGCGAGGACCGGGGCGGTTCAGACAGAGGTGCGGCCCCGCGCGATGGAGGATTTTCCGGTTCGGCATCTGGAGCAGGGACTGGCTCAATTCAAAACGCTTTATGTCCGTTACGGTCCCTACTGGGAGCGCGGGAGGCTGAAAAGAACGCCCTTGGTCGAGCCTCCGGACCTGGTTTTGAGGCGGGCCCTGGCCCGGATCGACGCTTGGCGTCGTGAGGCCGATCCCCTTATCGATATCCTTCAGGCCAGCGAGGAAGAGCTGGTTCGACTCAGATGGTTGGCGCGGATCCTGGGACGTATCGGCGGGAGTAGTCTCGACTTCTCGCTTATCAGCGAGAGCGGACCCGTGCTCGGGAGCTTCTGTGCCATCCTTCCCCGCGACGCCGACCCGCGGCTTCCCGATTGTGTAATCCCGCGTACGGTTCCCTGGGAAGAGGAGCGTTGCTATATGCTTCTCGGCCCAGAGGACGCGCTGGAGCAGGCCAAGCATCAGATCAAAGGGGCAAAAGGACGCGTTATCGAACGTCCGCCTTGGTTGAAGGGCAGCGCGAGCCAGGCATTGAGCCGGATCTCGGCGCGTCGCGAGCTCCTCTCGGTGCGCAGGGTGCGTCTCTATGCCGAGCTGGACAGCTTGTCCCACGAGTACGATCTGGACCTGGTGTTGGGAGAGGTCGTCTGGCTCGATTGGTTCGCCAGCCACGTCGGCGGGCTCGAGGTGGCCAGTGATCACCTGGTATGGATTACCGGCTGGACCAACGATCTCAGCGGGCGCTCTCTCACCCAGGCCCTGGACCGCTCCGGGACGCGGGCGCTTTTGCGACTGGCCCCGGCGCCGACCGGAGGCCGTCCGCCCCAGATCCTGGATAACCCGAGCTGGCTGCGGCCCTTCGAGATCTTTACCCGCGCCCTGGGTGTCCCGGGACGGGACGAGACGGATCCGACACCCTTGCTCGCGGTTGTCGTACCCCTGCTGTTCGGGTACATGTTCGGCGATCTTGGCCAGGGGCTGGTGCTGCTCGCCGGCGGCTGGTGGCTTCGCCGCCGATTCGAGGTTGCGCGCCTGCTCATCGCCGGCGGTGCCAGTGCCATGCTGTTCGGCCTTCTGTTCGGGAGTCTGTTCGGCCGCAAAGACCTGATTCCCGCCCTCTGGCTTCATCCCCTGCAGGAGCCGTTGAGGGTTCTCCTGGTTCCGTTGGTCTTCGCTGTGCTCTTGCTCAGTCTGGGCCAGCTGCTTTCCGGGCTCCAGGCTTTGCGTCGGGGAGAGTTGACGCACTGGCTACTGATGGACGCGGGTTTTATCTCGTTGTATCTGGCGCTCGTCGCCTTCGTATTCGGAATGACACCTTACTGGCCGATGTGGATCGGGTTGTCCTGGTATCTGCTGGGGAGCCTGTTGGTCGACCGTCGGTTTCTGGGGACCCTGGCAGCGCTTGCACATCTGGCGGAGAGCGGACTGCAGCTCCTGGTCAATACGCTATCCTTCGCCCGTGTAGGTGCCTTCGCTTTGGCTCACGCCGCCCTGTCCGCCGTCGTCGTCACCATGGCCGACGCGGCCGGGTCGCTGGTAGCCGCAACGCTGATCATGATCCTGGGCAACCTGGTCGTCATCCTGTTGGAGGGATTGGTGGTGTCCGTTCAGACCACCCGCTTGGTGTTGTTCGAGTTCTTCAATCGTTTCCTACGGGGTACGGGCCGGATATTTCGACCGCTTCCCGCGCCGCCGGCCTTGGTGACCGGTACCACATGAGCTTAGGCGCTTTCTGTCAAATGACATTCTGTCAGCTGTCGGGTTAGGCTTCGCTGACCCGACCGACGTCTCCCTGTCGCCCTTCGATTGAATTAGAGATTCGCCATGAAGAGACAAACCCTGTTGGCTGCCTCCCTGATCCTCGCAGTCGCTTTGCTTGCAGGATTCGGCAGTCTGGTACTCTGGATGCCGGAGGCCTTCGCCCAGGAGATCGGCGAGCTCGTCGTCAAGGAGATCGCGCCGGACGTCCTGAAGTGGGGCTATGTGGCGGCTGCACTTGCGACGGGTCTTGCCGCTTTGGGTGCAGCTTACGCGGTGGCGGCCGTCGGCGCGGCGGCGATTGGAGCAATCGCCGAGAAGCCGGAGTTGTTCGGGCGCGTGATCATCCTGGTGGGATTGGCGGAGGGTATCGCCATTTACGGGGTCATCATTTCGGTTCTGATCCTCAACAGACTGGGCTGATGACGGTCTGCGCCTTCATGGGCGACCAGGTGAGCGCGGCAGGCTTCCGGCTTGCCGGTGTGGATGTCCATGTGGTGGCGGACGTTCAGGCGGCGGACCTGTTGCGGCGTCTGATGAGCGAGTCGCAGCTCATCTTGATTACAGCCGAGGTAGCCGGGTGGCTACCCGAGGATCTGCTTCGCTCGGCGTTGACCGCGGAGCGTCCCTTGACTCTGATTGTTCCCGACGCGCGTGGTCGGTTCCGGCCCCCGGACCTGTCGTCCATCTTGCGCCGCCAGCTGGGAATGGCCGAGTGAATCTCAGCGAGCGCCAGAAGGGCTTGCTCAGGCTGGTGAAGGATTACCGGGAGCAGGAATGCCGGCGCATCCTGACGGCGGCAAGAAAGGAGGCAGCGGAGATCAGAATGCAAAGCTTCCGCAAACAGAGGGCTCTCCTGCACAGTCGAGTCCTCGAGGAGCGCAGCCGCGCCAGGACGAGAATCCAGGCGGCGCGGGCGGAGCGGGCGACGCAGGAGCGCTGGAAAAGCGAGCGTATGAATCTGGCGCTCCTTCAGTCGGCCTGGCCCCTGGTGCGCGAGCGCCTGCTGGCACGCTGGCAGCTAGCGGACGTGAGAAAACGCTGGGCTCTGACCGCAATGCGCCGCGCTTGGGACTTGCTGCCCCCCGGACGTTGGACCGTGCGTCACGCTCCCGATTGGCGAGAGCAGGAGCGCCAGGCGGTACTCGCCGAGCTGCAAGGGCTTCCGGAGCACACGCCCGAGTTTCAAAGCGACACTGGAATCGAGGCCGGGCTGATTATCGCCTGCGGCGGTGGCGTGCTCGATGCCAGCTTGCTGGGGCTACTTCAGGATCGTCCAGGGTTGGAGGCTCGGCTCTTGGCCCTGATCGCCGCGAAGGCGGGCAAATGAGCCTCGCCGCCGCAATCCGACTCAGCGGCCCGGTCCTGCGGGCGCGTCCTCGGGGTCCGTTTCGCCTCCGCGAGGCGGTGACGGTAGGTCCGGAGCATCTGCTCGGCGAGGTGATCCGCGTCTCCCGTGATGAGATCGTGGTTCAGGTCTACGAGGATACCAGCGGGTTGCGGCCCGGTGTGGAGGTTCAGGGTACGGATCGA
>JAJDOL010000028.1 GCA_022340195.1 Chromatiaceae bacterium
TTGGCGACCCGCACCGCGTGCATGACGTCCGCCACGCCGGTGCAACGGGCGATGGCCCCGGGACGTTTATCGACCATCGCGTTCCAAATACTGCGTGCCTGGTCATACTCCGGATCATCCGGCAAGATGATCGGACCGCGCATTTTCGATTTGAGGAGATCGATGGTGTCTCGAGTAATCGTGCTCATATGCTCTTCCCTCCGCCGGGCGTGGTGTACGTTACTTGAAATGATTCGCCTCTCGGCTACCGTACGCTCATGTCGTCGTGGTATTTCAGTATAGCCGCGCATTTTGTTCGGATATCGCGCGGTAAAGATAAGGATTGCCGCTTGGCGGGGAACGGCCACTTGGTACCCTATGTACCCGGGCCGGTGCCACATGATGATCGAGTCGAGGGCGCTACCTCGGCTCGCGTGGAAGGCGTCGTGGCGGCGCCACGTGCTGCGCGCGATCATATTCGAGGGAACGCGCCATGATTACGGCGTCCTCGCGACCTTCCGCCAGCGGATAGTAACCACGGCGCTTGCCTGTCTCGCAGAATCCCTCCAAAGCGTAGAGCGCGCGTGCCGACCGGTTAGAGGCTCGCACTTCCAGAAAGGCGGTGTCGGCGTCCCGTGAACGGCCGACGGCGAGCAGCCGACGAAGAATCTTACGCCCGAATCCTTGCCTCTGAGCCCGAGGGTGAACCGTCAGATTCAGAATGTGGCACTCGCCTGCGGCCACCGACATGACGCCATAGCCGACGATATCCTTCGGTACCACCAATACCCAACAGCTGTAACCGACCCTCAGGCAATCGCGGAAAATTCCTTCGGTCCAGGGGTATGGGTAGGCGGCCTTCTCCACCAGCGTGACGGACGGGACGTCCACTTCACGCATGGGACGGAACGCGAAATCGAGATCCTGTAAGGCTGCACTCATGTGCCGAGCTCCCGCCCTGTGATTCTGCGGACAACCGATGCAGGCATGCTACGCTTAACTGGTACTCGAATGCGCATTTTCCGATCCGCCGCGAGGCTCTCGCAAGCATCCTATCCCGCCGCCGCGTCGTTGACCGACCAAAAAATTTCCCCAATTTTCAACGGGTAGCGTCAGCACAAACCCCCTGCTTCGGTTGACTCCGGTCAATGATAATTGTCATTGATATGCTTATATTCGTGCTCGATTGTTCGACACGAACCGAGGCGAGGCAATGGTTGAAATCAGTGACGATCACCGTCCACTGGACGTTTACCCAGATGCGGATATGGACGCTTACGACGGCGGCCTCGGCGGACTGACTCGAAGGGAGTTCTTCAAATACTGCTCCGGTATCGCCGCGACCATGGGTCTTTCCTCCGTCGCCGGTATTAAAATGGCCGAGGCGGCTACCGCCGCGGAAAGACCCCCTGTTATCTGGCTTCACGGCCAGGAATGCACCGGTTGCACCGAGACCCTCCTGCGTTCCTATCACCCCACGCTGGAGTCGCTGATCCTGGACATGATCTCCCTGGAGTATCACGAGACCCTGTGCGCAGGCGCCGGAGCCCAGGCCGAGGCCCACAAGCACAAGATCATGGAAGAGCAGCGCGGCAAGTACGTCCTGGTCACCGAAGGCGCTTCGCCGACCAAAGACGGCGGCATCTACTGCAAGATCGGTGACAAGCCCCACATGGAGCTCGTCAAGGAGGCCGCCGAGGGCGCGGCCGCCATCATCGCAATCGGCTCCTGCGCCTCCTGGGGCGGCATACAGTCGGCGGACCCCAACCCTACGGACGCCAAACCCACCCACGAGATCATCCCGAGCAAGACGGTGATCAACATCCCCGGCTGTCCGCCGAATCCATACAATTTCCTTTCCACCGTCCTCTACCTGCTGACCTTCGGCAAGCCGCCGGAGCTCGATCAGAAGAATCAGCCCAAGTTCGCTTACGGGCGCCTGATCCACGAGAACTGCGAGCGGCGGCCGCACTTCGATGCCGGCCGGTTCGCCCTGGAGTTCGGCGACTACGGGCACCGCCAGGGATTCTGCCTCTACAAGCTCGGCTGCAAGGGCCCCGAGACCTACGCCAACTGCCCGGCCATCGGCTTCGGCGATGTCGGTGAGGGCAACTGGCCCATCGGCATCGGTCACCCCTGCTTCGGCTGCACCATGAAGAACGTCGGCTTCAGCAAGCCCCTCCACGCCCTGGCGGATGTGGAGACCTTCGCGCCGCCCACAGCCTTCCCCGAGGTGGCATCGCGCAAGGGTGAAGGCATCTCGGCCGGCGCGGTGGCCCTGGTCGCCGGCATCGGTGGTGCCGTCACAGGGGCAGCGGCGACGGCTATGGCCAAGATGCCCGCCGGCGCGGTTGACGACGGCGAAAGCACCAAGGAGTAGACGCGATGGACAAGAGCCGCAGACGATTTTTAGCCCAGAGTGCCGGTGCCATCTGCGCCGGCGTCGCCTCCGCCACGGGAACGGCACAAGCCGCCTTCCTGCGCGAGCCGAGAGAGCTGCCCCCGAACGCCGTGGGCATGCTCTACGACTCGACGCTCTGTATCGGTTGCCGCGCTTGCGTCGCCGCTTGCCGGGAAGCGAACGGGACCACTCCGGAGCAACCGGAGAAGCTCGCGGATTGGAACCCGGGGATCTGGGATACCGCCGAGGACCTCTCGGGGAACACCCTCAACGTGATCCGCGTCTACATGGACGGCACCAAGGAGAACAAGGACCAGGAAGCGAACGGATACGCCTTCGTGAAGCGCCACTGCCTGCACTGCATGGACCCCTCCTGCGTCTCCGTGTGCCCGGTTAGCGCCATGCGGAAGGACCCGGACACCGGGATCGTCACCCACGATCCGGACGCCTGCATCGGCTGCCGCTATTGTGTTTACGGCTGCCCCTTCAGCGTTCCACAGTACCAATTCGACAATCCCTTCGGCCAAATCGCCAAGTGCCAGTTCTGTAATCACCTGCAGGCGAAGGGCGAGATTCCCGCTTGTTGCGATGTCTGTCCGACCGGCGCCTCCCTGTTCGGGAGGGTTGACGCTCTCCAAGCGGAAGCCGAGCGGCGCCTCGCTGCAAAGCCCGGCGAGACCTACGTGTTCCCGCGCGGGCTGCTGGGCGGCGACGCCCCTAGCCACGAGGCGACGATTCCGGAGTACCAGCCCCACGTCTACGGCGTCACCGAAGGGGGCGGCACCCAGATCCGCTATTTGAGCGGCGTTCCGCATGAGAAGCTGGGGCTTCCCAAGCTCGAACAGCACTCCTTCGCCCAGGTCTCCGAGGGCATCCAGCACACTTTGTACAAAGGTATGATCGCTCCCCTGGCCCTACTCGGAGGGCTCGTCGTCTTTGCCCGGCGCAGCACCCGCGGGCATAAGGACGACGAGGAATAAGACAGGCCAACTTCGGAGCAGCGCATGGCACACCCCATCCATCGTCCCCTCGGCGGCAAGGTCGTCACCAAGCCCTTCATCTTCTTCGGCCTGCTTGCGGTGGTCGGGGCCTATTTCATTCTGCGGCGCTTTCTGTTCGGACTGGATGACGTAACCAACCTGAGCGGCGGCTATCCCTGGGGCATCTGGGTGGTCGTCGACATCATGGTCGCGACCGCGTTCGGTTGCGGCGGCTTTGCCATGGCGCTGCTGGTCTACATCTTCAATCGCAACAAGTTCCATCCTCTGGTCCGGCCGGCCCTCCTGGGCGGTCTGTTCGGCTATACCCTGGCGGCCGTCGCACTCATGGTCGACCTGGGGCGCTATTGGAATGCCTTTAACATCCTGCTGCCCTGGCAAATGAATCTGAATTCGATCATGTTCGAGGTCGCAATCTGCATGATGGCCTACATCCTCGTTCTTTGGATCGAGTTCTCCCCCGCCTTCCTCGATCGCCTGGGTCTGAGAAGGCTTCGAGAATGGCTCCAGCGCTACATGTTCATCATCATCGCGCTGGGCGTGGTGCTCCCGACCATGCACCAATCCTCGTTCGGGTCGGTTCTCCTGGTAATGGGTTCCCAGCTCTCGCCACTTTGGTACACCACCTGGCTGCCGCTGCTGTTTCTGCTCACCGCGCTCGCCATGGGATACAGCGTCGTGATCCTGGAGTCCACCCTGGTGAGCAATGCCTTTGCCCTGCCCTCGGAGCAGCGGTTGCTCAGCAAGCTCTCGCCTGTTCTGGCCGCACTGCTCGCCGGCTTTCTGGTGCTGCGCTTCGCAGACATCCTCTGGCGTGGGCAGGCAGGCCTGATGTTCGCGGGCGACGTCAACAGCCTCATGTTCTGGATCGAAAACCTCCTGTTCCTCGCGGCCGCTGTCATCCTGGGCTCCCCCACCTGGCGTCGTAATCAGCGGCTCATGTTCCTTGCCGCTTTGCTGATGGTCGCAGGCGGCACCATTTATCGGCTGGACGCCTTTCTGATCGCTTACGAGCCGGGCAACGGCTGGACCTACTTCCCATCGGTATCGGAAATCATGGTGACCGTCGCCGTCGTCTCCGTCGAGATCATGCTCTACCTGTGGTTCGTCAAGCGGCTCCCGGTGCTGCACATTCCAAGGGAGGCTTCGCAGCCGAGCACAGCCTGACAACGCGGAAGATTCAGGCTCGAGCGAGCCTGCAACCAACAACAACTGACTGGAGCCAGCCGTGACCCGCATCACAATCGATCCCATCACCCGAATCGAGGGGCATCTGCGTATCGACTGCGAGGTCGAGGACGGCAAGGTGACCAACGCCTGGGCCTCCGGCCAGATGTGGCGTGGAATCGAGACCATCCTCCAGGGACGGGATCCGCGTGACGCCTGGGTCTTCACGCAGCGTATCTGCGGCGTCTGCACCACGGTACATGCCATCGTCTCCGTGCGGGCGGTGGAGAATGCCCTGGACATGGAGATTCCGCTCAACGCCCAGTACATCCGCAACCTGATCATGGCGGCCCACGGGGTGCACGACCACATCGTGCACTTCTATCACCTCGCCGGCCTGGACTGGGTCGACATCGTCTCCGCACTGAGCGCAGACCCGGCGGCGACGGCCAAGCTGGGACAGAGCCTGTCCGGCTACCGTCGCAACAGCGTCCAGGAGATCAAGGCAATCAAGGACAAGTTGGCGTCCTTCGTCGGCACCGGGCAGCTCGGGGTCTTCGCCAGCGGCTATTGGGGCCACCCGGCCATGAAGCTCCCGCCGGAGGTGAATCTGCTGGCGGCGGTTCACTATCTTCAGGCACTGGAGTACCAGCGCAGCGCCAACAAGATCGTCAGCATCCTGGGTGCCAAGACGCCCCATATACAAAACCTGGCGGTGGGCGGCGTTGCCAACCCGATCAACCCGGAGAGCCAGTCGACCCTGACCCTGGAGCGTCTCTACGCCGTAAAGGCCGAGATCGACAAATTGGGCGAGTTCGTCAACGAGGCGCTGATTCCGGACGTGGGCGCGGTGGGCGCCCTGTACGCGGATTGGACGCAATACGGCAAGGGAATCACCAACTATCTGTCCGTACCGGACATGCCCCTGGATACCAAGGGCACCAAGTTCGAGCTCCCCGGCGGCTACATCGACAATGGCGACCTGGCCGGCTTCAGACCCATTACCAGCCACCAAGACGCCTACTTCAGAGACGGCGTCAAGGAGGGCGTCAAGCACGCCTGGTATCAGTACGAGGGCGGCGACCAGGCCCGCCACCCCTGGGACGGCCAGACGAATCCCAACTACACGGATTTCCAGGACGACGGCAAGTACTCCTGGGTCAAGTCCCCGACCTTCTACGACAAGCGTGCCCAGGTCGGCCCGCTCGCCAACGTGCTCGCCATGTACGTCGCCGGTCACGAGCCCACAAAGCGGCACACGGAGCGCCTACTCGGCATCGCCAGCCAGGTGGCCGGGAGCCAAATCCCCATCGATGCCCTGCACTCCACCATCGGCCGCACGGCGGCGCGCGCGGTTCGCGCGGCGGTCCTTTACGAGTCGCTGCAGAATCAATGGCAGCTCCTGATGGATAACATCGCCAAAGGAGATTTCGATACTTATAATCGCCCCAATTTTCCAAAGGGCGAGGTCCGCGGCTTCGGGTTTCACGAAGCCCCGCGAGGGACTCTCTCTCACTGGGCCGTCATCGAGGACGGCAAGATCAAGAACTACCAGGCGGTGGTACCCACCACCTGGAACGCCGGTCCGCGCGACGACAACGACCAGATCGGTCCTTACGAAGCCTCGTTGCTGGACAATCCGGTCGTGGATCCGGAGCTTCCGCTCGAGGTCCTGCGTACGGTCCATTCCTTCGACCCCTGCCTGGCCTGCGCCATCCACATGGTCGATGATCAGCGCCGACCCATCGTTCGGGTGAAGGCACATTGAGTCGGATGCAAATCGAAACATGAGCTTGCTGGTCGTCGGTCTGGGAAACATCCTGCTGCAAGACGAGGGCGTCGGCGTACGCTTGGTGGAACGCCTTGCCGAGGTCTACGAGCTTCCGCGCGAGGTGGAGGCGCTCGACGGCGGGACCTCCGGCATGGAGCTGATCCACACCATTGCGGACCGGGACGCCCTTATCGTTTGCGATGCCGTTCGCTCCGAGTCGCCTCCGGGGACGGTCATGCGCATCCCTGGGGAGGAGCTACCAGCCTTTTTCAGCACCAAGCTCTCGCCGCATCAGCTCGGACTGTCAGACGTGCTGGCCACCCTGACCCTTCTGGAACGAGCCCCTCCCAGCATCGTCCTGATCGGCATAGTCCCCAAAAACCTCGATCTGGGCATGCAGCTGTCCGCACATATCGAGTCCGCCTTGGAAGAAGCGCTGGCTTTGCTGGTAGAGGAAATCGAATCACTCGGCTATCCGCTACGCCGTCACCCTGCTTCCGCGGCAACAATCGATTCGTCGCACAGGCCGCTAGCCCTTGATCGAGGTTGAGGTGTGGTAATGAACAAGCGTCCCCATTCCTGGAGCGAAAGCCCGCGAATAGCCGAGCTGGTCGAGCAATTCAAGAGGATCGGCGAAAAAGCGATGTGCGAGCTGCCGATCTACAACCCGGAGCTCGAGGTCGAGGCGATCGGCTTTCGACGCGTCGACGGCCACTGGATCGGCATTCTGATCACACCCTGGTTCATGAATCTGATGCGGGTGCCGCAAGAAGCCGTGCCAATGCAAATGGCCCACCTCGGCCGCAGGCTGAAGGTAACCCTCCCCTCGGGCGATCGCGAGCTGATGCAAGGCGGCGACGAGGTGCTCGGGTCCTATGAGAGCCTGTCCCTTCACTCGCCAATGTTCGCCTTCCAGACCCAGAAAGCGGCGCAGCAAGAGGCGGAACGGCAACTGGCGGACCTGATGCAACCTTCAGAGCAACCGCTACCGGACGAAAACGGTCGGCTGCACGCGGAGGAGAAGGCGCGCAAGATAAGCCGCCGGGTCTTTCTAAGGGGAGCAACCTAGCGCAACCCGGCGAGGCTTCTCGGATTATTCGGTTCCCCTCAGACCCTATTCGGTTTTTTCCCCAAATGAACGTGAGCACACGCCAATGAAGACTCTACCCACTCGCCTCATTTGGATCGGGTTGGCGGCAAGTCTAGTGGGTTGCAGCTCCGAGTCCCCGAGCCAAAGCTCCGTGACGGTAGAGGGCAATTACCGATTCGCGGCCGAGCCCGCGGGTCTCGACGGCCCCGCGGCCGGGTGCATCGTCTGCCACAGCATCGAAAAGGGCGGACCCTTACGCGTTGCTCCGGGCTTATGGGGTATAGTCGGCGACAGGAAGGCTCGCTTTCCGTGGTACGGTTACTCCAAGGCACTCGCCAGTGCCGGCGGCAACTGGTCGGAGGACGACCTGGACGCCTACCTGACCGACCCCGACGGCTTCCTGCCCGGCACCTCCAAGACCCTGATCGGCATTCGCGACCCGGGCGAGCGGGCCGAGCTTATCGCCTATCTCGAGACGCTGAAGGACTGAGAAGGAGCAACACATGGACCATGACCAGGCATTGAGCGCACTGCATGCCGGAGACCTCGTAGAGACGGTCATCCAGCCTGCCGAAGACGCGAACGGATGGGTGTTGGTACTCGTGTCTAAATCCGGAGAGCAGATCCCATACACCGGGCACACGGGCACCGAGAAGGTCTACCATTCCCTCGATCACGCGACCCAGGTCGCGCAGGAGATCGGCTTCCAACGTATACGCGTCGAAGAAAAGTTCTGAAAAAGGATCAAGCTGAAGCGGTGCAGTAGATGTTGACGGTACTCCTCCTCGGTTTCCTCATCGGAATTCAGCACGCACTGGAGGCGGACCACGTGGCGGCCGTCGCGTCTCTGGCGACCCGCAGCCGTTCCATTGCCGATACGGTTCGACAGGGGGCCGCCTGGGGGCTGGGCCACACCCTGACGCTGCTCTTCTTCGGGAGCTTGGTTCTTCTTCTGGACGCAGCGGTTTCCGAGCGCGTCGCCGAAGGGTTGGAGCTCGCAGTGGCCTGCATGCTGATACTGCTGGGAGCGGACGTACTGCGCCGGCTGCTTCGTGACCGAGTGCATTTCCACCGCCACCGCCATGGTAATGTCCTGCACATGCACGCCCACAGCCATACTGGGGCGGTGGAGCATGCGCTGGATCCACACAGTCACGCACACCTGCGCGGGCTGCCCATCCGGGCGCTGCTGGTCGGCATGATGCACGGTATGGCCGGCACTGCTGCACTCATGGTGCTTGCCCTCAAGACGATCGCCACACCGCTGCAAGGCTTTCTCTACATCCTGCTCTTCGGCGTCGGCTCCATGGTCGGAATGGCTGCGTTGGCAGCGATCATCAGCCTGCCGCTGAGCTATTCCGCTCGGAGCCTGACCTGGGCGCATAACGGACTGCAACTGCTCGTCGGACTCTTTACCATCGGATTGGGAGGTCTGATGGCATATCAGATCACGACAACTACTTGACCTCTCTCCAATTCATTTTTTGAAACTCACAATCCATAACAACAATCTGTCGTCACTCCGGGGTAGCAATGAGAATCGTAACATCCGCGCTAGTTGTGCTTTTTCTCTGCTTGTGGTCTGCAAGGAGTGCTATGGCAGGTGGGACCTTCTCTGAGCACAAGCTCAAAGGAAGCTACGCCTATAGTTTCCAAGGGGAGATGCAGATTCCTGAAGCGATTGCCAGTCCTGTCGCCGCTGTTGGCGTTATAAATATCCATTGGGACGGCGGTTCGTTCAGTGGTGATCAACCCGTAGACGGCGACTTCCAGGTGGATGCGGATGGGGTGCGAACAATCATGTTTGGCGGTTTGCTAGCTTGCACTAACCGGTTCGAGTGCGACTTGGATCTGGACCCGAGCGGCACCGGCAATGCGACCTGCATGCCTTTGAACCCAGAGCCTATAGAGTCGAGCGTCCTGCAGGAAGGTTGCCCAGTGGAAGCAGAGACATTTGATTTTGTGGTGGAAGACAATGGCGACGGTTTTCGCTATGTGGGCACGACACCTTATGTCACGGCCCTTGGCAGCGGAAGGAGACAGTCGGTCGGCAAAAAATGACAAATTAGACCACTACGCGCTGCTTAGGAGGCACGAATAGTTGGTACGTCCGCTTACTTGCCTGGCGGAGTGACGGCGACATGCTCCCGGCGCGCGGTGTAGCGTAGAGCGCTTCGTCTCCTACTCCGGCTTCTGCAGCATCATCGCCCCGCCCTCGATCAACACTTGCTTTCGCGCCGGGGCACAGCGGCCAGAGGATGTATTCCCTTTCTCGATCTTTTCAAGCAGTCTTCGTTCCTGCTGTCGACTTTGTTGTCACTCCCTGTCTGTTTGGAAACAAAGGAAGGCGCGGACCGGGGAAGCTGTACCCCCTCATCTTCTAATGGGATTAACTGTACTTCGTTATTTCGTGACCGAGAACGCTGAATCGCCGGTCGCTTTCTTCGCATCCATGATGGGGTTGGGGATCACCACAGCGGAATCCACGCCTGGGATGTGCCACGCCGGCCGCGTCTAGCACCGGGTGTTCCGAGGCTCCGGCAACCGCTGCGGTGATCCGCAGGGTCTCACCGAGCGTGATGTCGTGGAGGAAGATGTCCGTGACGTCGTTGCGGTCATCCTCGACGAGATCGTCGGCATCGCTCGGAAAATGAAGTGCTCCCACGAAGACTCTGACTCCAAAACGTCCGTCGGCGCAGCGTTGGTCCTGGTCCAAGTCTGGACGCTGGTTTCGCCTGCGCAGGCAACCGCTCCGGTCTGGGCATGGAAGCTCGCACCCGCAGCAACGTTAAAACCGGATCCAAAACTCTGAATCGGGGAACGGAAGGTGACGTCTGCAAAGGGTTGTATGTATCTGCACCTCTCCTCGGGCAGTGATGCTTTGCTCCGAGGCCATGACGTGCGTGCCGTAGCCAAAGGTGGCCCTGTCGATTACGATGGGTTCTGCTTCGCAGCCGGCATTCTGATCGTCGCAAACGTCACCTATGCCGTCGCCGTCGTTGTCTTCCTGGCCGGGGTTGGCATCGAGCAGGCAGTTGTCGATACCGTCGAGCACACCGTCGGCATCGGCCTGATCGCCATTGGTTCATAGGGGCAGTTGTCGCCGACGCCGGGGATGCCGTCGACGTCGGTATCCAGCGCGGCCGTGGCGATCATCTCGGTGCGATTGCCGGCAGGGTCGTAGCTGTACTGGATCTGTGCGCCGTTCGGGTAGGTGGCCCGGGTGAGGCGATGAAGGGCGGCGTATTGGTAGCCGAGGGTGCCGGCGAAAAGGCTCGAGGAAACGACCAGGAGCAGGGCCAGTACGGCTGCCGCGACGGGAGTTGGTTTTTTACTCATGATCGTCTTCCTTTCAGCTCCTTTATCCGTGGCCCGGTGCTTGCCCGCGTGGCGACAATCGAATGCTTTGGCGCCCGTATTGCGCGGGATGGCTGCGTTCACATACGGCGCAATACGCTCCGCTATTGCCCCACGCGAGCTCACGCCGCATCGGCCCGCTGGAGAGCGCCACACTGGGCGAGCTTGCGGTGGAGGCTCGATGCGCTGAGCTCAAAGCCGTTCCGCCAGCACAATGCGCCCAACTCCAGAAAGAAATCCGCAAAGAAAGCGGGATCCCTGAGCGGGCGCACCATCTCGGTGTCCCGGCCAAGAAGCCCCGTCAGATCAAGGTCGCCTGAGCTTCCGTCGGAGAACTCCAATCGGACGACGTGATCGGCGACTACCTCAGCGTGGACGATCTTAATCATTGTCGGCTCCAGGAATACGTTGCAGCGGCTGCAGCGCGACGGCACGCCGCCAATTCTCGGCCAGCTCGGTCCGATGATCGATACACCATTCTTTAACAAGCTCAGCTGCCTTGCGCGGGAGCCGGCCGTCGATGACCTCGCCCGTGTCGGTCGCCACGAATGCCTCTTGCCCTTGGTACTCCACATGGATGTGCGGCGGTGCATGGTCATCGAAGTACATTCGGATGTAGATTCCGAAGAAGTAGGAAATCACGGGCACGGTCAGAATCCTCGTTCTTCAGAAGCCATTGCTCCGATACCACGTCATTCACCGAGCACCCCGTAGCCCATGAGCACACCGTTTGCGCGCCAATTACATTCCGTCTAAACCGGTTGCGCCTGTATATCCGCACACCCCATCAAGCACCATTCAATTCCACGGTCTCGAGCGGCACGGGCATACACACCATGCCGACCCTACCGGGCTATTCAAACTCCGCCGATACTCGGCGTACGCCCCCTATTTCCGCTCGCCGTAGTTCTTCACCCCGGTTATCTGGCGGTCTATATAAACATGTTACGGGGCGCTTCGGGCTGCAGAATCGCACAACAAACCTTTCGCGAATAGGTTAATAATCTCTGTCAAGCTCGAAAGCTTGATCCAGATCAATCCAGTGAAAGCGCGGTGCAGATCGTCCGCAGGTCACAAATCGCAGAGGGCGGAACCTGTAATCCTCGTTCAGCAATTCAGACTCGCCGACTTTGCACGATCCTTACCTCGAGACAAAGTTTCGACTGAACGTAGGGACCTCGAGGCTGCTCGATCACGGAAGGAGGCAACTCGGCGGAGACTGGTGATTGACCGGTTCCTGAGACTCTGAGCAGTCGCCACGGCGCGCGGGAGCTCGGACCACGCGGCGTCGAAACCGTCCAGCCGGCTCCGTTGCGCTTGCATATCGTTCAACGAGATGGCAGGTTTCCTGCTCACGGCCAGAACCCGGCCTGCGCGTTCTTGTCTGAATGCGCATACCCAACTCGATTCGTTCAGTTCGTGTTCAGCAAGACTGGCGTATCTTTTGCGCGTAATCCAAAATTGATCGAATATACCCTAATTAACGACATGAGGAGCAAAAAGCGACTCTTGGCGCGAGCGCGATTTACCGCGCCATCTTCGCTCCGAGCGCTTTCCCAAACCCGTCCGGAGAAGAGGAGCAGAAAGATCGCAAGGAGATGCAGCTCGAGAATCGTAAACATCGAGAGGAGACCCGGCGTGAGGGGAGAAGGAATCAAGCGGAGAATGAATGAGAGCCGATGAATATTTTCATGAAAAGCATCATAGTTTCAATTTTGCCTATTCTCATCTTTAGTGGATGTGCATATACGGCAAGAACTGAAGGGTATCGGGGGCCGCCGAGCGCGTCTTACTACGAGCCTCGATATTATGACGGCTACGTTGTCTACTATGATAACGCTGGTTTTCCATACTACTATTCACGTGGGATCGTTACTTATATTCCTCGCACATATCACGGCTATCGTTCACTAGTAAATCACTACAGAATCCACAGAGATAACTATTACCGGTGGAATCGGAATTATGGTCATAGCTTCCGCAGTTATCGTAATCCTCACTATGCGTCTACGAAGGCAGCACCTCCTCGCCAGTATAATAGGCCACCGCCACAACCCAGCCCTCCACGTCAGTACAAACCAGCGCCTCCAAATCGACAGCCTCAACAAGCCAAGCGAGCAACTGAGCAGCATAATTGGCCACCGCCACAACCCAGCCCGCCACCTCAGCACAAACCTGCGCCTCATAATCGACAGCCTCAACAAGCCAAGCGAGCAACTGAGCAGCATAATTGGCCACCGCCACAACCCAGCTCGCCACGTCAGTACAAACCAGCGCCTCCAAGTCGACAGCCTCAGCAAGCCAAGCGAGCAGCTCAGCAACAAACCGGAGGCAATAAGACTCCTAAGCCACCTATCTGCAGGACAGGTCAGAAGTCCACTGGAGCTGAATCCTGTCAGCAGCCTGAGCAAGCTGGAGAACAACAGCAGCAGCCGAGAAGACAAAGGGATACGGATGGGAAGTCGAACCGCCTACGCCAAAACAATTCGCGAGTCGGCGCACCAGCCACGAGTCCTGTCGCGATCCCGAGGCAAGACGGAGGATTCCGGAGGCCCAAAACCAATCGGTAAGAGAGGCTTGGCGCGGGGGGCTTCCTCAGCCTGTTGAAGGTTCAGGGCTTGCGCCCTCCAGTCGAATGGGAGAAACTCGGACACATGCCTCCGGTAGGGGGAGCAAGCTCCGGGACGGTAAGGTGGACGAGCGTAGTGACGTT
>JAJDOL010000030.1 GCA_022340195.1 Chromatiaceae bacterium
AACGAGAGGACCTCGGATGGCGGCAAGGTCGTTGAGACGATGGCCCAGGCTGCATCCTCCCCCACACCGGGCGGACGCGGCTCAGTCATGGGGATAGGGTGCGACCATCAAAGGAGTGTCGAGCCCACGTATCAAAGACTCCGTCCCCATTCGCGAGCGCAGTCCCGGGGTTCCTTTCGGGCGCGGGGAGCCGATCAGGATCAGCTCGCAGCACGCAACCCGGGAGAAGGCAATAAGGCACTGAGACGGATCGCCTTGTCGAATTTCGGAATGGTATCGGACTCCCCGGGTCGCCGTCTCCCTGGTCAATCTGTCGACATGCTCCGCGATCTCTCGGGCAAGCTCGCGTTCCAGGTACTCGCCGAAGGCGATCCGGGTTCGGACGTTGTTGAGCCAGTCGTCACCCATCATTCCCCGCCACAGGTCCGGCACGACCAACAGATGATACAGGCTCGCACCTTCGCCGCAGAGCGACAAGGCTAAATCCTCGGCCGCCCGGGCCCCGGGGGTTCCATGGCTGGCGAGAAGGATGTCTTGGTACTGCAAGGATCAGGGCAGCGCCCCGAAAGGGCGCTGCCTCATTGGTCACACGAACAGATACACGCCCAGCGCGATGAGCAGGGCCAACAACAGGGCCATGAAGTCCTCACGCCGGTCGCTCTTGAAAATGGAAAGCGCAGAGCCGCGATGGAACTTGGCGCCCGCCTCTTCTTGGAGATCGATGTCTTGGCTTCGAGTATCGGTCATTGTCGGTTTCTCCTCAGATAGTTTCGCGAACGAACAACACCACCACGATCAGGGACAGGACCGCCTTCGCGGTGCCGACGATCCCGCCGATGACCAGGGGCTGACCGCCGGCCTGCTTGATGGAGGCCAGGGTGATCTGCATGCCGAGCCCCACCAGGCCGAAGGCGAACAGCCAGGTAATCCAGGTGCGGAAGGCGTGGACTTTCTTCGCCGTGTGCCGTACCGCCTTGTGGGCCTTCTTAAGAACGTCGTTGGCGTCCTTTGAAAGGACCTTGGCGTTTGCCAGCCCCCGCAGCGCGTCGTCGTCGTCCGGAGACATGACCTTGCGGTTCGCGATAAGACGCGCAACGGCCGCCTGGCGGTCCTGGCGCTGTACCTTACCCGCCTCTGCCTGCAGGCTCGCCGCCTCTTCCTCGGACAGGAGCTTCTCGGCAGCGATCTTGTTGTCGAAATACTTCCCCTTGTAATGCTGGGCCGGAGCAAAGATGCCGGTCGAGGAAAGCGCGAACATGAGCAGGAAGCCGATGACGAACATCGGAAATTTCTCGAAGATGACCCGCCCGACGTTGACGCCCGGGGCGTTCTCCTCGCGCTTGACATACCAAACCGCCAGCCAGACCACGATGATGGGCAGGATCAGCACACGGGTGATGTTGAAGATCTCCGCGACCTTGAGGGTCTCGATGCCGTCGGGCTGATAGGCCAGGGCCGCACCGGCTACCTGCGCGGAGTTGAGGATACCCGTTCCCGCCCAGGCCCCGAATTGAACGTGGCCCATGTTCAGCAGGTGCCCGATGATCGGGAACAGGAACATGCAACCGACACCCCACAGCAGGATGGTACCGATGGTATAGGCGATTTCCACGGACTTGGCCTGCACCACCGGGGCAGCGGCGACCGTGGCGGAGACACCGCATACCCCCATGCCGGCGGAGAGCACGCCGCCCATGGAGTTGGGGATGTTCCTGCGCGCCCCGAGCCAGAGTACCAAGCCCACAGAGCCCAGCACGAAGAAGCCGATCATGACCACGGACAGGGCCCCGAGCTGACGCAGCTCCGCGGCGGAATAGAGTGTCCCGAGGAGGATGACGCCTGTCTTGAGGCCCAGCCGCGACAACCGCACGCCGTTCTCCGCCCAGCGCGGCACCTTGAAGACGTTGACCACCAGGATACCGGCCAGGATACCCAGCACCACGTAATTGAGCCCGAGCACCTGATGCAGATACTTGTCTCCCATAACAGGTCCGAGGCCCTTGCTGAGCACGGCTATGAAAGGCGCCAGATACCAGCGAACCAGCATCGCGATGAGCATGATGAAGATGAGCCCGGCGACGGCGGAGAGGTAATAGTCGAGGTTACCCTCTTCATGCGTTGCGAACAGGTGCCAGAGCCCGACTACTACAGCAATGCCACCGAAAATGAAGGTCAGGGACGTCATCTCCCAGACATGTTTTTCGAGACCGAGATACTCGACGATTCCTTCCTGCCAGCCGAGGCTCACGCTGGCCCCGATCGCCAGCAGAACCAGCCCCATGATCAGCAACGCCGGATGCTTGTGTGTATAGACCATCTTTGCCCCTCCAAGAATTTGCAGCGTATTCCCGGCGCGCCCGTTAAAGCGGGAAAGGCGCGCCGCTGTCGAATTTGCCCAGTCCCGACTGTGGTGTGCCCGTTTCGAGAATGGGTTTCGTACCTGACTTCAAATGTGCTTGCGGATCTTTGCCGGGCGGCGATCACTTTCCGCCTGCGTCCTCTCCCTACCCCTGCCGGACGCGTCGGCAAAGGCCGACGACCTGCGGGTGCGGGTCTCAGTTCTATCGCATCCGAAGATGAAACTCAGCGTTAGGGCTTGATGTAGGCATAACCTTGTGCCTGCAGACTTGCGAGCTCCGCGACCCCGCTGGGGACGACGTCCGACTCGCTGAAATCATAGATGTGCGCGGTGTCGATTTTGCGGCCTTTCAGGGTGTTGGCGCAGATCTCGAACGACACACCCTGGTCCTTGAGGCCGGAGATCTTCGCTTCCATTTCCTCGGTCGCATTGGCCTCCTTCATCTTGGTGCCTTTCAGCCCGTCCGGCTCCAGGAGCAGGGCCAGACCGTCGCCGTGGAGCACCACCTTGAGGTCTAGGTTCTCGGCACCGACCGCATTAATGTGATTTTGGATATTGCGCAGGGCAGCGGTCTCCTGCTTGGCTCCGTAATAGTTGATGTGATAGACGACCTTCTGCTTCGCGTAGTGCGGTGCCTTGCTCACAGCCGCCATAGCCGGCTTGCCGAACATGCCGCCCATGCCTTCCGCTGCGGTGGCGGCGATTGGGGTTACCACTGTGACTGCGATCACTACCGCCCCGAAAAAATTTTTCATTGCGTTGATGCCTCCGATTTGGTGGAACGCGCTGTCAAGTCGGGGCAGTGCCACATCAAGGCCGCCCTGCACCGGCGCGAACCGTTGCCGACGATGTTTCGGCTGAATCCAATGCCCGGTTAGATTAAGGCACGGGGATCGGCGGATTGCCGGCTTCTCGAGTGGAAGATGCACTGGGCGCGGATTTATTCCAAAAAAATCGCTCCGCGCCGGGAATAAATGATTAACCGATTGCATCTTCCGTATGGAGGAGGTGAGAAACATATGATGATTATCGACCGTTTGCGCGCCGCGCTGGCACTCAAGGGCCGCATCGCGCAGCGCCGGGAGCGGCTGTACAAGGTCGCATACGCCTGGTGCGGTGAGCGTCACCTGGCGGACGATCTGGTCCAGGAGACCATGACCCGGGCGTTGGAGAAATATTGCCAGCTGAGGGATGCCTCTCGTTTGGACAGCTGGCTCTACTCGATACTGAGCAACTGCTGGCGCGAGTACCTGAGGGGCAGGCGTCCGGATACCGCGCTCGAGGGTGAAGGCCCGGAATGCGACCGCTGCCCGGAACGGATCAATCTGTCGGGTGAGCTCGCTGAAAGGGTCATCCGGCTCATGGCTCGGCTGCCGGAGAGGCAGCGCCAGGTGCTCGTTCTGGTAGCGCTCGAGGAATTCAGCTACCAGGAAGTTGCTGAAACTCTCGACATCCCCATAGGCACCGTGATGAGTCGGCTGTCTCGCGCCCGCCGGTTTCTGGCCGACCAGATGGCCACCGAGAAGCAGCCCGCCAAGATCTCTCGACCCTACTTGCGGAGAGTGAAATGAAGGGAGAACTGCGCTTTACAGACGAGGATCTCCATCGCTACATCGATAGGGAGATGGACGCCAAGGCCAAGAGCGAACTGGACGATCTGTTGGGCCAGAACCCGTCGCTTGCGGCAAGGGTCCGCGAATACAGGTTCGTGGACCAAGCCGTCCGAGAAGCCTTCGACGGCGTGGAGTCTCCCGTACGCCATCGGCCGGGTGCCTCCGTGCGGGTCGAGCGAAGGGTCATTGCGGCGGTCCTGTTCCTACCGGTCTTCTTTCTTGCCGGATGGTTTGGAAATTCGTTGTTGAGTGGCTCGGACGTACAGGAGGCGCTCGCCGGCGGCATCACCCTTCCCGTCGCGGGTCGCGAGCATCTAAATGCCCTTTTTCACATCGACCTGAACGATCAGTCAGTCATGGAGGGTGTGCTCGATCGCGCGGAGGCCGTTCTAACCTCCTATGCCGATCGGGACGTACAGGTGGAGGTGGTGGCCAATGCCGCTGGACTCGATCTGCTGCGGGCGGACAAATCGCCATTCGCCCCCCGGATCCGGAATATGATGGACAAGTACGACAATCTGTCATTTGTGGCCTGTGCCAACACCATCAAACGGCTTCGCGAACAGGGCGTGGATGTCCTGTTGATCGACCGCACCCATGCGCGCGAAACCGCAATCGACCACGTCGTCGAACGACTGAGAGACGGCTGGACTTACATAAAAATCTAAAATCGATGGTTTCGTGGGTCGGGAACCGGTCCGGCTCAGCGACCAAACTGTCCGCTGCCAATGCGTCGACGAGAGCGTACCCGATCGGAATTCGCGGTTTCGAACTGGACGCAGCTGATAAAGATCCCGGATGGGCTAGACTCCGCGATGGGGCGCAAGCGCATCGCAAAAGGGCGGGCTACGCCCATCCCGCGTGGCTAGTACCCGGTTTCAGGTTTCCTATCAGTCGAAAGAGGAGAATCCAAATGAATTGGCTGTCGAATATTTTCCAAGTAACAGGCCTTCTTTTTGTGATCGCGGGCGGCGCGTCGGCCGGATCGCTCCCCGAGGATTGGCGGGATTGGAAACCCGTCAATACGCCCCTCGCAGAGATCGGCGCCCTTCCGGGGTGCGATGCCGATGTATCCTCCCTCCCACCGATATACCAGCGCACGGTCGCCACTTACTGCAATGTGCGGCCCGAGGGCCCCGGAGCTGTCGCCGTTCTGATCTCCGGGCCCGCGATGAGTGCCTACATGGCGCGCACGGGCAATTTCCCGGACGGTTCCCAGACGGCGCTGCATCTGAAGGACATGGGAATCCTCATGGTGACCACGTACGAGCAAGGCAAGCCGGTTTACCAGGTCTTTTCCGAGAAGGGCGAAGACATCACTGGCGTCGAAGGCCCGCTCGCCGCCGGGACCTGCAGCGCCTGCCATGCGGACGCCGCTGTATGCGTAAACGGTCAGTGCGGCACCATGAAATAAATGGAAGGACGATAAACAAGGACCGCAGACCGGGGTGAGGTGCGAACACCGGCACGCCGATAAGGCTCTTATACCGGAGCTCGCAAGCTCACCCCAACCCACGCGCTGGCCAGCTCGGATGAGACGCTGGAGGCTCGATGGATGAGCTTGGCGCCCCTAGCGGGCAACTTGTCGGAAGGAGCGGGCTATCCATCCACCTGCAATCGCGATGGTAGACGGGCGGTCGGAGCCTTTATTCCTGCACACCGCACGACGAATCCATGTCGAAGCTCATGCTGACATCCAGCGTCTTGTCGGCGTCGCTGTCGTCCCTGCCCCGCAGGCCCGTGGCCGCCATAGTGCCGATCATGCGACGGTGGGCGGGATCGGCGTCGTGGGTAGTGAGCGTGAGGGTGCCAGGACCGCGGAACTCGCGCTGGATGAATTCCCCCGAGGTCCGGCGGAAGGTCACCTCGATATAGTCGAGGGGGAACTCGCCGGTTTCACCGGTGCCGATGGCACGCTTCGACATATTGGTCACCCAAACCTCGTCGTAGTCCTTGCCGCCCGGCATGGCGAGCATGAAATTCGCAAAAGTGTCGGGATTGCACAATCCCTGCAGGCCGGTTACGTCCTGCTCCCGGCTTCCGCTGAAGGTGCCGCTGACTGCGCCGTCGGTCTTCACCTCCACTGAGCGCACCACCCGCGCTCGGACCCCCAGGGGTGGCCCGTAGGGACCCAATGCGGCACTCCCGGCC
Organism: Chromatiaceae bacterium; assembly: GCA_022340195.1. GTDB lineage: Bacteria > Pseudomonadota > Gammaproteobacteria > Chromatiales > Chromatiaceae > Thiosymbion. The sequence continues at coordinate 6,124 of JAJDOL010000030.1, forward strand.
GTGTCTTCGCTCGTTTGTGAGTCGTTATTGCCGCAGGCGCTGAGCAGTGCGCAGAGAATCAGGACATTTCGGGTACGCTTCACGGGTTTCACGGTCGCTCTCCTGATGGGTTCGAGGAATCTGACCTGGGGGGCTTCCACACCCTTGTGGGGTGGGGAATAAGCCGGCCCTTGTGAGGTCGGCTGCAGGCCGGGTTGCGGCTTGTGGCGGACAGGAGAAATATTAACACAGGCAAGGGAAAATATTATTGTGTTTATGCCGCACGACAGCGATTAATGCGCAATAATATTGCTCATCGCTGCGATTTTATGAAATTGCGCGTTTCTGCATAAGCTGGAGATTCACAACATGGAGCTCGACCGCTACGACCGCCGCATTCTTGCCGAGCTGCAGCGCAGTGGGCGCATCAGCAATCAGGAACTGGCAGAGCGCATCGGCCTCTCTCCCTCACCCTGCCTGCGGCGGGTGCGGGCATTGGAGGAATCGGGGCTCATTGCCGGCTATCGTGCCATGCTCGACGCCAAGCAGCTGGGACTCTCGCTGATGGCCCTCATTCACATCTCCATGGACCGCCACACCCCGGAGCGCTTCGCCAATTTCGACAAGAGGATCGCCGAGCTGCCCGAGGTGATGGAGTGCCTGCTGATCACCGGCCAGGACGCCGATTATCAACTCAAGGTCGTGGTGCGGGACATGGACGCCTTTCAGGTTCTGCTGCTGGAGAAGATCACCCGCATCGAGGGGGTGAGCGGCGTCCACTCGAGCTTTGTCCTGCGCCGGGTGGTCGACAAGACGGAGCTGCCGCTGGGCTAGGGCTGCCGAGCCGGCAGGCTCAAGGCCTCACGCCCGGCGGTGCGCAGCCGTTCGATTCCCGGCTCGGTTTTTGGAACAGGACCGCCAAGTCGAGCTCGGCACGCTCTCTTTACATCGCGCAGCTCGAAAGTGATATATGAGCAGTTCGTTTATCAAATCATTGCGCGGCCGGGATTGGATGCGATGGAGCAGCGGCTCGACGGCCACCAATGGATGGCAGCGGAACACCCCACGATCGCCGATCTGGCGTGCTATCCGTATGTCTCGCTCGCGCACGCGGGCCGTTTCTCGCTGCAGCCCTACCGGCGGTACGGGCTTGGCTGGGACCTGTGGAAGGGCTTGCGGGCTGGGTGCCGAGGTTGGGTAACCGACTAACCGGGCCGGGTTTCAAGCTAGCAATTCGAACCGCAGCTTCTCGCCTTCGAGATAGACCTGCACCGCCCTCCCCCGCACCTCTTGCGGAACAGTCTCGTCCAACACCTGATAGCGACCCGCAATCGCGACGAGCTCTGCTGCCATGCTCAGGCAGAAAATGCGCGCTTGGCGATCCCCTTGTGCGCCGGCCAGAGCGCGCCCCCGCAACGGCCCGTAGACGTGGACGTCGCCATCGGATACCACCTCGGCACCAGCGTTTACGGCGCCAAGAACGACCAAATCACCGTCTTTTGCATAAATCTGCTGGCCGGAGCGGACCGGACGATAAAGGGTCCTGGCGCGAACGCTAGCGGCCGATGACTCTGCTGACCGGGGAGGCGGCGGCGGTGGGGGCGGCTCCGGTATCTGCGGCCCCCCGGATTTGTCGTTCGAGGCAACCCCTTGCTCGGATACAGCAGGTAATTCGCGAATCCCCCCACCTTTGACGATGGCAAGACCCGCGTCGACTGCGGCCTCCTGCTGCGCCGGCGTAGCATGGCGAACACCCACCGGCACCAGAGCCAACTCCTTGAGGAGCATTACCAGAGCAGAAAAATCGAGATCGGACCGACTGTCTCGGACGCGTTCCAGATCCAACACCACCGGGGCGTTGGCGAAGAAACGGGGTCCCGTGGAGATCTTGTCGCGCAAGTCACGCTCGACATACGCGAGCTCGCTGCTCAAGAGGCGTATTACGGTGAGCGTGAAGGCCGAGCCTTTGATCTCAGCGCCAGGTTTTTGATCTTTTAATTGATACAACAGAAGTACCGCGGGTCTAGAGCTCGTCACGGGCATGTTACAGACTTTCGAGCCTGCAGCGGAATTCTCGGATTCCCCTCCGCTCCGGCGAACTATAAATTCATGCCGCACCGTTCGCCAAGACATAGCGGCGTCATTTGTTCCTCGAGCAGGAGCACGCGGAGCCAACGCCCCGGCAACGGCGTTACCGAGGCGGTAGGCACTAGTGAATCAGCCTGTCCCTGATCTAGAATTGCGCAACATTTTTTCCCGCACGCGAGCGGCGGGGAAAGCTGTCCGGTCCCAGGATTTGCAGACGACGGCAAACCGGTCCTCGGGGACTGTGGAGCACCTAGAGGCTTCTCGTGTCCGAGGAGGATAAGGCCTGAGAGCCGCGGGAGGAAACGACCATGGGAAATCCCAATCCGGAATTGCAGCTGGCAAAGGATTTCGTTCGCTATACCAGCCACAACATCTTCCTGACAGGCAAGGCCGGCACCGGCAAGACCACATTCCTGCACGACCTGAAAAAGGACTCGCCCAAGCGCATGATCGTCACCGCACCGACCGGCGTGGCGGCAATCAACGCGGGCGGTGTTACCCTGCATTCGTTTTTCCAGCTCCCTTTTGCTCCCTTCGTGCCCGGTGGCGAGGCCCAACGACAGACCGAGGAGCACCGGTTCGGCAAGGAGAAGCTCAACATCATCAACAGCATGGATCTGTTGGTCATCGACGAGATCAGCATGGTCCGTTGTGATCTTCTCGACGCCGTCGATTTCGTCCTGCGCCGTTACAGGCGCGCCGACTTGCCTTTCGGCGGCGTACAGCTCCTGATGATCGGCGACCTGCACCAGCTCTCGCCCGTTGTGCCCCAGGAAGACTGGAGCATCTTGAGGGACTTTTACGATTCAGGGTATTTCTTCAGCAGCACGGCACTGCGCGC
>JAJDOL010000054.1 GCA_022340195.1 Chromatiaceae bacterium
GATCGAGCTGAGCACGCCCGGTGTCATCCTGAATATCACCAGCCTGGGTCGCGCCGGGAATTTCGGCCAGTCCAATTACAGTGCGGCCAAGGCGGGCGTCGCCGCCATGACGGTCACCTGGGCCAAGGAGCTGGCGCGTCACGGCATTCGCGTCGGCGCCATCGCGCCCGGGTTCTGCGAGACCCGGTTGGTCGTAGGCATGAAGCCCGACGCCTTGGATCGGGTAAAGGCCGGCATTCCACTGCGGCGTTTGGGCCGCCCCGAGGAAATCGCCCATTCGGCCCTCTATGTTTTCGAGAACGACTACTTCACCGGGCGCGTTTTGGAGGTCGATGGCGGCCTGCGCTTTTAGCCGACCACAGATACTGAAAAAATGTAGAGGAAGATCTTTTGCCATGCCGCTAGTACTCGTTTCCGTCGCGAATGGAATTGGCACCATTACCCTGAATAATCCAAAAAAGCGAAATGCCCTGAGCACAGAATTGATCGGCGATCTCACGCAAGCGCTTGAGAAGATGGCTTTGGATACCAGCGTCCGAGTGGTCGTTCTGCGCGCCGTTGAAGGCGAGAAAGTTTGGTCGGCGGGCCACGATGTCCATGAGCTCCCACAGTCTGGCGGCCGCGATCCGCTATCCTACACTGACCCACTGAGGGCAGTCGTCCGGGCCATACACGGGCACTCGCAGCCGGTGGTTGCCATGGTAGATGGCAGTGTTTGGGGTGGAGCCTGTGAATTAGTGATCAGTTGCGACCTGGTCGTTGCCTCGCAAGAGGCTACCTTTGCCATTACCCCGGCGAAGCTCGGGGTACCCTACAATTTATCCGGGGTGCTCAACTTTGTAAGGGCCGCAAGCCTGTTGTTTATTAAAGAAGCCCTCTTTACAGGACAGCCAATCACCGCCGAACGCGCGACCTTAGCCGGCTTTGTAAACCATGTCGTTCCCAGCAAGGACTTGGAGCAAGTTACCTATAGATTAGCCACGCAAATTGCCGACAACTCACCCCTGGTCATATCGGTGCTAAAAGAACAACTACGGGTGATATCCGAGGCTGCCCCCTTGAATCCTGAGGGGTTTGAACGCGTGCAGGCGCTTCGGCGCGCCGTATACGACAGTACGGACTATAAAGAAGGTATTCGTGCCTTTCTTGAAAAACGCACGCCAAAGTTTGTCGGAAGATAGCAGTGGTAGGGTGTGGTCTGGCACGAGTCGCACGAGTGCGGCGTTTCGGCGCACCTCCTGTTGTAGGCACACCCTACGGGGACTCGAGCAACGATTCGCAACAAGCGAAACAGGATAAGTTGGTAGAAGCGCGATTCGGGCACTTTCCCAACATGCAAGTGGCTAGAAGCCGTTATCGAAGGGGATAAATTCGGTCTGAGAATGGGGCGGCCGAACCGGTCGCCCCCCGGGGCACCTACCACTTCAAGGCGACGAAGCGCCGCATGCCGTCCTGGCGCAACAGCAACAAGATTCCTCGCCCCTTGCCCGCCTGCTCGACGGCCGCGCGAAACTCGGCGGGGCTGCTCACCTTGGTACGGTCGACCTCCAGGATGACGGCGCCAGGCTCGATGCCGGCCATGGCGGCGATGGAGCCGGCTGGTACCTCGGTGACGACGACGCCCTCGCCCGGCTGCGCGTCCAGCTGCTCGGCAAGCCGCGGCGTCAGCGCCTGCACCGTCAGGCCGATTTCATCGATGTTATGGGTCTGACCTCCAGCCGCGAACGCATTTGCGCTCAGCTCGCCGATGGTCACCGTCAGGGTCTCGCGCTTGCCGTCGCGCAGAACCGTCAGGCTGTTGCGGCTACCCGGAGGCGTGGGGGAGACCTGGTTGCGGAAACTGCCGATATCCGTCGCCGGCCTTCCGTCGGAGGACACCACGACATCCCCGGCGCGCAGGCTCGCCTCGGCGGCCGGCGAGCCCTCGTTGACCTGGGCGACGAGGATGCCTTGGGCGACGTCGATGTCGAGGGGGTCGGCGAGGTCCCGCGTGAGCTGCTGGATGACGACACCAAGGAAGCCGCGCGTCGCCTCCCCTTTGTCGATGAGCTGATCGGCGATCGCCTTCAGCAGGTTGCTCGGGATAGCGAAGGCCACACCCATGTAGCCGCCGCTGCGGCTGAAGATGGCGGTGTTCATGCCCACCACCTCGCCGTCGAGGTTGACCAGCGGGCCGCCGGAGTTGCCCGGGTTGATGGCCGCGTCTGTCTGGATGAAGTCCTCGTAGTCGTTGATGCCCGCGGGGATTTCCATAACCGCCACGTCCGACCGCGGGTCGCGCCCCGTCACCTTGGCATCGAGCTCGCGCCCGTCATGGAGCTTGACCCGAATCTTCTCCTTTCGAAAATCCCCACATTTCGATGAGCTCGGGGTAGCTGCCCGCCATTGCGCCTATTGTGCGCGCAATTCCTCGCCCCAGTCTCTGCAATTTCGTTCCTTACCGCCAGGCACCGCCATCTCCATACAGGCGGGACGCGCCGCCGCATTTCCAGCGGGGCGACGAGATCCCGGCGCCGAGCTGTTACGAAGGCGGCGGGAACTGGGGCGTCCTGCCGCGCAAGAACCACTTGCGACCATAATCGATACCGAAAATCAGCGGAATACCCAGCCAGGCGAGCGCATAGGTCTCCCAGTCGACGGGACCGGTCTGCAGGATCTCCTGCACCGGCGGGAAGTAGAGAATCGCCCAGGAGAAAAGGATCTCCGTCGCCACTCCCAGCAGCAGGATACGGTTGGCGAGTAATCCCCGGTCGAGACCGCTGCCCCTCAGGGAGCGCCGTCCGACGACGTTTCCCACCTGCATCAGGATGATGGTCGCCAGGGTGATGCCGGTCGCGGAGCGGTACAGCGGAGCGTTCTCGGCCAGCTCTTGCCCCCACTGCCAACCTCCCTGATGCAGGACCAGGAAGAACAGGCTCAACGAAAAAGCAGCCTGAATCAGGCCCAGGAACAGATAGGAGGTCGCCATCAGCCGGAACGAGAGCAGCCGTTGGTCGAGGCGCCGTGGCGGGCGTTGCATCGAGTCGCGTTCGGGCGGCTCCTGGCCGAGACCGATGGCGGGCAGCAGGTCGGTGCCCAGGTCGATCGAGAGGATCTGGATCACGGTCAGGGCCAGGGGTACCGGCAACAGGACGTAGAGTAGAAAGGGCACGATCTCTGGGATGTTGCTGGCCAGGACATAGGTGGTGAATTTCTGCATGTTGGCGAACACCGCCCTCCCCTCTTCGACTCCGGAGACGATGGAGGCGAAGTTGTCGTCCAGCAGCACGATATCGGCCGCCTCGCGGGCCACGTCGGTTCCGCTTACCCCCATGGCAATACCCACATCGGCGGACTTGAGCGCGGGGGTGTCGTTGACGCCGTCGCCGGTCATGCCCACCACCTGTCCCAGCCGTTTGAGCGCGGTGACGATTTTCATCTTCTGCTCCGGCGTGGTGCGCGCGAAGACGCTGACCCCCGCCCGCAGCCGCTCGACCAGATCCCGCTCACGCATCCGCTCCAGGTCTTCCCCGTGCAGTATCCGCTCCTCGGCCGAAGCGTCCGCCGTCAAGATTCCGCAGTCGCGCGCGACGGACTCCGCAGTGTCGGGATGATCCCCGGTGATCAGCAGCACGCGGATACCGGCAGCATGACAGCGGGCCACCGCTGCCGGCACCTCCGCGCGGATGGGATCGTCGAGGGCGAGAAAGCCGTTCAATACTAACCCCGGCTCCAGGGATTCCTCCGGGGCCTTGGGATCGGGTAGGCTGTCGAGCTGGCGGGATGCAACTGCGATCACGCGCTGGCCCCCGGCGGATAGCCGGTGCACGACTTCGTCGCATGCGGCCAGAGCATCCTCGTCGGCCTCGGCTGCCGTGTAGACCCCGCTCTGGAGCCGACCGATCAGAGGGCGCAGCGACTCCCAGGCCCCTTTGATGGCAAAGAGCACCTCCGAGTTATTGGCAAAGACGCCCGCCTCCCGCCGCTTGGCCAAGTCGAAGGGGAAATGACGCCGCGTCTCTTTGATGATGTCGTCGGGCGGACCGAACAGCTCGCCGTAGCGATCCGCCAGGGCGACGTCCATGGGGTCGCCCGCCCAGCCCGGGCTCGATCCCTGATTCGCCGTCGCCGGCCGCACCTCGGAGGCGACGAGCGCGGCCTTGAGCAGCGAGCGCAGGGCCTCTTGGTCGGAGATCGGCTCGCCGCGCACCGGATCGAGCAGGGCCGCGATCGCCAGCTCGTTGCGGGTCAATGTCCCGGTCTTGTCGGTGCAGATGACGTGGACCGCGCCCAGCGCCTCGACCGCTTCCAGGTTCTTGACCAGCACCTGCCTCCCGGCCATGCGCAGGCTGGCCATCGACAGGGCCAGGGTAAAGGTCGGCAGGAGCCCTTCGGGCACGTTGGCGACGATGATGCCCAGCATGAAGACGATATTGACCCACAGGGAGCGACCGCTGGCGACCCCGTAGGCGAAGAAGAGGATCCCCATCGCAACAGCGATGAGGGTGAGCACCCGCACCATGCGGTTGGTCTCGCGCTGCAACGGCGACAGGGGCCGGCGCACATCGCGCGAAAGGGCCGCGATCTTGCCGAGCTCTGTGCGGTGACCGGTCGCGAAGACGACCGCCGTGCCGTTGCCGCGCAGTACGCTGCAGCCGGCAAAGGCGATGTTCGGGCTCTCGATCAGCCGGCCCTTGGCGGGGCCCGTCTTCAGCGCCTGCGAGCGGGATTCGCCGGTCAGCGGCGCGTTGTTCACCAGCAGGTCTTCCGTCTCCACCAGCCGCGCGTCGGCGGCGATGCGGTCGCCTTCACCGACCAGCAAAACATCGCCCGGCACCAGGTCCTCGGCCGGCACCTCCCTCTCGGTGCCTCCGCGGCGCACGCGCACTCCTTGCGGCAGGAACTTGCGCAGCTCCTCCATCGCCCGCTCGGCACGCATCTCCTGGGCGAAGGCGAACAAGGCGTTCAGCACCGACACGCCGAATAACGCCCAGCCGAGCAGGCCCATGCCCTCGCCCGGTTGGATCGCGTCGGCGACAAAGCAGACGAGTGCCGCGATGTCGAGCAGAACGCTGAAGAAGTTGACGAACTGCTTGATCAGGCCCTGCAGCCAGCGCCAGCGTGAAGGCGGTTGCAGGCGGTTGGGGCCGACCTCGCGGCGGCGCTCCTCCGCCTCTCGATCCGAGAGTCCTTCAGCGCGACTGCGCAGCAGGCCGAAGACCTCGGCGGCGGCGACCTGGTGGATCTGATTCGCAGCCGCCATCAGTCGACACCTCGATAAACGGCGACGTCGCAGGTGGTGTCGCGCAGGACCCGCTCAATGGGATTGCCGTAGACGAGCCGCTCGGTCAGGTTGCGCTCCGAGGCCCCCATGTAGATCAGTCGCGACTTGGTCTTGTTGGCCGCGATCAGGATTTCCTTGGGGACGTCGTCGGAGACGACCACCTGTGCGTCCATGACCTTGGCGCCGAGGCCGAGCTGCTCGCGAATCTCCTGCTCGACGCGCTCGCAACAGGCCTCGCCCGGCGAGCGCGAGCGCTCGGTCGCCTCGTGGGACATGCGGCGGAAACGCCCGCGGCGGACCCGTGCGACGGAGAGGATGTGCAGGTGGGACACCTGGGGGCCGAAGAGCTGCAGGAACGGCAGGGCGGAGCGAAAGTCGCCAAAGCGCTCGGCGACCGGAAGCAGCAGCCGGCGCGGCGATCCGAGCAGGCCCGGCTGGACGACGCGCAGGGCCAGGACGTTGCAATGCCCCGAGCGCAGCAGCTGCTCCGAGGTGGTCCCGCTCAGGAAACCGCCGCGCCCTTCGCGGGCGCGCGTTCCGCAGATCAGAAAGCTATTGGGGTTTGCGGGAGCGACCGAGCGGATTGCATCCGAAACTCGGCGGGTCGGTGGCAACAGGTGAACCAGGAGCTCGACACCCTGGCGCTTGCACTCACGCTCCAGCCGTTCCAGCTTTTCCCTGAGCTCCACTCCCCTTGCGCGTCCGTCCCGCACATGGACCAGGTCGAGCACGCGGTCATCATGAGCAGCCGCCAATTGAACGGCGTAGTGGCTTACCCAGTCGCCGTTGATCGACCCGTCGTACGCGAAAACGAACATGGCGCCCACCTGCCGCGATGGCGTTACATATGGGGGCAGTCGATTGGCTCGGCTGCGAGCCCGCCGCTGCGACTTGCGAGAAAATCACCCTTTAGGCGGAGCTGACACGACATGGATGCCGTTCGAGAACGCCTTAAGGAACGTTTCCCTGCCCAGACTAGACTAATTCATCGCGTTCGGCACCACCGCCTATTTCCGGTGCTGGAATGGCCAACCGCTCTGCGGAGACCCAGCTGCGGCTGGCATGTTATCCAATCGAGGAACTCCCCATTAAAGACTACATCGCGTTCGCACTCTTTCTGTCCTTCTCTGTGCCGTGCAGCGCGGCCTTGGCTGCAAGGCCCGTTGCGGCGCAGCCGGAGCAGACCGCACCTTCCGCCGCCGCGGCCTATCTGGGCGTGGAAGTCGGCTACCTCCCCCCGGCCCTCACCGCGCACCTTTCCCCTTCGGTCCCCAAGGGCCAGGGTGTGGTGATCCGCCGAGTAGAGCCCGGTTCCCCGGCCGCCGCGACGGGTTTGCAACCCCACGACCTGCTGTTGAGCTACGACGATCAGAGGCTCTACTCCCCTGAGCAGCTCGCGAAGCTGGTGGCAGTCGACGTGCCCGGCCGAACGGTTGCTCTGAAGTTGGAACGCGCGGGGCAGATTCAGACGGTGCAAGCTACTTTGGGGGAAGGCAAGTCGTTGCCGATGACCGCGTACCCCTGGCAAGTGTGGCCATTTGCCGTCCCGTACCAATTCCCACCGGCGCAGGAGATCCCGGAGGGCGTTGCCGAGAGCTTCGAATCGCTCAGAATCGAGAAGCTCGATGGCGATCGCTATCGCGCCGCCATAGAGTACCTGGACGCGGGCGGCGAGACACGAAGCTTCTCGTTCGAGGGCACTCGCAAAGAGCTTCGCAAACAGATCGCCGAAGCGAAGGAGCTGCCGGCCCCTGTGCGCGATCAGCTTCTCAATGCGTTGAACGCGGGTGAGGGCGTGCCCCTGCCCAGCGTCTGGGGATTCGCCGACTTCGAGGACTTTCTTCAGCAATGGCATGATCGCGGGTGGATGCTGTACTGATCGCCCGCTCTCACATGCCTCAGGATGCGGCCATGCGCGCCGGCCCAGATAAAATCCGCGGTCGGAGGATTATCCTGCGCCCATGGCCGCTATGTCGGTGATGCGCAGTCAAATTGCGAGGCGACCATAATCCCCGCGCGGCTCGGGCATCGCCCACCAACCCGGAATCTTGTCGCTGAGATCCATGCCATAGAACCGATGACGGCGGTCGGGGCGATGGACCGGGTAGTGACCCTGGTGGCCACCGCTTGGAATCGCTGAGCAGCGGCCATCAGCACGAGCGCGACGAGAAAGAAAACAGACGGCTGAAGCTTTTTCATCCTTCCTGTTGGTCCCCGACGAGCGGCTGAAGGTAGGCAAGACAACCCTTCATACCGGAAAGTTTCGGATAGTCGACTTCCGGGATCTTGATTCCCAGTCGTTTCTCCAGGTCGAGCACGAAGTTCAGAAAATCGACGGAATCCACCTCGAACTGATCTCTGAAGTTGATATCCGGATCGAGTGCGTTCTGATCGATGTCCGGAGCCGCTTTGATCAGGGACTCGGTAATCCGCCGGCGCAAGCTGTTCTCATCCATCATTCGTTACCCCGTTTATGTGCTTGTCGAATCAATCGGAAGCTCCAGACTCCAGGGTAGATAGATCGCCTGGGGGAGCCCCGGTTTCTCCTGCCTTCAGCAATCTTCGCATGATCTTACCGGATCGGGTCCTGGGCAGAGTCTCTCGAAACTCCAACTCTTTCGGGGCAACCACGGCACCCAGGAGGCGGCGGGCGTAGGCGAGGATATCCCGCCTCAACGCCTCGTCGGGCGTTTGACCGGGTTTCAAAGAGACAAACGCTTTGACGATCTCCATGGCCGTGGGATCCGGCTTGCCGATAACCCCGGCCTCGGCTACGGCCGGATGGGTCATCAACACGTTTTCCACCTCGAAGGGACCGATGAGGTGCCCGGAGGACTTGATCAGGTCGTCCTTCCTGCCGACGAACCAGAAGTACCCGTCCCGGTCGCGCCGGGCCAGGTCGCCGGTCAGATACCAGTCGCCGGCAAAGCACTGCTCATAGCGCTCCTGCTCGCCCAGGTAGGTGCGGAACATGGACGGCCAGCCCTTGCGTATCGCCAGCTCCCCCGGCTCGTCGGGGTCGTCGATCCACCTCACCGATCCGTCCTCCCGGCGCTCAACGACGGCCGCTGCGATCCCCGGCAACGGACGGCCCATGGAGCCGGGCCTGATGTCCATGGCGCGGAAGTTCGCGATCAGGATGCCGCCGGTCTCGGTTTGCCACCAGTTGTCATGGAACGGCAGGCCGAACGCCTCCTGCCCCCAGACCACCGCCTCGGGATTGAGGGGCTCGCCGACACTGGCGAGAAAGCGCAGGCTCGAGGTGTCGAACCTCCTCGGCAGCTCGGCGCCCAGGCGCATCATCATGCGGATGGCCGTGGGCGAGGTATACCAGACGTTGACCTTCTGCTCTTCGATGTCTCGGTACCAGCGCTCGGGATCGAAAGGTGCCTCGTCGATGACCAGCGTTGCGCCAAGCGTGAGGGGCGCAATGATCCCATACGAGGTCCCCGTCACCCAGCCCGGATCGGCCGTGCACCAGAAGACGTCGCCACGGTGGATGTCCAGCGCGAGCTTTCCGGACACTTGGTGCATTAGCACCGCATTGTGTACGTGAACTACGCCTTTTGGTGTGCCCGTGGTACCGCTGGTGAAATGCAGTAGCGCCCAGTCTTCCGGAGCGGTCGGTCCAATCTGAAAATTACGGTCGGCCTCATCGATGAGTCTGGACAGATCCCGGCACACGGGGCCGGAGAGGGTGTCCTGGGACGACTGGCTGATGAGGACGTATTCGAGGGATGGCAAGGCATCGAGCTGCGGTCGGATCTTGCGCCGATAAAGCGCCTCGGTCGTAACCAGGACTCTGGCCCCGGAGAGATTCAGGCGGACCCGGACCGGCTCGGGACCGAACGCCGCGTACAGCGGGCAGAACACGGATCGGTTCTTGAGCGCGCCAAGCGCGGCGATGAACAGCTCAGGGACGGGGCCGAGCAAGGTGGCGACCCGATCGCCGCCAGCGACACCGAGCCGGCGCAATAGGTTGGCAAAGCGGTTCGTCAGCTCATGTAGCTGCGCATAGGTGAAGTTGTGAGCCGCTCCCTCCTGCGTCAGAAAACGCAGCGCGAGATGGTCTCTCAACGGCCCTCCGATATGCCGGTCGATGGCCTCGTGGGCGATATTCAGCCCGCCGGATGGGAGCCCGTCGAGCTCCCGGGAGGCAGTACCCCAGGAAAACGCCTTGACCGCAGAAGCGTAACCCGCGAGATTGGGCGAGACTTCCCGAGCCGATGCTTCTTTACTGATGACCTTCCAATCCATCTGTCTTGACCTTCGTCAAGCTTACCGCGCCTACGCAAGCATTGCTCGACTAGCGTGTAGTTGGATTCGGCGCAGCGGCGTCTTTCGCCCTGCCAGCAAATCCAAGTACTTCGGTTAGCTCGATAAGAATCGTGGGGAAACGATGACCATCCGATATCTCGAGGCGGTGTTCAAGCCGAAATCGATTGCCCTGATCGGGGCAAGTGACAAGCCAGGGTCCATCGGCGCGATAGTGGCGGAAAACCTCTTGGCTGCCGGGTTCAAGGGCGAGGTCATGCCGGTCAATCCCAAGCACAGGGAGATTCGGGGGCTGAGGGCCTACCCGGACGTTGCAAGTCTGCCGCAGGCCGTCGACCTCGGGGTGATCTGCACACCCGCGGATGCCGTACCGGGAATCATCGACGCGCTCGCGACAATCGGATCACGGGGCGCTGTGGTCATCACGGCGGGATTCGGGGAACGTCACGAGACACACGGCATCGAGCTGCGAAAAGCGCTCACCACCGCTGCGAAATCCGGACAGGTGCGCATCGTCGGCCCGAACTGCCTCGGCATCCTGGTACCCGGAATCGGCCTGAACGCCAGCTTCGCCCACCGCGCCCCCAAGAGCGGCGCTTTGGCCTTCGTGGCCCAGTCGGGCGCCATCGTGACATCGGTATTGGATTGGGCCGATGCGCGGGGCATCGGCTTTTCCCATCTGGTGTCCCTCGGCGACATGATCGATGTCGATTTCGATGACACGCTGGATTACCTCGCCAGTGACGCCACCACGCGGGCAATCCTGCTCTACATCGAAAGCATCACGGATGCCCGCCGCTTCATGTCCGCGGCACGCGCGGCATCGCGGATGAAACCCGTCATCGTCGTCAAGGCGGGCCGGCACGCGGAGGGGGCACGGGCCGTGGAGTCACATACCGGCGCGCTCGCCGGCGCCGATGCCGTCTATGACGCCGCGTTCGAGCGCGCCGGTGTGCTTCGTGTGTACAGCCTCGAAGAGCTCTTCGATGCCGTGGAGACGCTGGCCCTGGCCAAGCCCCCGCGCGGTGACCGCCTGGCCATTGTGACCAATGGCGGGGGAATCGGCATTTTGGCCACCGACGCCCTGATCGACCAGGGTGGACGCCTGGCAGAGCTGTCGGAAGAAACCATCACCGATCTGAGCCAGGTGCTGCCGCCGACCTGGTCCCATGGCAACCCCGTCGACATCATCGGCGATGCGACCGGAAAGCGCTACGCCGACACACTCGCCGTTTTGAGCAAAAATCAAGGGGTGGACGGGATCCTGGTGCTGAACTGTCCAACCGCAGTGACCTCGCCGGAGGAGGCGGCGCGCGCAATCATTGCCTACGCGTCCAGCCAACGCCGACCCTTGCTCCTGACCAGTTGGGTCGGTGAGAGTGCGGCGCAGAAGGCGCGGGACCTCTTCGCCGAGAACCGTATTCCCACCTTCGACACACCCGAGCAGGCGGTGCGTGCCTTCATGTACCTGGTCCGATACCGCCGCAGCCAGGATCTGTTGATGGAGACGCCGCCGTCGATCCCGGTGGACTTTAAGCCGAATTCAGAGAACGCGAGAAACATCATCGCGGGCGTCGTCGACGCGGGTCGCCACTGGCTTTCCGAATACGAGGCCAAACAGGTGATGTCCGCCTACGGCATACCGGTCGTGGCCACGTACCGCGCCGAATCCCCAGAGCAAGCAGCCGAGCAGGCGGCGCAGATCGGCGGACCGGTCGCCCTGAAGATACTTTCGCCGGATATCACCCATAAGAGCGACGTCGGTGGCGTGATGCTTGACCTGGCGGGTCCTGCGGCGGTTCTCGAGGCGGCCAATGCCATGCGGGAACGGCTGCAGCGTGCGCATCCGCAAGCCCGGCTCGAGGGATTCACCGTGCAGCCGGTGGTGCGTCGCCCCGGCGCCTACGAGCTGATCATCGGCGTGTCGGACGATCCCCAGTTCGGTCCAGTGATCCTGGTCGGGCAAGGTGGTGTCGCCGTAGAGGCCTTGGACGACAAGGCGCTGGGGTTGCCGCCGTTGAACATGCGCCTGGCGGCCGAGCTTCTGTCACGCACGCGCATCTATCGCCTGTTGAAGGGCTTCCGCGGCCAGCCCGCCGTCAATCTGGACGCCATTGCACTGACCTTGGTCCGGCTCTCCCAGATGATTGTCGACTTGGCGGAAATCCGCGAGCTGGACATCAATCCACTGCTGGTCGACCGGTTCGGGGTCATGGCGCTCGACGCGCGCATACGGGTGGAGCCATCGGACAAGCCGGCAGCAGATCGTCTGGCCATTCGGCCCTATCCCAAAGAGCTCGAAGAGTCCATTCCGCTCGGCGACGGGCGTACCCTGCTGCTGCGGCCGATTCGGCCCGAAGACGAGCCTTCGCTGCAGAGCGCATTCGCCAAGCTGACACCTGAAGAGGTTCGGCTGCGGTTCTTCATACCTATGAGCACCCTGAGCCATGTCACGGCCGCGCGCTTCACCCAGATCGACTACGATCGGGAAATGGCGCTTATCCTGACCGAGCCGGGTATCGCCGGAACGACTGCTATCTACGGCGTCGTTCGCATCATCGCCGACCCGGACAACGCGCGCGCCGAGTACGCCATTATCGTCCGCCACGATATGACGGGGATGGGGCTCGGCGTCCTGCTGATGCGGCGCATCCTCGATTACGCCCAAGGTCGCGGCATTCGGGAGATACACGGCGATGTGTTGCAGGAGAACCGGACCATGCTCAAGCTCTGCGAGGTCTTGGGGTTCAAGCAAAGCAGATCTCCGGATGAGCTGGATATCGTCCGGGTGACATTGAATCTCGAACATCAAACGAGACACTGATGTTGAAGACGACGCCGCAGCGGACGCTCGATCTGCCCTTTGAAATCGATGGACCGGCGGCGTTTCGCAGAACCTAGGCCGAGGCCGATTCCATTTTGTATCTCGCCGACAACGCCGGCGAGACGATCTTCCACCGCGTATTGATCGAACACTTGTCCTCGCCAGTCACTTACGCCGTCAAACGCGGACCAATCATCAACGACGCCACGATGGAGGATGCCCTTACCGCAGGGCTGGGTGAGGTGGCTGAAATCATCGACACCGGTCGAAGGATGCCTTCCTTGACTCAAGGGGCCAAGCATCTGAGCATAGCGGCCATATCGACGCCCTTCCACGCGCGGGACCCATTCGTCCCGTATCTGCGGCTCACCCTGAGGTCTCAAAGATGGTCTGTACGTCCCTCGCCAGCATGTCTCGTCCGTTTTGGCGTCTTCTGAGACTCTATCAGGTCGATGCTGAGTTCGTGTTTCGGGAGGCGGGCCTGGATCCGACGCTAATGAACGAGTCGCGATCGCGATACAAAGAGGGTCGGGTGCAAGTTGCGTGGGCGAAGGCCGCATCGTTTATCGGAGACCCTTGCTTCGGTCTGCGCATCGCCGAGGTCTGGTATCCGACGGATCTTCACGCCTTGGGGTACGCATTCTTGGCTAGCAGTACCCTGCGCACCGGATTGCAACGACTCGCCCGGTACGCTTACGTCCTCGACAATGTCGTCGGTTTCGAGCTTGAGGACGACGGCGAGCGCTTCTCTCTTTTGCACACGACGGAGAAACGATGTTCTTTTTCGAGAACGCCTGCGGAGGAGGACGCCAGCTGGGCCTTCGTGATGAGCCTGTGCCGCGCCAGCTATGGCAAGCAACTGTATCCGGTCGAGGTCCGGCTCCAACATGAGGAGCTTGCTTGTCAGGGGGAATACGACCGTTTCTTTCGCTGCCCCGTCCTGCTCGGCACGGATGGATCGGCGATCGTCTTTGCTCACGCCGACGTGGACCGGCCACTGCCGGCACCCAACCGCGAGCTGGCGAGAGCCAACGACAAAGTCCTTTCAACGTTTCTCGCCAACCTGCAGCAGGAGGAATTGATTGGCCGGGTGAAGGTGGCTATTTCCCACGAGCTGCCATCGGGTACGCCGAGTGACGAGGAAATCGCTAAGGCGGTTTACATGAGTCCCCGTACGCTGCGTCGCAGGCTCTTGGCGGAGGGCACCAGTTACTCGCAACTCCTCGACGCCGTCCGCCGCGAGCTCGCCGAGCAGTACATCGCCGATCCCGCTCGCTCCCTCAGCGAGACTGGCTTTCTGCTGGGCTTCTCCGAGCTTTCGGCCTTCTCCAGGGCGTTCAAGCGCTGGACGGGACAGACTCCGAGTGCGTTCCGGGAAACGGTATGCACATAAGTACCAAAGCCTCCGCGGTCCAACCGCTCATACCCTCAACGGTGTTCCCGTGCGGCATTCCTCGCCGCCGCTCAAGGTTGTCCCGATTAGTCTATAAGGTGGCCTTTGTGGTTAAGCGTATTTTGCTTCTTTCATGCGATGATTTGCTGCGTTTGAGAGGCGACATGCAGGAGTGCGGTCTATCCCGCTTCTGCACGGAGCTGCAAAGAAAACGCGGACGAGTTGTTCCCGGGCAGGCGTCTACCCTCCGTTTGGCGACCCGGGACGACTGTTGAGGCATCAAGCCGCAAACGCGGCGCGAGTCATGAACTAACTCAGAGTGTGCGAGGAGATCTTGAATGAATGAGATGCAATCAGATGAGAAAGGCCAAAGTGCGTCCGAGCTGCAAATGGAAGATCGGCTCAAGAACATAGAGGCGGCCGCGTATCTCAAGGCCGAGGTCCGGGGGTTCACCCCGGGGCACGAGATGGAGGACTGGCTCGAAGCTGAGCGAGAGGTCGACGAGGCAGCGCAACCCATCAACTAGCTGAGCCCTCGCTGCCCGCCAGGGAGTTGCGAAGCGCGAGGCGGGCAGTCCGCGGAAGATGCAGGGCGCGTGCGTACGGCCGAAGGTCCTGCAATGAGCGCATTACGGCCGAGGCAGAAGCAAAGTTGCCGACCGTCCCCGGGTTCCGGCGGCACGGGATAAACCGAACGGATACCACGGGGGAGCGCGAGAGATTCCGGTTTCAGGAGTCGGAAATACCGGCCTGATACGAGTCAGCTCAATAGCACAGGTTTGTTTTGAAGCTGCCCGGTCGCATAGCGGTAATCCTAAGAAGAGCAGTTGAACCTTGCATTGGAAAGGCTAACCGGTTGAAATTGCGGCGCAAGGAGGCGCAAATGCAAGACTTAATCGTTCACCCTGTGGGTGAGAGCAAAAACGGCGCGTTGGTGCCGATTTCCGGGCCGGTGGCGGTCGACACCTTCGGCGGGCGCATCCACGTAGAGTGGGATCCGCAAGCGGCGGTAACGGCCCTGGGGCAGCTGCCGTTCTTCACCGAGTACCTCAAGGTCAGCGGATTGTTCGAGCCGTGGGTGGAGGACTGTCCGCTGCGCTGGACGAGCCCCAATGCGCCGAAGAAGCGGGATGTCTTGGGCACGGCCATACTCTCGATTCTGTCCGGACACCGGCGCTACGCGCACATCAGTGCCCTGCGCGGTGAGGACATCAACGCCAAGCTGTTGGGCATGAGCAAGGTGGTCAGCGAAGACTCGGTGCGGGGCAGCTTCATCAAGCTCGATGAAACAAAAGGGATCGCGTGGTTGCAGCGCCACCTGCATCATGTCTATGCACCGCTGCTCAGCGAGCCGTGGATTTTGGATGCCGATGTCACCGTCAAACCGCTCTACGGTCACCAGGAAGGGGCGGAGCTGGGATACAACCCGCACAAACCAGGGCGCCCGTCTCATACCTACCATACGTTCTTCATCGCCAACCTGCGCCTGGTATTGGAGGTGGAGGTGCAGGCGGGGAACCGATCCGCCTCCAAGCACAGCTCCCCGGGGCTGTGGGCCTTGCTCGAGCGGTTAGGACGGCAGAACTGGCCCGTCTTTATCCGCGGGGACAAAGACTGGGGCACGGAAGGCAACATGGCCCGCGCCGAACAAGAGGGGCTCGGATACCTGTTCAAGCTGCGTTTGACCGCACGGGTGAAAAAGCTGGTCGAGCGCTTGATGCGTGGTGCCGAGTGGACCGACGCCGGTCAGGGCTGGCAAGGGGCCGAGTCAGCGCTGCGTCTGTCGGGCTGGAGCCGAAAGCGCCGCGTGGTGGTGTTGCGCCGGCCTCTGGACGAACAAGTGGCCGTGGTCGATGCGGCCGATCCCCAGCAGCTGCGCCTGAGCTTTGCCGAGGTCAGCGACGAGGTCACAGTCTACGAGTATGCCGTGCTGGTGACCTCACTGGACGATGAGATCCTCACCCTCGCCCAGCACTACCGCGACCGCGCCGATTGCGAAAACAACTTCGATGAGCTCAAGAACCATTGGGGCTGGGGCGGGTTCACCACCCAAGACCTCAAGCGCTGTCGGTTCATGGCGCGAATGACCGCGCTCGTTTACAACTGGTGGAGCTTGTTCGTGCGCCTCGCCGATCCGAACAAGCACACCGAATCGCTCACCAGCCGCCCCCTGTTGCTGCATGCCCCGGCCCGACTGACCCGCCATAGCGGGCAGACACGCGTGACCATTAGCCATTCCCACGCCGAGGCCGCGTGGGTGGAGACGGCCTGCCGCACCATCACGGGCTTCTTCAAGACCCTGACCGCAACTGCGGAGCAGTTGACTCCGATCGAGCGTTGGTGCCGGGTGCTCTCGCAAGCACTCGTGAAGTACCTCCACGGGCGGCAACTGAAACCGCCCGCGCTCTTGCCGGCGCCGGGATAGCTGAGCCGCGCCGCGGCGAGTGTCGGGCAGGCGGTGGAAACCACCGCCTGACGGGCTCAACTACTCTATTTAGGATGAAAGGCGAGCCGATGCCCGCAGTATGCTCCGCCGTGCCCCGGGGCACCCTGGGCACCTTTGCCGGGGTCTTCACCCCGAGCATCCTGACCATCCTGGGCATCATCCTGTTCATGCGCATGGGCTACGTGGTCGGCTCGGCGGGTTTGAGCCGGGCGCTGGTGATCCTGGCCCTGGCCAACGGCATCTCGGTGTTGACCAGCCTGTCGCTGTCGGCGATGGCCACCAATCTGCGGGTCAAGCGCGGCGGTGACTACTACCTGATCTCGCGCACCTTGGGCCACGAGTTCGGCGGCGCCATCGGTCTCGTGATGTTCCTGGCCCAGTCCATCTCCATCGGCTTCTACTGCATCGGCTTCGCCGAGGTCCTCGCCGGCCTGCTCCCCGCGCCGCTCGACACCCATCCGCACTTCATCGCGGCCGCTGCCGCCGGTCTGTTGTTTGTCTTCGCCTGGTTGGGGGCCGACTGGGCGACACGCTTTCAATATGTAGTCATGACTATCCTGGCGGCCGCCCTGGCCTCCTTCTTCGCCGGCGCGTTGGGACGCTGGGACGGTGCGCTGCTGGCGCAGAACTGGTCGGACCCGGCCCCTTCGCCCGGCCATGCAGTGGGGTTCTGGGTGCTGTTCGCCCTGTTTTTCCCGGCGGTGACCGGCTTCACCCAGGGTGTGAGCATGTCCGGGGACCTCGAGGACCCGGGCCGCAGCCTGCCCCTGGGTACCCTGCTGGCAGTAGGACTGTCGATCCTGGTCTATCTGCTCGCCGCATTGGCGTTTGCCGGCACTCTGCCCCGGGAAGAGCTGGTACGCGACTATGCGGCCATGGATCGGGTGGCGCTGATCCCGCCGCTGATCCTGGCCGGGGTCTTCGCCGCCACCCTGTCGTCGGCCATGGCCTCCTTCATGGGCGCCCCGCGTATCCTGCAGTCCCTCGCCGAGGACCGCCTGTTCCACTGGCTGCTGCCGTTTGCCAAGGGGTCCGGCCCCATGCACAACCCCCGCCGGGGCATCCTATTGTCGGGCGCCATCGCTCTGGCCACCATCAGCCTGGGCCAGCTCGACCTGATCGCCCCGGTGGTGTCCATGTTCTTCCTGATCTCTTACGGGCTGATCAACTACGCCACCTTTTTCGAAGCCCGCGCCGCCAGCCCGTCCTTCCGACCGCGGTTTCGTTTCTTTCACCGCCACCTCAGTCTGCTGGGCGCCCTGGGCTGCCTGGGTGCCATGCTCGCCATCGACCTGGAGGCGGGCCTGGTCGCAGTGGCCCTGCTGTTCGCCATCTACGAGTACCTGCGCCGCACCGCCCCCCAGTCCCGCTGGGCCGACGGGCGGCGCTCCTACCACACCCAGCGGATACGCACCCATCTGTTGGCAGCCGCGGGGGAGGCCGAGCACCCGAGGGACTGGCGGCCCAACATCCTACTGTTCTCCGACGACCGCGAGCGACGTGCCCAGTTGCTGGAGCTCGCATCCTGGTTGGGGGGTGACAGCGGCTTCGCCACCCTGGTCAAGATCATCGAGGGTCGGGGTGCCGCCATGCTCAAGCGCAAGCAGGAGACCGAGGAGGCGCTGAAGGAGGACATCCGCCGGGCCGAAGTGCAGGCGTTTTCCCTGGCCATGGTGGCGCCCGACGTGAATCTGGGTATCCATACGCTGGTGCAGAGCTTCGGCATCGGGCATCTGCGGGCCAATATCATCCTGCTCAACTGGCTGGAGCGCGCCCCGCAGGCTGCCGGCGACCATCGGGAGTTGGTCTACGGGCGCCAACTGCGCACCGCCTTCCGCCTGGGCTGCAACTTGGTCGTGCTCGATGGCGAGGACCCGGAGTGGGCATCCTTGCGCCAGACGGAGCCCGCCACCCGGCGCATCGACGTCTGGTGGCGGGGCGACGCCAGCAGCCGCCTGATGCTCCTGCTCGCGCACCTGATGACCCGAACGGAGGATTGGGAAGGCGCCCGCATTCGCCTGCTCGGCATCTGGTGTACTTCGGACTCCACCGAAACCGCCGAGGCGCTGCGCAGCACCCTGGACGAGGTGCGAATCGACGCCGAGGCGGTGCTGGTGGAGGAGCCAAGCGCCGAGGCGGTGGCCCGGCGCTCGGCCGATGCGTCGCTGGTATTCCTGCCGTTTCGCCTGCGCGGCGACCGACCCCTGGGCCCCTTCGACGGCCCACTGGAGGGGCTGCTCGCACCGCTGCCCGTGACCGTCCTCGTCCTGGCGGCCGAGGACATGGACCTGGACGCCGAGCCGGAAGAGGGCACGGCGGCGGAGACGGCCCGGGTCCTGGACGCCCTGAGCGATGCCGAACGGCTTGCCGAGCTGACCGCCCTGGACGTCGGCAAGGCCGACGCGGCGGCGCGCGAAGGACGCGCCGAGTTGGAGGCCGAGACCGCGCAGGAGGGAGACGCCGACGTGATCGCCAAGCTGAGGGTGCGGTTGCAGGAGCTCGACGTGCAGGGGGAGAAGGCACGTCGCCGCGCGGCCCGCATGGCCGCCAAGGCCGAGGCGGCCAGGCAGGAAGCGCAGGCCCTGGGACTCCTGACCTTACCGGCGGACGGCGAGCCTGGCGACCGCCGGCAATAGAACAAGTACTTTGCCACAATGAGGATTCGACTTATGACTCAATCACTGCAGGTATTTATGGATAACCGGTCGCGCAAGACCGTAATCGTTACCAGCATCATATTGTTATTGGCGGGACTCGTCGGCATCGCATTGCCACAGTTTATGTCGATGGCAGTAGCGGTATTTGCTGGTTGGCTCATGATCGTCGGTAGCGGCATCGCTTTCTATATCACCTGGCATGGTTTCCGGGATCGCTGGGTGGTCTGGCTCAAGCCGTTTGTATTGTTTGCTGTCGGCTTGCTCATTCTCCTGCACCCCATCGCAGGTGCGGCGGCACTCGGGTTGATGTTGGCCGTCTATTTCCTGCTGGATGGCTTTTCCGGTGTTGGCGCTGCCTGGGAATTGCGGCCTCGGCCTGGTTGGGGGTGGTTGATGTTCAATGGAATAGTATCCCTCGTGCTTGCGGTCGTGCTTATTGCGGGCTGGCCATTTTCGTCGGCCTGGCTGATCGGGCTCTTCATTGGGATCAGTCTTCTTGTTGACGGACTGTCGTTGTTGATGCTGGGTCTTGCCGCCAAGACAAGCTGAGCTCAACGCCCGTGGACCCCATCCAGCCACTTGCGGAAGCCCGCCGCCCAGCCGTCGAAGGCCTGCCTGGCGTAGGCCCAGGTCGAAAAAGAGTCCACGTAGTCGTCGACTCCTGTAGTCACGGCGTTGGGCACGCCTTGGCTGGTGTCGATGACATACTTGCGCCCGACCTCGTTCTCCGCATACTCGGCGACCACCTGATTGGTCCGGGCATCGATCAGGGTCCCGGCGATCCCGGTCCTGCCGAGAGTTGAAATGGCGGATGCGGTGAGCGCGAACGCCGAAGAGCTTATTGCGAAGGCCAAGGGCTACATCGAGAGCAAAGACACCGAGCTCGCCGCGGAGGCGATGGAGCGGCTTCGTGAGCTGAGAAACACCCTTCCTCAATCCATGCAGGAGAAGATCGATCAGCTCGAAGGGATGCTCACCGCTGCCAAGAGCGGTGCGGAGCAATCGCCGAGCCGGTAGCATTTTCGGGGCCGGCGCACGCGCTGGTCCCTTTCGGTACTATGCTTGCGCGACATTTCTGGACGTGCCTGGAGTGCGGGCATGCGTTTAACCCTAAAGATCTTGGGTTTCGCCCTTGCGGCGGGGCTCCTTCTGTACGGGCTGACCCGGGTGGCGATGCACCCCGGCCCCGAGCCCAAGGATCCAGCCCCGGACGGTCTTCCGCTGGTGGAGCTGCCCGTGACGGGGACGGACAACGATCTCCTGGCCGTCATCCTCTCGGGCGATGGTGGTTGGGCGGATCTGGACCGCGATTTCGGCCGTGCCTTCCAGCAACGCGGTGTGGCTACGGTCGGCTTCGACTGTCTCAAGTATTTCTGGAAGCCGAGACAACCGGCAGAGGTCGCGGCGGACCTGCAGAGCGCCCTCCACCACTATCTGGGCGCCTGGTCCAAGCGGCGTCTGCTCCTGGTGGGCTTCTCGTTCGGGGCCGGCTGGCTGCCCTTCGTGGTCAACCGCCTGCCGGGGGACCTGCGTGAGCGTGTCAGCCTGGTCGTGCTCCTGGTCCCGGCGGATGACGCCAATCTGGAGATCAAGGTGGGCGACTGGCTGGGCGACTCGGTGCGGCCGGGTGCGCTCGAGGTGCTGCCCGAGGCGGAACGCCTCCGCCCCCGGTGCTGTGCGTGTATGGGTTGGACGAGGCCGACAAGTCGATCTGCCCCCGGCTCGAGGCCCCCAACATCCGAGTCGTGGGAAGGCCGGGCGGTCATCACTTCAACCACGATTATGCGCCAATCGAGGACGCCATACTGAAGGCAGTGAATTAGACTGCAGCCCGGGTGGCGGAGTATGGCCACCGCGGCGCGGGGATTTCCGGACCGGTCTTCCCCGTGCCATGATTTCCCGGGGAAGGGCGAAACATTACTTCGTCCGCCCGCATGATCGAGCAGATCCAAGGCAGCGGAGGACAAATGGACAAGAAGACCCAGATCAACGTTTGGTACCTGATCCTGACCGGCACCGCCATCCTGCTCTTTCAGAACTGGTGGATCACCAGCCGTGAGGTGGAGGTGATGCCCTACAGCGAATTCGAGACCTTGCTCGAGCAGGGTGGGATCGCGGAGGTGTCCATCCACCAGGATCGGCTGGAAGGAAAGCTGAAGACCCCCCTCAAGGACGGACGGCAGTATTTCGTCACCACCCGGGTGGACCCGCAGCTGGCCGATCGTCTCGCCGCCCACAAGGTCACCTTCAGCGGGGTGGTGGAAAGCACCTTTCTGCGCGATCTCCTGTCCTGGGTTCTTCCGGTGCTGTTTTTCTTCGGCCTGTGGATGTTTTTCATCCGCCGCATGGCCGAAAAACAGGGCTTCGGCGGGCTCATGACGGTGGGCAAGAGCAAGGCCAAGATCTACGTCGAGAAAGATACCCGGGCGAGCTTCGACGACGTGGCGGGCGTGGAAGAGGCCAAGGACGAGCTGCGCGAGATCGTGGCCTTTCTCAAGCAGCCGAAGGAATATGGCCGCCTCGGCGCGCGCGTGCCCAAGGGCGTGCTGCTCGTGGGGCCGCCGGGAACCGGCAAGACCCTGCTGGCCCGCGCCGTGGCGGGCGAGGCCGGCGTCCCCTTCTTCTCCATCAGCGGCTCGGAATTCGTCGAAATGTTCGTGGGCGTCGGGGCCGCTCGGGTGCGCGATCTGTTCGCGCAGGCCGCCAAGGCCGCGCCCTGCATCATCTTCATCGACGAGCTGGACGCCCTGGGCCGGGCCCGGGGTTTCGGCACCATGGGAGGTCACGACGAGAAGGAGCAGACCCTCAACCAGCTGCTCTCCGAGCTGGACGGCTTCGATCCGCAACAGGGCATCGTCCTGCTGGCGGCCACCAACCGCCCGGAGATCCTGGATCCGGCCCTGCTGCGCGCCGGACGCTTCGACCGCCAGGTGCTGGTCGACCGCCCGGACAAGGTTGGGCGGCTGGCCATTCTGCAGATCCACCTCAAGCAGATCCGGTTGGGTACCGACGTTCGGCCAGAGCAGGTGGCCGAGCTGACCCCGGGGTTCTCCGGTGCGGACCTGGCCACCCTGGTCAACGAGGCGGCCCTACTGGCTACACGGCGCGGTGCCGATGCGGTCGCCATGGACGACTTCAACCAGGCCGTCGAGCGCATCGTCGCCGGCCTCGAGAAGAAAAACCGTTTGCTCAATCCCGACGAGCGCCGGGTGGTGGCCTACCACGAGATGGGTCATGCCCTGGTCGCCAAGGCGCTGCCGGGCATGGACCCGGTGCACAAGATCTCCATCATCCCCCGCGGTATCGGCGCCCTGGGCTACACCATCCAGCGGCCCACCGAGGAGCGCTACCTGATGACCAAGGCGGAGCTGGAGCACAAGATGTCCGTGCTCTATGGCGGGCGCGCCGCGGAGATGGTCGTTTTCGGCGAGGTCTCCACCGGCGCCGCGGACGACCTGCAAAAGATCACCGACATCGCCCGCAGCATGGTGCTGCGCTTCGGTATGGCCGACAAGCTCGGACAGATCGCCTTCGAGCAGACGCGGCGCTCCTTTCTCGGTGAAGGGATTCCCGACATGGGACCCAAGGACTACAGCGAGGAGACCGCGCGGGAGATCGACTGTGCCGTGCGCGAGCTGACCAACCGGGCAAGGGATCGGGCGGTGTCCATTCTCGAGGCGAATCGATCGGCCCTGGACGCGGGCGCGCAAAGGCTGCTGGAGTCGGAGACCCTGCTGGCCGCGGACATCCCGGAGGTGGTAGCGCTGATCGGCGACGGCGCCCGCCCGGAAGTAGCCGATGCTGCGCATTCGTGACGAACAGACTGGCTGAACGAACCTCGTTCAGGATGCAACTCATGTTCCTGCGTACTCTGATCGTACTGTTGTCTCTCGCCGTGCTGATCGGCGGACTCGCCTATCTGAAGTACACACAGATCCAAGCCGAGATGGCCATGTCCTCGCAGCCGATGCCACCCTCGACGGTATCGGCTGCGACGGTGACCGCCAAGCCGTGGCTGCCGCGGATCAACGCCGTCGGCAACGTGCAGGCGGTGCAGGGCGTCATGGTCAACAATCAGGTGGCCGGCCAGGTGGAGCGCATCCTGTTCGATTCCGGCGATCAGGTACGCGCAGGCCAGGCACTGGTGCAGCTGGACACCGAGGTGGACGAGGCAAACCTGGTCGGGCTGGAGGCAAGCCGGACCCTGGCCCGAACCCAGCTCAACCGCAACCGCAAGCTGCTCGCGGACCGCGCCGTTTCCCGGGGCGACTTCGACGAGATCAGCGCAAAGCTGGAGCAGGCCACGGCCGCGGTGCAGTCGAGCAAGGCGCTCATCGAGAAAAAGACCATCCGCGCACCCTTCGGCGGCCAGCTCGGCATCCGCCAGGTGAACCTTGGCCAGTATTTGGCGGCGGGCTCCGAGATCGTCGCGCTGGAGGCACTGGACCCGGTATACGTGGACTATGCGCTGCCGGAGCGGAACCTGGCGGAGTTGCATGCGGGCCAGCCGGTGGAGGTGACCGTGGCCGCCTATCCCGGGCGGGTATTCCCGGGCGCGATCCAGGCCGTGAGTCCGGCCGTCAATCGCCAAACCCGTAATATTCAGATCCGCGCCCTGCTGCGGAACCCGGAGCGGCTGTTGCGCCCGGGCATGTTCGCCAAGATCGCGACGCTTCTCCCGGAGAAGGGGCAAGTGTTGACGCTGCCGCGGCAGGCGATCACGTTCAATACCTATGGCGATTCGGTGTTTCTGATTCTCGACGGCGAAGGCGATCAGACCGGCAAGCTCATCGTACAGCGACGCCAGATCACCACTGGCGCCGTGCGCGATCAAGAGGTTGAAGTGCGCGGCGGCCTCGCCGCCGGCGACCGCGTGGTCTCGGCCGGGCAGGTCAAGCTGCGCAACGACGCGGAGGTGAGCATTGTGCCGGACGACGGCAGCGCGGCGGAGGTCGGCCCGGCCGATACCGGCGGCGCCGCCCCCGGCACGACGCCTGATCGGACGGGACAGGCCGGTCCGGCAACCCCCGCCGAGCAGGCGGAGTAACGACGAATGAAGCTTACCGATGTCTTCGTCCACCGCCCGGTCCTCGCCAGCGTGGTGAGCCTGCTGATCTTCGTGCTCGGCCTGCGTGCCCTGTCCGAGATGGAGGTGCGCCAGTACCCCTTGACCCAGAACACCGTGGTCACGGTCACCACGGCCTATCCTGGCGCCAGTAGCGAGCTGGTCAAGGGCTTCATCACGACCCCATTGCAGCAAGCCATTGCCGAGGCCGACGGCATCGATTACCTGACTGCCACCAGCACCCAGGGCGTATCGGTAATCGAGGCCAACATGCGCCTCAACTACGATCCGAACGCGGCGGTGTCGGAGATCCAGTCCAAGGTCGCGAGCCAGACCAATGTGCTGCCGGACGCGGCGCAAAACCCGGTCATCGCATCCACCACGGGCGACGCAACGGCGTTGATGTACCTGGCCTTTTACAGTCGGGATATGACGCTGCCGCAGATCACCGACTACCTGATCCGCGTGGTCCAGCCCCAGCTCCAGGCCCTGGACGGAGTGGCCAAGGCGCAGCTGATTGGCAACCAGACCTTCGCCATGCGCGTCTGGCTGCACCCGAACCGCATGGCCTCCCTCGGCGTCGGCGGCGAAGAGGTATCGCAGGTCTTGCAGGCCAACAACTACCTGGCCGGCATCGGCCAGATCAAGGGCGATAACGTCCAGATCGACCTGTCCACTACCACCGACATCAGCGGAGTCGAGGATTTCCGCAACCTCGTGGTGCGCGAGGAGGCGGACGCCCTGATCCGGCTGCAGGACATCGCCGACGTGGAGCTGGGTCCCGCCGATACCGACTCGGCGACTCTTTACAAGGGCATCCCGGCGATCTTTATCGGCGTCGAACAGACTCCCGGCGCCAACCCGCTCACCGTCGCCGGGCGCGTGCAAGACCTGCTGCCGAGCCTGGAGACCCAGTTCCCCGAGGGCCTGGAGGCGCACATCCCCTACGACGCCAGCGAGTTCATCGAGGAGTCGATCAACGAGGTCTTCAAGACCTTGGCGGAGGCGGTGCTGATCGTGCTGCTGGTGATCTTTCTGTCTCTGGGCTCGCTGCGCGCCGCAGTCGTGCCGTCGGTGGCGGTGCCGCTGTCCATCGTCGGTGCGGCCTTCCTGATGCTGTTGATGGGGTTTTCCGTCAATCTGCTCACTTTGCTGGCGATGGTGCTGGCCATCGGTCTCGTCGTCGACGATGCCATCGTCGTGGTGGAGAATGTGCACCGGCATCTGGAGATGGGCAAGGACGGCATCACCGCGGCCGTGGATGCCGCGCGCGAGCTGGGCTTGCCGATCCTGGCTATGACCACGACCCTGGTCGCCGTCTACGCCCCTATCGGATTCATGGGCGGCCTCGTGGGCTCCCTGTTCGTCGAATTCGCCTTCACGCTGGCCGGTGCGGTGCTGATCTCCGGTGTCGTCGCGCTTACCCTGTCGCCGATGATATCCGCACGGGTGCTGCGTTCGGGCAAGCAGCAGGGGCGCTTCGAGCACGCGGTGGAACAGCTCTTTCAGGGCGTCGCCCGAGCCTACGGCAAGGCCCTGCACGGCTGGCTCGAGTATCCGGGTGTGACCCTGCTGGTGGCACTGGTGATCATCGCCGGCATCTATGCAATGTACAGCATGACCAAGAAGGAGCTTGCACCCACCGAGGACCAGAGCATCCTGTTCTTCATGGGCACGGCGCCGCAGACTGCCACCATCGACTACGACATCCGCTACCTGAAGCAGGTGCAACAACTGTTCGAGACCGTCCCCGAATATCAAGAGAGTTTCATCCTGGCCGGCTTCGGCGGCGACCCGAGCACCACCTTCGGCGGCTTTAAGATGTCCCCGCCTTCCGAGCGCCAGCGCTCGCAGATGGCCATCCAGCCGCAGTTGCAGGGCGGGCTTGGGCGGATCACCGGGCTGCAGACCGTGATCTTCCCGCGTCCCAGTCTGCCCACCCCGGGCAACGGAATTCCGGTGGAGTTCGTCATGGTCTCCGACGCCGACTTCGAGGAGATCGACGCCCTCGCCGACCAGTTGCTCGGGCAGGCCATGGGCAGTGGCAAATTCATGTTCCTGCAGAAAGACGTCAAGTACGAACGCCCGCGCACCATCATCAATGTCGACCGCGACTTGGCCGGCGACCTCGACATCAGCATGGAGGACCTCGGCCGCAGTCTGGCGGTGATGCTCAATGAAGACTATGTGAACTGGTTCAGCCTCGAGGGACGCAGCTACAAGGTCATTCCGCAGGTGGACCGGGCCGCCCGCAACGACATCTCGGATGTGGAGGACTACTACATCCGCACCGGCGGCGGCGACCTGTTGCCCCTCTCGACGTTGGTGGAGATCAGCAAAGACGTGGAGCCGTCCAAGCGCACCCAGTTTCAGCAGCTCAACTCCATCACCTTGTCCGGCGTCATGACCCCCGGCGTCTCCCTCGGCGATGCACTGACTTATCTGGAACAGACCGCCGGCGAGGTCTTCCCGCGCAACGTCCGTTGGGACTACAAGGGCGAGTCGCGCCAGTTCAAGACCGAGGGCGGCGCGCTGGAGATGACCTTCTTCCTATCCCTGTTGATCATCTATCTGGTGTTGGCGGCTCAGTTCGAGAGCTGGCGCGATCCATTCGTCATCCTGATGTCCGTGCCACTGTCCATTGCCGGCGCCATGGCGTTCCTGTTCCTGGGCTTCGCCAGTATCAACATCTACACCCAGGTGGGGCTGATCACGCTGATCGGTCTGATCGCCAAGAACGGCATCCTGATCGTCGAGTTCGCCAACCAGGTGCGCGAGCGCGAGGGCCTGGACAAACGAGCCGCGGTGGAAAAGGCATCCCAGATCCGGCTGCGACCCATCCTGATGACCACGGTGGCCATGCTGGTGGCGATGACCCCACTCCTCACCGCCGGGGGCCCCGGGGCGGTCAGCCGTTTCGACATCGGTCTGGTCATTACCACCGGGTTGGGCATCGGCACCCTGTTCACGCTATTCATCGTGCCGGCGGTCTATGTGCTGATCGCGGCGAACGAGGTGCTGAAACAGGTCGGTGACGAAGCCACGCCCGAAGCACCGAGTGCGTTCCATACGCCATGACGGGCTTGGTCTCGGGGATTGCCGCGCCCGATTGATGAACCGGGATATCTCGCGGCTGCAACAGTCAAATCCGTGAGGCGGGGGCATGCGGGAATCGCGACGGCTCTGAAGTGTTGGATAGCGGCCCGCGATTGTAGGAATTGATCTCGTCGAAACGGGGTGATGATATGAAAAAGGCGGTGATGGGGTTCGCAATGGCGATGTCATTTTTTCACGGAATCGCGAGCGCATGTTCCATGGAGGACGCGCAGAACGTCCAGATCGGCGACCACGAGGGAGTCCAGGGCCACTGCTCCAACAACGGACTTCGGATATCCTGCAGCAGCGTCCAAGACGGCGGAATATTGTGCGACGGCCCCGGGGGGAGCTACTCGGGCGACGATTTGAACGAGCTTATATTTTCGGCCTGCGGATGCACCTCTAATCAGGAAGAAAAAGAAAAGGAGCAGAGGGCCCTTGATGAACGGCTTGACTGACAGGGTTTCCGCACAGGATCGGCGCGCGCTGTTTGTGTAGCTTCAGCCACCGGGTCTGCGTCGGTCGGTGCTGGACCCCGACCGCAAGCTACGCCCTAGCTGCTCGCCGAGTTCCCTCGGGCTCCGCCTCGTCTGTGCCGAGGCTTACGGGGTCTTGGTGGATGATGATGTCCGAGTGCGTCCAGCGGTCGCGGATGCGTTGTTCGACCGCGACTGCGATACGGTGGGCTTGGAGCAGCTCGAGCTCGTCGTCGAGCTCGATGTGAAGCTGGATGCCGATCACTTGCCCGGATTGGCGGGTACGCAACCCATGGACACCGCGTACCATCGGCACCGACAGTACAAGGTCCATGATCGCATGGCCGAGTCCACCAGCGAGACCAGCACGCTGACGGAGCCGGTAGCGAGCCAGGCCGCCAGCTTGGCGGCAATCAGCAGCGCCGCTGCCGCGACGGAGGCAGAGGTCGCGAGTCCCGGCAGTCGTGCAGTCTCGCCGGGTATCGCGACCGAAGGCGACGCCATCTAACGGCACCTTGGGGCGATAGCGATCCGCCGGGCATGTGCCCTCACCGGATCCTGAGGTAGGGTCACTATTGAGGCATTTGCTGCATCATTTGGGCGCGATGCGCGGCCTGGTGGGCCGCGAACTCCTCCGGCCCAACAATTCCATCGCCATCCGTATCGATGTCCTCGAAGGTCGGGGCGTTCGGCAGATTACGCATGGGGTAGCCTTGCTGGGAACGCTCTGCGATGCGCTTGGCACGCGCCTCGTCGAATTCCTCCTTGGTGAGAGTGGCGTCCGCATTCAGGTCGAAATCCGCGAAGACCGGCATGTTCTGTCCCATGCCGCGACCCATGCCCGGCCCCATCCCCATGCCTGAGCCCATGCCGGCTCCGGTACCCATGCCTGGGCGACCCTGCATGCGGGTCTGCTGGGCGGCGGCAAATTCCTCCGGTGTGATGCTGCCGTCGCCGTTTTGATCGAAGACCGAGAAGGGGGGTGCATTGGCGGCACCGCGCATGGGCGCACCCTGGGCCGACTGGGCCGCCATGCGGTCCGCACGAACCGACTGAAATTCCTGCTCTGTGACATGGCCATCGCCGTTCATGTCGAATGCCTCGAACGTCATGGGACCGCGCGAAGGCGGCTCTACGGATTGCGCGGCAGCCGGCACGCCAGCCGCAGTAATCATCAGACCGAGGCAAAGAAAACCGAAGCGATTTGCATAGATCATATGCTGTCTCCAAGTGGAATCTAACAATCCAGGGACCTGTATCCGTCCCTGAAGCCTATCGTGTGACACACCCCCAGCTTCACGACGTCTGCAGGTACGGCCTCGGCGACGATCCGGAACGACGTCCAACGCGGATCTTTGCTGCGAGGACCGAAGTTGCTGCAGGGCGGTGGTATACCGGGCCAGTATGCGGCTACTCGTACCCAAGAGGTCGATTTCGACATGACCGAGGATACGCCCACGACAATTGCGGCCTTTACTACACGCCCCTCGATATCCAAGCCTTCGATCGGCCATCGGTAGGCGGACGCGGTCCGACACAAGCGGAGAGGATTGGCCAAGCTCGATTGTGAGCATCCTGGCGGCGGAAGAGGCGACTCCGGATGCGACGCCCGCCGCAAGGAGCGCGAAGCGAATCCTCCCCGACCCCTCAGCGCGCCTCCGTCACCGCCTTGCGCCCTTCAGGGGCCTCGCCAAACCCCGGGATCGCCGCAGCAAAGACCTCCTCGATCCTCTCGGCGAAGACAAGCTCCAGTTCCTTGCGCACCTGCTCGGGCAACTCGGCCAGGTCGGGCTCGTTCTCTTTCGGCAGGATTACGCGATTGAAGCCGGCGCGGTGGGCCGCGAGCATTTTTTCCTTGATCCCGCCCACCGGCAACACCAGCCCGCTCAGCGTGATTTCGCCGGTCATGGCGGTGTCGCTGCGCACCGGTGTCGCAGTGTAGGCCGAGGCCAAGGCGGTGGCCATGGTGACACCCGCGGATGGGCCGTCCTTGGGGGTTGCCCCCGCCGGCACGTGAATGTGCACGCCGGATTTGCGAATACGCTCCTTATCGATGCCCAGCGCGTCGGCTTGAGACCAGATATAGCTCTGTGCCGCCTTGGCGGATTCCTGCATCACACTGCCGAGCTGGCCCGTGAGCAACAGATCCCTGCCCTCGGGCAGCAGCACCGCCTCCACATAGAGCACCTCGCCGCCGGCTTCGGTCCAGGCCAGTCCCGGTACTACACCGTGGGGCAGGGATTGTCGCCGCAACTCCCGCGCGAGTCTGGGCGGACCCAGATACTCCATGACCCCCTCCCTGGTCAGCGTGACCGGCTGGGTGTTGCCCTCTGCAACGCGGGTTGCCACCTTACGGGCGATACGCCCCAGCGCACGCTCAAGCGAGCGCACACCCGCTTCGCGTGTGTAGCTGCGAATGATGTAGTCGAGTGCCTCGTCCCCTACCACCAGTTGGCCATCCTTCAGACCCGCGTCCTGCATCCGGCGTCCCAGGATATAGCGCCGGGCGATCTCGCGTTTCTCCAGATCGCTGTAACCGGGTAGCCGCAACACCTCGATGCGATCGAGCAGCGGCGCGGGAATGCTGTCCAGGGTATTGGCAGTACCGACAA
Organism: Chromatiaceae bacterium; assembly: GCA_022340195.1. Taxonomy (GTDB): domain Bacteria; phylum Pseudomonadota; class Gammaproteobacteria; order Chromatiales; family Chromatiaceae; genus Thiosymbion. The sequence goes on from JAJDOL010000054.1 coordinate 30,108, forward strand.
AGAAGACCCTGGAGAGGTCGAACGGCAAGTCGAGGTAGTTGTCCTGAAACGCGACGTTTTGCGACGGGTCGAGGATCTCCATCAGGGCTGCCGCCGGGTCCCCGCGGAAATCTCTGCCCAGTTTGTCGATCTCGTCGAGCATGAGCAGGGGGTTTTTCACCGCGGCGCGTCGAATTGCGCGGATGATGCGCCCGGGCATGGCCCCGACATAGGTGCGTCGGTGCCCTCTGAGCTCCGCTTCGTCGTGCAATCCGCCCAGGCTCATTCGCTCGAATACCCGGCCCAGCGCACGGGCGATGGATTGGCCGAGCGAGGTCTTACCGACCCCGGGCGGTCCAACGAAGCACAGGATCGGTGCCTTGGCCTCCGAATTGAGCTTCATCACCGCCAAGTGCTCGATAATGCGGTCCTTGACCTCCCGCAGATCGAAGTGGTCCTCATCGAGAATGGCGCGCGCATTGGCAAGGTCGAGATTGTCCTCCGTGGTCTTTTCCCACGGCATATCCAATATCAGGTCGACATAGCTGCGGCTGATCTGGTAGTCGGGCGAATTGGCCGACATGCGCTCGAGCCGCGACAGCTCCTTCTCAACGTCCTTGCGCACCGATTCAGGCAATGAAACCTCTTCCATCCGCCGGCGCAGCTCAGCCACTTCCGCCTGCTCCGGGCTCGACTCTCCGAGCTGCGCCTGGATCTCGCGCAACTGTTGACGCAGCATCATCTCGTGCTGCTCCTTGGTCATCTTGGACTCCACCGCTTTGGAGATCTGGCTCTGTACCTCCAGCACCTGCACCTCGTGGTTGAGGTAGTCCACGACCAGCCGCAAGGCATCCAACTGGCTGTTGGCCGCCAGCAGGCGATTCTGCTTCTCGACATCGATGGCGGTCATCGACGACAACACGTAGGCCTGCTGTATGGGCCGTTCCAGATCCGAGACCATCCGCGCGAGGTCGATCTGCATCTGCGGTGGGCCCAAAGACAACATGCGCGCGGCGAGCTCCAGCATGGTACGGTGCAGCGCTTCCACCTCCGGGCCCGTATCTTCCGGCTCCGACAGGTACCTGACCCGAAACAGGGGAAAAGGCGACGTCTGCACCACCTCGACCGGCTCGATGCGGCGGCTGCCCTGGAGCATGACCTGGATGGCGCCCTCGCGCCGCTGCATGCGCCTGATGACGCAAAGCGTACCGACAGGAAAAAGGTCTTCCTTTGCAGGCTCCTCGACCGAGGGGTCGCGCTGAGCGAATATCGCAATCTGCTTGTCTTCGGTCGCCAGCGCGGCCTCCACTGCAGCCAGCGATGCCGGGCGACCGGCGGTAATCGGCAGCATCATATTTGGAAAGGCCACACCGTTTTTCAGCGGAAAAACGGGAAAGCCCGGAGAACCGCTCGTATCCGGCGCTGAATCCATGGTGCCTACCTCTTGTCGTGCAGACGAATCAACAACATGCCGTCTCGATACTCGGTGTGCAGATCCACGGAGTCGATCGCGCAGGGCAACCGGATGCTGCGCCGGAACCAATCGTAGGCGATCTCCATGGACAATGGCTCCCGGGTTTCCGATACGCTCCAGTCCCTGCGCCGGCCTTCTACAATCAGGGAATCACGTTGCACTTGGATACGGATATCCTGTTCCGCCACCCCTGCAAGCTCGAGCTTCGCCAGCCAGCCATCGGCACAGCGATACACATCCACCTTTGGATGCCAGCCGCTGCGTGCGTAAAGAGCAAATGACGGTTCTTTCATATGCCACATCAGAAGACCAGCCAGGCTTGCAGGTAAAAGGTGTTGTTGTCGGATGCCGCCGTTGGCGTCCCGTCGAAGCGGCTGTAAGCGACATACTGCGCCGAAATCTTTGGGTTGAACCAGGGCCAAAGTGATGGCCCGCCGCGCTTGTTGTAGGGCAGCCAATCGAGCTGGAGGGTGAGCCAACTGCTATCGGGAGAGCCGTTGTCAGTCCCGTAGTAGGCGACATCTTCGTCCCCGCGAAGGTTCGAATAGCCCGCCGTGAGTCCCCAGGTCTTGTCATACAGGAAGCTGAGGTTTCCACTGAAGGTATCCAGGCGATTGGACTTATTGCTCGCCGCCCCCAGCTGCTGGCTGGCGCCCAGCTCCTGCTGCTCCCGGATCCAGGATAGACGCAAGGCGATGTCGTCACGCGCGCCGGTGTGCTGGTACTGCACGTCCAGACCGACGTCCGTGAAGCGGTCGTTACCCGCGGACCGATCACCCCCGGGAAAGGTGTTTGCGACCATTCCGAAGGTGCCGCCCGACAAGTAGTTGGGCCCCCATTGATGTTGCAGCGCAAGCCGCCAGTAGGGCGCCGTGCCGTCGATCTTGGCGCTCACGTCCTCGGGGGATACGCCGAGCGCACGCAAGGTCCCGTCCGCGAGCGATCGATAGCCGTCGAGCTCCAGGTACATCACGTCGTTCCACAGGGTATAGGCCCCGAGACCCGCGACCTGTCCTCCAAGCCCCTGAATGAGCGTGGAGGCTGCCGGCGCCGATGCGATGCCGGAGGAGGAGAACGGAAAGCTCCAGGCCGGAGTCGAATTCCAGAGATCCTGCACGGTAGGGTTGTTGTTGACATCGATTCCGTAGACGAGCGGCTTGCCCTTGAGGCTTGTGGTGTCGGCGAAGCGCAGGTCCGTATTGTCCCAGGAGAGCGCCTTTGCAACCCCGTCGTAGGTCGCCTGCACGAACGCCCCCGCCTTTCCAGCGATCCTTCCCCCGAAGAACAGA
>JAJDOL010000146.1 GCA_022340195.1 Chromatiaceae bacterium
CCTACAGGTTCAGCAGCACACAGCCTCCCCAAACAGTCAACCCAATGCCCAGCACCTGCGACGGCCAGAGACTCTCCGCCGGCAGGAGCTTCTCGGCCAGTACGATCAGGGTGAGCGCCAGAATCCATAGCAGATTCATCACGCCGAGCACAAAAAGCAGTAGCATCAGCATTGCGCAACAACCGGTGCAGTAGACGCCGTGACGCAGGCCCATGATGAAGGCGCCGTGCACGCCCGGACGCCACTCGGACATGAGGAATCCCAACGGCGTGCGGCACTTGTTAAGGCAGGCGTTCTTGAATCCGGTGAACTGGTAAGCGCCGGCACCGATTAACAAGGCACCGCTCAGCGAGTTGCTGGCGCTCTCCATCATGGGTGTGACCAGGCGCAGCTCCAGCAGACCCCATTGGGCCAAGGTGACCACCGCGCTGAACGTGCTCCAAACCGCCAGGTAGCCCCCGACGAATGCACTGGTGAGGGCGCCGCTCGAATGATCTGCTTGCGCTTCGGCGCTGCGCGCGAATATCCGCACCATGGGTGCGGCCGAGGGCAGCATCATGGCCGCCATCATGATCGCCCACATGGCGAAGACCAGAGCCAGGTCCATCGCCCCCCAGTGCACCATGGCGGGCATGAAGAACTGGGCGGCGGGCTGGTCCATGTTCGCCATGCCCCAGGCCATGTAAAGTAGGTACAGCCAACTGACGCCGGTGACGACGAGTAGTCCGAAGTGGACCTGTGATCCCTCGCTGCGCACGGTGCTAGGCTTGATAAGAAAAGGGCGAGTAGTAGCCGTTGCGGCCGCTGATATCGATCGACAGCCCATAGTCGTCATAACGGTAACTGTTGGCCTTTGCTACCACCATGGGCTCATCCGGAACCACGGTAAAGGGAACATTGCGAACCTCGACGAGTTTGTCGCCTTGCCCTTTGAGCGCCTCGATTTCGGCCTCGGCGACGGTGCCGACGCGCACACTGCGCTTGGTGCCCTCGGCCCGGTACTCGATCGGCACCGCCTTGACACCCAGCACCTCGCCGATGAAGGGACCCAGCGCCGCAAGATGCCCGCCTTCCTGGCCGGAGAAAATCTTGCCGAGCGCCTCGGTCTGCTCTTGGCTGGCCCGGTCGTCCGTGTATAGCGCAACCTGCCATTTCGTCTCCATCATGTGGCCGGGTGCATAGGCGAACAAAGCAGCATTCAATCCGGCGAGATCCACTGCCCCGTGTTGCCCCTCGTCGATGTGCCAGGCGATCACCACCTTGCACTCGCCTTCGGTCGGTGCGCTCATGAAATTGCACGGACAGACATTGGCGCAGTTACACGCCTCGAAATAGGTACCCCGAACTTGCCATTTCTCGGACATGGTGGCTCTCCTCTCATGGTTAGTGGAAGCGGTGTGGAATGACCCTCAACCAGCGGGGAGCAGTTCGCCGATCGTTTTTTGATTGTCGCGGCGACCGCGTTCGCCCCGTACGCCCCGAGGACTCATTTGCATATCCAGTGTAGACGGGGCGGACGAACAGTCTCCGCGTGTTCTACGGGGAATTTTCTCCGGTAAGGTCACGGTCGGCGCGAGGCAACTTGCAGCGCTTCCCTTGGCCGGCGCTGCAACCCGAACGAATCCGTTCACCCGGGAGCGCAACCAGTTGACCCCAGCAGCTATTTTTTAGGATCAAGCCGTGTTTCCCGGGCACCCATCCCGCAACGTTTGCGGAAACCCACGCGAGCCGGGGCGCCAAGTGGGCGCGCCACCAGCACCGAGAGCTGACTCGGAACCTCAGGTACGAGATCTAATGGTGGTGTTGCATTGTCTGTTGCACCGTTTTGACCGGTGCCGTCAGGGCGGTTCGGCTGCCGTCCTCGAAGACCAGTGTGATGTCGACGTCCTCCCCCGGCGACAGCTGCTTTGTAAGGCCAATCAGCATCACGTGCAGCCCGCCGGGTTGGAGCTTTACCGTCTCGCCCGGGGGCAGATCGATTCTCTCCACCCGGCGCATCTTCATCATGCCTTCTTCCTTTAGGTGGGTGTGCAGCTCCGCGACCTTGGAGATGCTGCTCTCGGCGGCAACCAGGGCATGGTCGGTTTGGTCTGCGTTGGTCAGGCTCAGGAAGGCCGCACTGTTGCTCTGCCCCGGCGGCACGGCGCGCACATAGATGTCCTGTACTTGAAGATTGTCAGCTGCGTTGCCGGCATAAAGGCCGGCGGACAGGCACAGGAGCGCGCACGCCGCGCCCAATTGTTTCGTGAGGTATCTCATGGTCTTTCTCCTTCTTTCAAATGTAAACGAATGGCAGAGACGATGCGTTCCGGAGGTGTCGCATGCTCCAAGGATTGTCGCAACCGTCCGGACGTGTCGAGCAGATAGGTGTAGGCGGAATGATCGACTGAATAGCCCATAGCGGAGTCGCCGGTCTCCACACGCCGGTAAGCCGCTCCGTAAAGGGCTGCGGTCTCGGCGACCTGCTGCGGGGTGCCGGTTACGCCCAGGATTTCCGGCGCGAAATGCTCGGTGTACTCGCGCAGGCGCTGCGGCGTATCGCGTTCCGGGTCAACGCTGACGAACAGCACCTGGACCCGTTCCCGCTCTTCCGGAGTCAGGCTGTCCAGTGCCATCCGCAGATAGCTGAGATTGAGGGGACAGATGTCCGGGCACCAGGTATAGCCGAAGTAGATAAGGACCACTTTGCCGCGGAAGTCATCCAAGGACATCGGACCATCGGCGGACATCAAGGTAAAGTCGCCGCCCCGAGGCGGCTCGGTCAGCTCCAGCACGTCGCGAGCGGAGGGCTCGTCAGGGGCCCTCTCCCAGCCCAGCAGCATCCAGATCAGGAGGCCCGCAAGCAGTGCTATGAGGATCAGCGGAACGAAGATTTTATTCAGGGCTTGCCTCCTTCGTTACGACAGAAGGCTCCCGACCAGGGAGGTAGGTATCGAAGCGAAAGGGAGCGGCCATCAGTCCCGAATCCGTATGCAGCAGCACCTTGGCCTCCCAGGTCATGCGGGCGCGCACGCACACGGGCAACATCCCGCTCCCGGTGAAGCTGTCCGGTCCGACAGGATCCAGGGGCATGCGATTGAACCCCATATACATGTCGACGCCCGAGAAATCCACCGCGACGCTACGGGCATCGATTCCTTCCGTGCGCACCGAGAGCTCGAGCGGTTGCACGGCCGGGATGTGGCGAGGCGTCATCTCGAAGGCCACCGTGGCACCATTGGGAAAAACCGCCTCGCAGGGCCCCTTGCGCAGGTCGCAGTCGCCGCGCAGGGGCGCGACCAGGACCGCCTCCGGATCGAGTATCCGGCCGACCTTGATCCAGGCGACCAGCGCCACCGCTACAAACAACAAGGCGACCAATATCCACAAAAGGCGACCTGTACCTGGCACCAAGGAACGGTTCCGGGAAAGGAGGTCAGAAGCTGATCACCACGGTATCGTCGGCGGTCATCGCCTTCATGGTGACATCCGGACCGCCCTTGACGACGCCTTCTATGAGATCGTCCATAGTCATGCCCGCCTTCGCCATGCACATGGGGCAGATGATGACCTGCGCACCCTTGTCCAGGGCTGCTTTCAACATTTCCTGGAGGCTCTTGCCCGACGCGCCGTTGGTATCTGTGACGAAGGACTTGGAGGCGATGAACACGCCGCGCACGTTGAGAAAGATGACGACCTTGTATCCCACCTCGAGGGCCTTGTTGGCCTGTCCCAGGGCCATGCCCGCGGCCCAGGCCTCGTCGGTCGTCACGTTGTAGAAGATGGTCTTTTGCTCGTCCGCTGAGACTTGAGCCACGGATGCGACCGACAGCAGGAGCATTGCCACCAGCGAATTTCTTAGTGTTCTCATAATTGCTTCTCCACTTGCTTTGATAGAAGGCTTGGAAAGTAGCGCCGCAGCTTTAATAGCATCGATCGCACGCGACGGGCATTGAGAATTTCCGGCGTCTACCGACACGGGAAAGGCGCTCCGACAAGGTCCATCCATGAGGCGAGCCGACGCGCCGGTGGGCCCTTCCGGCCCATCAGTTGCGGATCGCTTGTGTATCGCGGCTCGCCGAAAAACATTTAAAAGCAAACGGTTGGAGTCGGGCGTCGACAGACCCTAGTTCAACGATTCGTCCGGCCAGTAGCGCGAGCCGGTAAGCTTGGCTGCGATCTTCCACCCCTTTTCGGTCAGAACGAATACCGCTTTGCCTTCGTCGTATCTCAGTGTGAGCTGATCCTGCTTCTCACCCGTCATGGTACCGACTTGTGCTGAGGCATCCAGGCCCTCGACGACAAACTGCGCGAATTGGTCGCTGTCCTCGAATAGGATAACCAGCTGTGTGTCGAAGCCGCCGATGCCGAAGCTCATCCCCGCCCCCGCGGTTGCCATCTTCATGTAGGTACGTGCGTCATCTTGCCGATTGACGGCCACCCCGCGGCCATAGCCCGCTACGACGTAGAAGCTCGCTTCCCGCCGATCGAACACGGCGTACCCGGCACTTCGATCGAACAGTTCGCGGCTGGCCGGTTGCTCGGCGAAAAGCCGCGCCAGTGTGGTCTCGGCCATCGCATCGAGCTTGGCCCGTGTTTCCTCCGGCGTCGCCTCATCTCTCAGGTCCTTCCTGGTGGAGTCGATCGTCGCCTTTGCCGCGTCCGTCGCCTTCTCTGCAGCCTTACCAGCGGTACCTACGGCATTGCCGGCGGTTTCACCAACCGCTTTCGCGGCCTTGGACGCCCGATCCTTCAAGCCATCGATGGTTATCTGGCCGCTTCCGGCAATCGGAGCCAAAAAAAGAAGCAGCGCAAGAAAGAATTGGTTTCTCATGGTTTCAAGCCCGTGAAAAAAGAAATAAACAAATCTTGCTGAGCGTCGTACCGCCACTCGGATCCGATTTTGCCAACGCAAAATCGGATTGCTTACCCCTTGATGCAGATCAGCGGCTCCAGGCGGGCAACCTTGCGTGCGAGGCCGGCAGCGTGGGCCGAGTCGACAACGGCACTGACGTCCTTGTAGGCCCCGGGGGCCTCCTCCGCTACCCCGCGCAGGCTAGGGCTGCGGATCAGGATGCCGCGACGTGCCAGGTTTTCCAGGACCGATCGTCCGTTCCATTGGCGCTTGGCGGCGTGTCGGCTCATGGCGCGCCCGGCACCGTGGCAGGCCGACCCGAAGGCTTGGCGCTCGCTTTCTTTGGTTCCGGCCAGGATGTAGGAGGCCGTCCCCATGGTGCCGCCGATGAGTACCGGTTGGCCGGCGAACCGCAGCGCCTCAGGTAGGTCCGCGTGACCGGGGCCGAAAGCACGCGTAGCGCCCTTACGGTGAACGAACAGCCGCCGCACGCGCCCGTCGATCTCGTGCTCCTCGACCTTGCAGGTATTGTGAGAGACGTCGTAGAGGAGCCGGATCCCGGCCTCCGGCAGGAGGTCCGCAAAGGCTTGGCGGGTGAGGTGGGTGAGAATCTGGCGGTTGGCCAGGGCGCAGTTGACGCCGGCGCGCATGGCTCCGAGGTAGCTGCGGCCAACCGTCGAGTCGATGGGGGCACAGGCCAGCTCCCGATCGGGGAGCTGGATCCCGTGCTGTCCCGCAGCGAGCAGCATACGTTTGAGATAATCGGTCCCGATCTGATGCCCGAGACCGCGGGAACCGCAGTGAATGCTCATGACCACATCCTCTTTGCCGAGTCCGTAGATCCGAGCGATCTGAGCGTCGAAGATCTGCGTGACCACCTGTACCTCCAGGTAGTGGTTGCCCGAGCCCAGAGTGCCCATCTCGTCCCTCTGGCGACGCTTGGCCTTGTCCGACACCGCGGATGGTTCGGCGCCGACTATGCGTCCATGCTCCTCGATGCGATCAAGATCATCGGCCTCTCCATAGCCCTGCTCGAGGGCCCAGCGGGCACCGCCTTCAAGCATGCGATCGAGCTCGTTCGGCGAGAGCCGAATGTGCCCGGTACTGCCCAGGCCTGCCGGGATGCGACGAAAGAGCGCGTCCGCAAGCTCCCTCTGTATTGGCATGATGTCCTGGCGCCGGAGCCCGGTGTGCAGGGTACGCACGCCACAAGAGATATCGAAGCCGACGCCGCCGGCGGAGACCACACCGTCCTCGGCGGGGTCGAAGGCGGCCACGCCACCGATGGGAAAGCCGTAACCCCCGTGGGCGTCGGGCATGGCGTAGGAGGCGGAAACGATTCCGGGGAGGCACGCCACGTTTGCCGCTTGTTCGAAGACCTTGTCATCCATAGCGCGGATCAGGTCTTCATCCGCAAAAATGACCGCGGGCACGCGCATGTTGCCCTGCGGGCAAATGCGCCAGGCGTTGGCGGAAAGGCGTTCCAATCGACTGATGTCCAAGGCGGGCTCCAGAATCCGAGCCGAGACGACCAAAACGGTCGCCCAGTTCAAGTTTAGTCCCGCTGGACGCCCTCAGGTGGCCGCTTTGCCTGTTTTCTTATTGCTGTCAGCCGCATACTCGAACGCGTCCGAGAACATGTGATCCATGGTCAGTCCTCGCGCCTCGAAGGCCTGGCGACCTGCATCCACCATCACCGGGGGTCCGCTCATGTAGACGTCGAACCCGCTGATGTCCGGATAGTCGGCGATCACGGCCTCGTGGACGAAGCCGGTACGCCCTGCCCAGTCGTCGTCAGGCTCGGATAGGACCGGTGTGTAAGTCAGGTTTTTGTGGTCGCGAGCCCATTGCTCGGGTAGCTGCGGTAGGTAGAGGTCGCGCCTTGCCCTCACACCCCAGTAAAGGTGCATCGCGCGCTCTATGCCCAGGTGGAGGGCGTGCTCGATGATGCCCTTTATGGGCGCGAAGCCGGTTCCACCGCCCATGAAAATCATGGGACGATCGGAATCCTCACGCAGAATAAAGGTCCCGAGGGGCGCCTGGATGCGCATTATCGTCTTCTCCTTCATGCTGTCGAAGACATAATCGGTGAATTCACCGCCCGGCACGTGGCGCACGTGCAGCTCGACGAGCTCGTCGTCGTGGGGCGCATTGGCGATGGAGAAGGCGCGCTTGCGTCCGTCCGCCAGGATGAAGTCCAGGTACTGCCCGGCGAAGAATTGCAACCGCTGTCCGTCCGGGAGCTTGAGATAAAGGCGAACCACATCGTGGTTCATCTGCTCCTTGGCGACAACCCGACAGGGGAGGGTACGCACCTGCACCTCGGCCGTCGTTGTGACCTCATGTACCTCGATAAGCAGGTCACTCTGTGGGACAGCCTGGCAGGTCAGGCAAGTGTCCTCGCTTTGGCCAAGAAGCAGCCCGGGCGCACCCCCCGGATAAGTGATCTCACCCTCGAGCAGCGTGGCGGCACAGGTGCCGCATTGACCATTTCGGCAGCCATAAGGCAGGCCGATGCCGTGATGTAGGGCGGCCGCGAGCAGATTCTCGCCGTCCTCGACCTCGAAGGCGTGACCGCCGGGCTCCGTACGAACGTTGAAACTCATGATTCTCCTTGCGATCGGAAGCGTGGGTAGCGGAAGGCTTGTGAATGCGACAAATTTTATTCAATATGGTGCTGTTGAGCGTTTCGACAACCCGTAAGCGGGGCCGAGCGACTCCTACTTGCGCCGGCCGACGGTCTCGAAATTCACTCCGGACCAGCCTCCGAGCTCCGATTTGTCACCGATTCGAGGCGTCCCGAATACTCTTCTACTAATCTATCCAAGAGGATAAGCGAAAGATGAAAAAGAAGCTCTCTTTCCCGGCTCTGCTGGGAACCGCCGTCCTTGTCGGTTCATTCGCGCAGAACGCTACGGCCATCGAGAACGATGACCTTCGTTTCGACACCACCGCGGACCTTTTCCACGTCTGCTCGGTAACCGCTAGCGAACCCGAGTATCCGGTCGCAAACCAGGCCTGCCGGGCATTCATTGAGGCGGCGGTTCAATATCACGACGCAGTGTCCGACCGCAAAGGGTTACCCCGATTGGTCTGTTATCCGAAGGACGCTACGATACAAGACGGCAAAGATGCCTTCGTGGCCTGGTCGGAGAAGAACGCCGGCAACAAGAAGCTAATGGATGAGCAGCCCGTTATCGGCTTGGTCCGCTCACTCGCGGGAAAATATCCTTGTAGTTGAGATAAATGCATTTGCCATGGCCTGAGGTGTCGGAGACTACGAACCAGGGCCTTGAAAATCAAATATCAGGAGTAGTCACAATGAAATCCACTATCCTCCCGATCGTTCTTGTTGCGTCGGTGGCTGTTTCCGCCTGCGGGACCACGACCGGATCGCGTTCCGGCAGCGGTGCCCTCATGGGCGCGGCCGGCGGGGCCTTGATCGGCTCCTTGAGCGCCAACGCAGGCAAAGGAGCCCTCATCGGTGCCGGCGTCGGCGCCCTCGGCGGCTACCTCTACGATCAGCACCAAAAGGGATACATTGACTGACCCCGATCAACAATATCAGAAGCCCCGCGGCCGTATGTGATCGGCTTTGCCCTCGGCGGTTTGTCCTCCGGGTGAACAGGCTACCGGGGGATCAACCGAGGTGAGGTAACGAGCTATGCGAGGCAGAGCTCTCATGAACTGAGGTGGCGTACATCGCCATGATGGTCAGGACGGATCTGTGTGGTTTGAGATCTACATTCGCGCGCTTTGGCAGGTCATGCTGGACCTGTCGCCTTCCCTGCTGCTCGGGCTCCTTATCGCTGGTCTCATGCGTGTTTACCTGCCTAAGGGGCTCGTGCACCGGGGCCTGAACCGATCCGACATGCGCAGCGCCGCCAGGGCATCGCTGATCGGCGTGCCCTTGCCCCTGTGCTCCTGCGGCGTGATTCCTACGGCGCTGGGGCTACGCAAAGAGGGCGCTTCCAAGGGCGCGACCACTGCCTTCATGATCAGTACGCCCCAGACAGGGGTGGACTCGCTCCTGGTCAGCGCCTCTTTTCTCGGCTGGCCATTCGCCCTGTTCAAGCTGGTGGCGGCCTTCGTGACGGGGCTGATTGGCGGCGCCCTGGTCAACCGTTTTACCGAGCCCGACGAAGAAGAACGGCAGGAGTCAGGCGAAACCTGTGACGCCCCGGGCGCGAAGGGCATCAAGGACGCGCTGAGCTACAGTCTGTTTGAGCTGTTGGCGGCGATCGACCTATGGATCCTGGCGGGGGTTATTGCGGCGGCGCTGATCACCACCGTCGTCCCGACCGACTATCTGACCAGCCAGACGTGGACCCAAGGTATCGGCGGCATGTTGCTGGTGTTGGCCGTTTCGATTCCCCTCTATGTCTGCACCACGGGATCGGTTCCAATCGCCGCCTCCCTCATCGCGGCGGGCATGCCGGTCGGAACGGCCCTGGTCTTCCTGATGGCCGGGCCGGCGACGAACGTCGCGACACTGGGCGCCGTCTATCGGGCGCTTGGACTCCGTGTGTTGGTGATCTACCTGGGAACCGTGATCCTGATGGGCATTCTGCTGGGGCTTGGCTTCGACTCGCTCTTGACGGGGGTGCAGCGCCCGGTCGAGCCGCATATCCACGGTACCGACTGGATCGCAACCGGCTCCGCCGTGCTCCTGAGCGGTTTACTCGTCTATTTGCTGGTACTTCGTCTCGAGGCACGGATCCAGGTGCGGCAGACACCGGCGCAGGGAGCAGGCCTTATGCTCAAAGTCGAGGGCATGTCCTGCCAGCACTGCGTATCCAGCGTCAAGAAGACCCTTGAAAGCGAAGACACCGTCATTGAGGCAACGCCCGACCTGTCCTCCGGATTGGTGCGGGTAAGTGGTGACCACCTGGACGTCACCGCCTTGGTGCTCGCCGTTGAAAAAGCCGGATTCCGCGCCTCTGAGGCGCGAGAGGCATGAATTTTGGCGGTTGACGGGGGAGCGCAGATAAATTAGTGTTGCCTTAGGTTCCCGCGCAGACGATCTCCAAGGTCCCGAACCAGTCACGGAAAGAAGCATCCGCCATCCCGCTCCGGATCCGCGTCCGGGGTTTGCCAGCGGGACCTGTTCGCTCAGTCCGTCCGCTCTCGCTCTCGCACGACACACGTCGGCGGCACTCCCCCCGATCCAGCTACCGGTCATTTCCGGTTAACCCGTATCCGGCAGTCAGGCATCCCTGGTCGGAGAGCTGTTTCCAGTCGTATTCGGTGTCTTGTGTACGGGCTGCGGGGAGACCGCACTGGTTTGCGGTTTTCAGGATACGGCAACATTAGGCCGTTCACTTTCGCCCGGCTTGTGCATTGGTCAGGCGGTGGTGCCAGGTCGATCGATGCACAATTTGTACGAGAAAGAGCGATGCGGATCTACGTAGGAAACCTGCCCTACAGCGTCACCGATGATGACCTTAGGGAAACATTCGGCGAGTTCGGAGAGTTGGCCAGCGCGGAGGTGGTCAAGGACAGGTTCTCTGGCCAATCCAAGGGATTCGGCTTTGTGGACATGCCCAACAACTCCGAGGCCGATCAAGCCATCAAGGCTCTCAACGACCAGCCGTTGAAGGGACGTAAGCTGACGGTCAACGAGGCTCGGCCAAGGGCTGATCGTCCCAGGCGCGGCGGTGGCGGTGGCGGTGGAGGCGGCGGCTACCGTTAAGCGGCGGATGTGTGGGCGTGTGATCCTGAAGGGATCACACGCCCTTGTTCGTTAGACTGCAGGAAGGCGGTTTGGACGTGACGATTCTCTATCGCTAGAGATTCCGGTTTGGGGATCAACCGATCCCGAGTCGCTCCCATAGAGCGTCCACCCGCTGCCTGACCTGCTCTTCCATTCGGATGGGCCGACCCCATTCCCGGTGTGTTTCCCCTTGCCACTTGTTCGTGGCATCGAAGCCGATCTTGGAGCCCAACCCCGACACCGGAGAGGCGAAGTCCAGATAATCGATCGGCGTTCGCTCGACAATCACCGTGTCTCGCGCCGGGTCCATACGTGTCGTCATGGCCCAGATGACGTCCTTCCAATCCCTGGCATTTACGTCGTCGTCCACCACAATCACGAACTTGGTGTACATGAACTGGCGCAGAAACGACCAAACGCCCATCATCACGCGTTTGGCATGTCCCGGGTATTGCTTCTTCATGCTCACGACCGCGAGGCGATACGAGCAACCTTCCGGGGGTAAGTAGAAGTCGAGGATCTCAGGGAACTGCTTTTGCAGAATGGGTACGAAAACCTCGTTTAACGCCACGCCCAGGATGGCGGGCTCGTCCGGAGGACGCCCCGTGTAGGTGCTGTGGTAAATGGGATCGCGCCGTTGCGTGATGCGCTCGACTGTGAAGACGGGGAAGCGGTCGACCTCGTTGTAGTATCCGGTGTGATCACCGAAAGGGCCCTCCGCTGCCGTGTCTTCCGGGTCGATCTGACCTTCGAGCACCAACTCGGCGCTTGCCGGAACCTGCAAATCGTTGCCGATGCAGTCGGTTACCTCCGTTCGGCTGCCCCTGAGCAGCCCAGCGAAGGCGTACTCGGACAAGGCATCCGGAACCGGGGTGACGGCAGCCAGCATGGTCGCTGGATCTGCGCCCAGGGCAACCGACACCGCAAAGGGCTCACCCGGATGCTTGAGACTCCACTCCCGGAAGTCCAGCGCGCCGCCGCGGTGGGCCAGCCAGCGCATGATGACCCGATTGCGGTCCAAGACCTGCATGCGGTAAATCCCGAGGTTCTGGCGGGGCTTGTCCGGCCCCCGCGTCACTACCAGGCCCCAGGTGATGAGGCGTCCGGCATCACCCGGCCAACAGGTCTGGATGGGCAGCCGGTCCAGGTCGACCTCCGTCCCCTCGTGGCGGATCTCCTGGCAGGGTGCACTACCGAGCCGCTTGGGGGCCATGTCCAGCACCTTTTTGAAAATCGGAAGCTTTTGCCACGCATCCTTCATGCCTTGGGGCGGATCTGGCTCCTTGAGGAAGGCCAGCAATTTTCCGACCTCGCGCAGAGCGTCGACCGACTCCTGACCCATCCCCAGCGCCACTCGCTTCGGGGTACCGAAGAGATTGCCGAGGAGCGGGATCCGAGAACCTTTCGGCTTCTCGAACAACAAAGCGGGTCCTTCGCTGCGCAGGGTCCGATCGCAGATCTCGGTGACCTCGAGGTAAGGATCGACCTCGATGGCGATGCGCTTCAGCTCGCCGCGCTGCTCGAGCTGGGCGATGAAGTCGCGTAGGTCTCGATACTGCATATCCGGCGATTTCCCCTATGCGGCTATTCCGGAGTGCCGCAGCAGGGCGTCGATGGTCGGCTCGCGTCCGCGGAAGCCCACGTAGAGATCAATGGCCTCGGCAGACCCTCCTTGCTCCAGAATGTTCCGGCGAAAGGCACGTCCGGTATCTGTGTCGAGCAGGCCGCGCTCCTCGAACAGCGAGAAGGCATCCGCGGACAGCACCTCCGCCCACTTGTAGCTGTAATAGCCTGCGGCGTACCCGCCGGAGAAGATATGGGAAAAGCCGTGGGCAAAGCGGTTAAAAGCCGGCGGCTTCATCACGGCGACTTGATCTCGCACCTGCTCGAGGATCTCGTAGATGCGCCCTCCCTGCTCCGGGTCGTATTCCTGGTGCAGGCGGAAATCGAAGATGGCGAACTCGAGCTGGCGCACCATCTGCATCGCCGACTGGAAGTTTTTTGCCGCCTGCATCCGCCGAAACATGTCCTCCGGAATCGGCTCGCCCGTATCCACATGTCCCGAGATCAAGTTCAAAGGTTCGCGCTCCCAACACCAGTTCTCGAGAAACTGGCTGGGTAGCTCCACAGCGTCCCAAGGCACACCGTTGATGCCCGCTACGGCCGGATAATCGACCTTGGTCAGCATATGGTGCAGGCCGTGGCCAAATTCGTGGAACAGGGTTTCGACCTCGTCGTGGGTCAGCAGGGACGGCCGCTCTCCGACCGGTGGAGTGAAGTTGCAGACCAGGTAGGCAACCGGAATCTGGTCACAGCGACTGGTGTGAAAGCGGTTCGTGCACACGTCCATCCAGGCCCCGCCCCGCTTCTTCTGGCGTGCGAAGGGATCGAGATAGAACTGGCCCCGCAGCTCGCCCGTGTTGTCCCGGATCTCGAAGAACCGCACATCCGGATGCCAGGTCTCCACGGCTTCCACTTCCCCGATCTGGATGTCGAACAGCCGCTGCACCACGGCAAACATGCCCTCGAGCACCCGTGAAACAGGGAAGTATGGTCGCAGCTCCTCCTGGGTGATCCGGTGCCTGTGCTCGCGCAGCTTCTCCGAGTAATAGGAAAGGTCCCAGGGCTCGAGCCCTGCTGATCCATGCTCCTCTCTGGCAAAGTGCGCTAGCTCGTCCAGCTCCCGGCGCGCCTGAGTCACGGAGCGTTGCGCAAGGTCGTTCAAAAACCCCATGACCTCATCCGTGGACCGCGCCATCTTGGTGGCCAGTGACCGCTCGGCGTAGTTGCCGAAGCCCAGCAAACCAGCAAGCTCATGGCGAAGCTCGAGTATGCGGTCCATGATCTGCGAGTTGTCCCACTGGCCCGCGTGCGGTCCCTGGTCCGAGGCCCGCGTGCAATAGGCCTGATAGACCTCGTGCCGGAGCTCGCGATCGTCCGCATAGGTCATGACCGGCAAGTAGGACGGAAAATCCAGTGTAAGAACCCAGCCCTCCTGCCCCCGTTCCTCGGCCGTCTGCTTCGCCAGGGCGAGGGCTGAATCTGGTAGCCCGGCGAGAGCGGCTTGGTCCGTGATCGGCTTGCTCCAAGCGTTGGTGGCGTCGAGCAGATTCTCGTCGTACCTGCTCGTAAGCTTGGCGAGCTCCTGGCTGATTGCCTTGTACCGGGCTTGCTTGTCTGCCGGTAGGTCGACGCCGGACAGGTGGAAATCGCGCAGGGCGTTCTCGACCAGCTTGCGCTGGGCGGCGTCCAGGTGCTCCTGGCTGGCGATGGCTCGATAGCCCTCGAATAGCTCCCGGTTCTGGCCGACCTCCGTGCCATACTCGCTGAGCTTGGGCAAGCAAGCGTTATAGGCAACGCGAAGCTCATCGCTGTTCATGACCGAGTTGAGGTGGCCCACCGGTGACCAGGCCCGGTTGAGCCTGTCGTCGATTTCTTCCAGGGGCTCGACGAAGCTTTCCCAGGTGGGAATCTCTACCCGGCTGGTAAGCTCCGCGATTCGCTCCCGGCACGAGGCGAGCAGATTGTCGATTGCAGGCTCCACATGCTTCGCGTGGATGCGAGAGAAATGCGGAAGCCCATCCATTTCGAGCAAGGGGTTATCCATGGACGGCAGGATCTCCGGTTGTTCAATCCTAGTCGGTGACGAAGCCCGCGCTCGCTTCGCTTGGGACCGCGGCGCGCATGGCGCGAATGATGCCTTTCGGGGGGCGCGGCTCGAACTTACGTGGAATGCAGAGGAGCAGCTTATGTAGATCGCGATGAATCTTGTCATCGCCACGCCCTTGGATTGGCTCCCATTCGCCGTCGATTTTCACGAAGCGTCCATTGGTGCCGTAGGCGTAGATCCTCAGGGCACCGCTCGGCGTGCACCGCAGGCCCTCATAGGATACGTTGCGGGCGCCGCTTCGAGACTCCACGACCAGGGTGTAACGCACCGCCCCGTCCTTCCCGATTTGGATATGCTTGCCGTCGATGAACTGGCGGAACCGAGATGAGGGGTCGTCGACGCTGAACTCGACCAGGTCTTCGTCCTTGGGCCAAGGCGGGAGGCTCGTCGAGTCCTCCTTCCAGGTCGTATCCCTATCCTCGACGCTCTCCGGCGTCTGTGGCTCCGCCTCGTCTATAAAGGGTCGGTCCCGCTCGGCGGAGAGTGCGGGGCCGCAGAGGAGCATAGACAAAAACACAGTGGTAAGAGGTCGCATGGTAGGCCGTACCTTTGAGTAATGATCCCGAACGCATCCAAAGCTTCCAATATAAGGCCGGAAACGCGGCCCGACCAGTGCCGGGAACCTAACCCGATTGGTGATAGCATTAGGGATCCGAATGCCGTATGCCGAGGAGCAACAATGTCCAATGTCCGTTCCTTTCGAGGAAAGCACCCCCAAATTGCCGGCGATGCCTGGGTCGACGAATCCGCTGTCGTCATCGGTGATGTGACGATCGGCCCGCGCTCGTCGATTTGGCCCCTTTGTGTCATACGCGGCGACATTCACCGGATCGAGATCGGCACCGACACCAACATCCAGGATGGGACTGTCCTGCATGTCTCTCACGACAGCCGATTCATGCCCGGCGGCGCGCCAGTGATCATCCATGATCAGGTAACCGTGGGGCATCAGGCCGTGTTGCACGGCTGCGAGATCAGAGACCATTGCCTGGTCGGCATCGGCTCGCGGGTGCTGGATCGGGCGGTGCTCGAGCCCCGGACCATGGTGGGTGCCGGCTCCCTGGTACCGCCGGGCGCCGTGCTCGAAAGCGGTTTCCTTTGGGTCGGGACTCCGGTGCGGCGCATGCGACCCCTCAAGGACCGCGAGATCGAGTACCTGGATTATGTGGCCGGAAACTACACCAAGCTCGCGGACGAGCACAGGAACACCCTTGCCGATCGGTCGCGCTGACCCTGTGACGCCAGGTTGCCTTTGTTCTGCGCTCGAGGACAGGCGGTTGCGTCGAAAGGGCGAGCGCAGGCAGCGCGCAGGGGAGGTCTCGGCCAAGGTTCAGCCGGCAGCCGCTCGACCTCCTCTCCAATGACCCGAGTGCGATCCCCAGGTCAGTTATTCGGCTTCCAGTCTCGTGTTCGCGTATTCATCCAAAGGCCGAGCGCAAGAACACCGATCCAGGCCGCGGCCAGCCAGCCGATGACCCCATCGTAGTCCCCTGCCAGCCACGCGTTGGGCGATACCTGGTTGCCGTCGGTCAGGTAGCGGACCACCTGGATCACGAGTATCCAGCCGGCGTGAAGACCTATGCACCAGCCGATGTGTCCACTGCGCTCCCTCACCTGGGCCAGAAAGACCCCAACCAGGAACAGGGCGGCCATGGAATCCACGTGCCTCCATTGGAAAACACCGGTAAAGACGTGGGTGAACATCTGCCATGCGCCCCCCCAATCCAGGGGAACACCCTCGGGCAGGTCATGGGGCTTCATGAAATGAAGCAGCGCGAACAAGAAGGACGACCACAGGATCGCCGAGCGCGCACTTCCGTTGCGCCGAATGGACGAGTAAAGCGCGCCGCGAAAGAAAGTCTCCTCCAAAAGGCTCGTGAGCAACCCGCCGACAAGTGCCTGGATGGACTTGTTCAGCAGCCCCGGCAGCCAGCCATCGACTGCGACGTCCGGTACTCGAACCTCGAGCAGCAGCAAACTGCTAACCAACACCAGCAGGATTGCGACGCCGAGCAGCCAGCCCCGCAGCAGGCTACCCAGAAAACGGCGCGGCGAAACGCCGTACCCGAGCGCTTCGCGGTTGTTTAGACGCAGCGCTCTGAGGAAGGGCCAGAGGCCGAGCAGAATAAAGAGCTGTGCCAGCCGGCCCATGATCCGATGGGGGTCGTGCTCTATCCATCCGGTCTGCATCAGCGGGTAGGTAAGGAAGGCACCCAAGACCAGGCAGCTGACGAGAAAGAGAAAGAAGACGCCGGTTTCGCGCATCGCGTTTTCGTTCAGCTCACTTAACGCACACTCTAATGTCTGCGGATTCTCTCAGATTGCACCGCCGCCAACCTCCTGGTTTCGGCCTCCTCTGCCGTTGTGATCGGTCAGCCTCGGTCAACTTGGAAAGCGAATATGTCAGCGGTCGGCCAGAACTGCCGGTCGACCGACCACACTGAGTCCGGTTCGTCGACTGCGCCGTGCCACGACCTTTAGGCGGTCAAAGGGAAATCTCATACCGGATTGCGCTGGATTTTCGTTCGTCTTCAAGGAGTGACAACAGACGCATAGTCGAACTATGTAACTGTTGTCGCGACACTGACGACGGACGAAAAGATA
>JAJDOL010000080.1 GCA_022340195.1 Chromatiaceae bacterium
ATCGACCATAGGATACTGCGCAGTCGCGAGACCGAACTGATCGTATAGGCTCTGGGCATACGCAGTTGCGCGGGCGCGAACCTCCGGGTCGATATCAAAATGGTCCCTGACGAGCTTCTGCACCGACATGATCTCTGCGAGCTGAGAACGATCGAAGGCCGATATGGTTACACCCGCGTCGTGTCGGCGATGCAGATTGAGCGCTTCTGCGTTGAACGCGATTTGGCCCCGGCGAAGCAGAGCGATGTAGGCCACCCAGTCGCCAGCTACGCGATATCGGACCAATGTGTCGAGCTGTTCGCGCAACACGGAAACAAGCGGATCGCGCCGAAAAAGGACACCGCTGACGTTCGGAATGGTATTCTTGATCGCGAGAGCTTCGCCTATTTCTGTCGCGCCCGCCTTTATGTACCCCTGCTTCCAACGTCTTTCGGAGACGTCCGCGACGTAATCCAGGTAGTGTTCGGAAAGGAGCTTTCCATTGCTGTCGATTTGTTTGGACTGAGTGTAGCTTATTACGACCGCGGGCTCGTTAAACCCCTCCATTGCCATCTGGAGAAACTCTGGCGCTGCAAGGTCGTCTGCTTCTGCGATCCATACGAAGTCGCCCCGCGCAAGCTCTACGCCTTTTAACCACTGGCGAAATACGGATCCAGAATTGGTGTCGTTGATGACAATCCGGGCTTCCGGTACGAGATCCTGAAGCTCGGTTTCCAACCACTCGCGGCTACCGTCCGTAGAGGCGTCGTCAAGCACGATGACCTCGTAGACGGGGATAGTTTGACCGGTGATCGAAGCGAGGCGGTCCGGGAGGTAACGACGATAGTTATAATTGGGTACGATGACGGATATCGTTGGCGGTGGCTCGGTCGTTTTTGACAAGACATCGAAGAGATAGCGCCGAAATCCGAACTCGCGGCTTATTAAAGCGCGCCCCGCCGCTCCCGCCTTCTGCCTCCAGCGGCTGTCGGCGAGGATTTCCGTCAGTGATTCGGCGAACGCACTCGTGTCAAAGGCGGGTATGAGCTTTACACACCCTTCGTCCGCGAGCGTGTCAAGACCTCCCGCGTTGGCGAACCCGACCACAGGTACGCCAACTTCGAGCGCCTCCATAATAACCGTTGGGAAAGGGTCCTCCCTCGATGTCATTGCATAGATATCGGCGCCGGAATAGAAGACGTCCGTCTGTGACTCGTGACCGGGGAAAAAGAACCGGGATAGCATGCCGGCCTCTGTAATTCGCTCTAGCGCACGCCGCTCGAGCGCCGGATCGAGATTCCCTATCCACACGAATGATAAGTGCTCCCGGCTTTTGCAGGCCTTTATTCCGGCTTCGATGAACAAATCGAATCCCTTCCTCAGGTCGGCGTACCCTACGCCAATGACTATCTCTGCATAGGGGGTGAGACCGAGCCGATTTCTCAGCTCCTGACGCGCCTTTTTCCGAGCCGCCTCTGAGTGTTTCGCATTGCGCTTGTACAATCCCTGCGTCCGTATGAGGATCTTTTCGTCACCCAGGGTAGCGAACTGCGCAAAGCCGTCTTGAACGACCGGCGCGGGAAATACGATCAGGTCGGCGCACTCTGCGATGGTCTGCGCATGAATCTGCAAGCCGTGATTTCGGATGATCCCCGGAAGCTCGTGGATGAGCGATATGACCCGAATTCCCGCCTGATGTAGCGGCCGCGTGAAAAGTCCGGACGCGGTGGAGTTCACAATGGCATCAGTTATTCCCGATTTGCGTAGCTCTCTCGCCAGCTTCCGCGCCCTGGATCCGTCAGCTGGAGCTCCTTCCAACAGATGCAGAGTAGCGACGTTTTCGTAGTCCCCCAACAGGGCTCCGCCGCCAAGCACAACCATCTCTACCTGGTAACCGAGATGATCGCGTAACTCTTTGGCGATATTGAGGGAAAGGTACTGGGCGCCGTTTGCGTGGGCATCATGGGATACGACGAGAAGGCGCCGGCGCAAATGGAACCGTGCGCTGAGGAGTGCATCACGGGTTGCCTGCAAATAGGCATATCCATAGCGTTGATCAGGCTCGAGATGGGCACCTTCCGCCCATTCGTTCCACGCATTGACAAAGATCAGTCTTGCGCTGGATTCGGCGGACCTGGCAACGGTATCACGGATCGCGTTCTCCAGCCATTCTCTGTAGCCTCGGGGTGAGGAGCCAACGAATACGGCGCCGCACCCGGGGCGTCGCGCCTCGTTGTCCCAAGAAGGATTCACACCGCGGAAAATAGGGTAGTCCGCGGGTTGGTAATCGCGACTACGGCGTGGAAACACGCTCCAGTCGAACAGGATGCCCTGAAAGCCCTTTTCGAGCGACTCGACTCGATCGGTGATGATCGGCGGATTGGTGTTATTGGGCGGAAACTCGATCGCTGCGTCCAGTCCGTAATCCCCGGGATCCGTGGATTCGAAAGACTGCGCGTAGGCAAGGTATAGCTCTCCGATCCCGTTTTCGCGGGCCCAGGTGCGCCAGCGTTCTGCGGTTGCCCGCGCGTCTGGCAACAGGTCCGGCCGGTAAAGGATAAGCAGAGGACGACCGCCGACCCGGATGCACCGGCGATCGCGGAGATACTTCGAGATATAAGCGATGAAAGCAAGGTCATCCGCTGGTGAATGCCGTTGCTGGATGAGCAGATCTTGATCGCGCCCGTCCCAGCGGCGACTCCAGTTTTCGTTTGCCCAGCAAAGGCAAAAAGGAAAATCCAGACTGTCGTCCTCCATAAATTGCAGCAATGGAGCCTCAAGAAGCCGTTTGCCACCAAACCAGTAAAAATAGAACGCAAAGCCACTCAGGCCATAGAGCTTGGCAAGCTCTACTTGGCGGTGTTGCACGGCCGGGACTCTCAGATCGTAGAAGCCGAGCTCGCCGGGCAGGTGGGGTTGGTGGTGGCCTTCGAAGCGGGGCTTACCGCGGATGACATTTGTCCATTCGGTAAACCCGCGCCCCCACCAGGCGTCGTTTTCGGGGATCGGATGGAACTGTGGCAGGTAGAAGGCGATGAGTCGCGCAGGCGGTGATGCGAGCGGTGCTCCCTCGTAGAGCTCGACGGCTTCGACATCCTCGCCGGGTGCGTCGTGCAATTGCCCATAAGATCTCGAGGTACGTCTGCGTTCCTTTTGCCATGCAGCAAACGCAGGATGGCGGCGAAAAATAAAGGGCGCGACGCGAAAAAGAGAGCGCTGAATCCACTGCTTTGTCGGAATGTCCAGCGGAAGCCGGCGCCAAAGGGCCCGGAACGTTTTCGAATTCATTCAAGCACCAAGAAGAACGAGATCGAAGTCCCGTTGAGACAGCTAATCCCGGAGATGTCTATACAAGATATTCAGTCTTTCGGTGCCGCGTAGTCCGAACCATACCCGCGCCGGCAAGAAAAAACTGCTGACCGCAGCAGGCGGCCCCGTCCTCGACGTCGCTGACCCAACCACAAGCTCTTCCCCATTGCCCGACGCCGGAGCCGGCTTGATGATACAATATCAGCGTTCGGCACCGGTAGGGGGCCTTCGTTCCGCAGCGCCGGTGCGGTGACATTTCTCGGCGCCAACGGATCAACCAATCTCACCCATCGGTGCTCAACCATTGACATTTGGCAGAGACGCGGCACACGTGTGCGCTCTTGTTTCTTCCCTATTGTCGTCCAGGAAGTCAGATCGAAATGTCCTCAACCGATACCGTAAGATCCTCGTCCACCCTGCGCATCCAACTTCGGCAAGGTCTCAATTCCTCCGAAATCCGCAAGGCGTGGAAGGATATCCTGGGCGGATGGGAGCGGCGCGCCCTGTGGGGGACACTCGGTTTACATGACATTCGCCAGAAGTATCGCCGCTCTGTTTTGGGTCCCTTCTGGATCACGGTCTCCATGGGCGTCTTGGTAATGTCCCTTGGAATGCTATACGGAAAGATCTTCAAGCAAAACATCAGCGAATACCTTCCGTTCGTTTCCAGCGGTTTCGTCAGCTGGGGCTTGATTTCCGGTTTCATCCTCGACGGAACGCGTTCTTTTATCGCCGCCGAGGGAATGATACGCCAGATAACGGCCCCTGTTTCCATTTATGTGTACCGATCGATTTGGGCGAATTTAATCACATTCGCCCACGATATCTGGATATTCATCGCAGTTGCTGTGTGGTTTGGGCTGAATCCGGGGTGGGTGGTCCTCCTGGTAATACCTGGCTTGGTCTTGGTACTGATCAACGGTCTGTGGGTCGGGCTGCTTTTTGGCTTGTTCGGCGTTCGCTTCAGGGATGTCCCCATGATTGTCCAAAGCGTCGTCCAGGTTGTATTTTTCATTACGCCTATTATTTGGCGACCATCGATGTTGCCCGAACGAGCGATTATTCTCGAGCTGAATCCTTTCTACCACTTCGTTGAAATCATTCGCGCACCGCTTCTTGGTCATCTTCCGAGCGAAGCAAATCTGTTTGCCGTATTGTTGGTTACCCTGGTCGGGTGGGCCGTCACGTTGTTTTTCTATTCCGCCTATCGTTGGCGTATTGCTTACTGGGCGTGAGGCGCTGACATGGCATCAATAAAGCTGCAGCAGGTTACAGTTTCTTTTCCGGTGTACAGTGCCCGCAGTCGTTCCCTGAAGACCCACCTGTTGGAGGCGACGACCGGTGGCCGTATCAGCTCCGATTCCGCCAGCAGCGGTGTAACTATCGTCAAGGCCCTGCAGGATGTGAGCCTGGATCTCAAAGACGGGGATCGTATCGGGCTGGTCGGTCACAATGGCGCAGGAAAAACCACGTTGCTACGAGTCCTCGCTGGTATCTACGAGCCAAACTCGGGTCTGGTATCCATGGACGGGCATGTAGTTCCCTTGCTCAGTATCAATCTCGGCATGGATCCCGAAAGCACGGGATTTGAAAACATTATGCTGCGCGGGCTTTACTTGGGCCTCAGCAAGCGGCAGATTCGCGCCCAGACCGACGAGATTGCGGATTTCACCGAGCTTGGGGATTTTCTCAACCTTCCAATTCGTACGTACTCGGACGGGATGCGGATGCGACTCGCATTCGCGATATCGACATCGGTCGCACCAGAGATACTCCTGCTGGATGAGGGCATCGGCGCTGGTGATGCGGCATTTCTGCGCAAGGCGAGCCTGCGTTTGCAGCGCTTTACCGAGCAGGTCTCGATTATTGTCTTGTCGTCTCATTCCCTGAATCTGATATCTGCGATGTGCGCTAAGGTTGTCCTCCTGGAGCACGGTCGAATTCTAGCCATTGGTGAAACCGACGAGATGCTTGCGCGGTACGAAGAGATGAGCGGGGCAAACAAGGTCCGCAACTAAGGCGCTTTCGGTCACCCGAGGACAAATAACGATTGTACGCCTCCCCCATCACTGGTGCGGCGAAACTAACAGGGGTCTGATAAACCCACGCCGAATAACAACGACCCGTTCGATGGTGTAGGGAAGATAATATCGGAGCGATGCGCCCGCTAGGTTTCAACGTTTCTCGCTCGGTCCTCGGGCTCTGGCGCTACGTCCCTCGCCTACTGCACGTTCTGCGGACGGAAGGCCCAATTATCCTATCGCGAAAAATCAGTCGGCGTCTGCGCGTGACCTCGTTCGCTGTACCGGATCGACCGAAGCTCATCCGTTTGGGTCGCAATTTCGCCCCCGGAGTCTTCCCTGAACAGGATACGCCTGACGTATCCATCGTGGTTCCGGTACATAATTTGCTCAGCTTTACTCGCCACTGTTTGACCGCGTTAGAGCGCTATCTCGGGCGATACACCTTCGAAGTGGTTGTGGTCGATGACTGCTCTGATGACGCGACTCCGACAGAGCTTCCGCGCTGGGCACAACTGCGCTTGATAACCAACACCGAGAACTTGGGTTTTGTGCGCTCCTGCAACCGAGGTGCGGATGCGGCAAAGGGCGAGTACCTGGTCTTTCTCAACAACGACACCCAGGTGCAGTCCGGGTGGCTGGACGCGCTCATCGAGACCTTCGAGCAAGAGCCGGACGCGGGCTTGGTGGGAAGCCGACTTATCTATCCGGACGGTCGACAACAGGAGGCCGGCGGCATCGTCTTCGCCGATGGCTCGACCTGGAATTACGGACATCTGGATGACCCCTTCAAGCCCCAGTACAGCTACCTGCGGGAGCCGGATTATTTGTCGGGTGCCTCACTGGCGATTCGGCGCCATCTCTTCAAGGAGCTCGGCGGTTTTGACGAGCTCTTTGCGCCCGGCTACTACGAGGACGCGGACTTGGCATTTCGAGTCCGAGAAGCGGGCTACCGTGTTTACTACCAGCCCTTGTCGCGGGTCGTGCACTTCGAGGGCGTGAGCGCTGGGATCGACGAAATGGCTTCCACGGGCATGAAGCGGTTTCAGGTGATCAACCGTCGGAAATTTCTTGAGCGCTGGCGTCCGTTACTGTTGTCGCACGGCATTCGAGGAGAGGATCTGGAACGGCAGAAGGAGCGGCACATCCGTCGCCGTGCACTCGTTGTGGATGTTTACATGCTGACACCGGACAAGGAATCCGGCTCGCTGCGCATGACCAACCTGTTCGGGATTCTTCAGGAACTGGGCTTCAAAATCACCTTTGCTGCGGCCAATCTCGAGGCGCCGGAGCCTTATGTCTCCAACCTACAGAAGCGAGGTATCGAGTGTCTCTATCGCCCCTACGTCAAGTCGCTCGGCAAGCACCTGAAACAGCAGGGAGGGATCTACGATCTGGTGATCCTCAGCCGCGCCGATGCAGCGGCGAAGGTCATGCCGGCCGCTCGCCGTTATTGTGCCAATGCGAAAATCGTCTTCGACACCGTGGACCTGCACTTCCTGCGGGAGCGGCGCCTGGCTGAGCTATCCGGGAACCCAGCCACGCGTGGGGTCGCAGATAGACGCAAGCGCCAGGAGCTTGCCTTGATCGCCGAGGCAGACAGTACACTGGTTGTAAGCGAGGTGGAACGCCGGATTCTCGAAGTTGAGGTCCCGGACGCCGACGTCCACCTGGTCTCGAATATCCACCGCGTCTTCGGAAGCGCCACTCCGTTCCGTGCGCGGCGGGACATCATGTTCATCGGGGCGTTCGCTCATCCCCCGAACCTGGACGCTGTGCTCTGGCTGGCAAGGGAGATCTTGCCACTGATTCAAGCCGAGCTGTCGGACCTGTTCTGTCACATCATAGGCGCCGATCCACCCCCCCAGATCCGTGCCTTGGCTGACGAACGCCTGAAGATCTGGGGGTATGTTCCGGACGTGAAGCCCTTTTTCGACAGTTGCCGACTATCGGTGGCGCCGTTACGTTACGGTGCCGGGATCAAGGGTAAGATGAATCAAAGCCTGGCCTACGGATTGCCGGTAGTCGCGACGTCGCAGGCCGCTGAGGGTATGTTCTTGGTGGATGGGGAGTCGGTGCTCCTCGCCGACGACCCACGCACCTTCGCTGATTCCGTGATTCGGCTCTACCGAGATGAGCAGATCTGGAACCAATTGTCGCAGAAGGGAACCGAGGTCATTGCGCGTCATTTCAGCTTTACCGCGGCAAAGCGGGCCATAGAGCTGCTGATTGGGGACCGGTCTTCTTGATCATAGGGGGTGGCGGCCGCGCAATGCCAAAAACCTCATCGATTACGACGGACTTCGAGCTCGGACAGTCCCTGTACCAAAACTGTACCAAAACTCGAGCCGCCTCCATCGCGAGATCGAGACTGGTCTCATCGGAACCCACGAGGTCGAGCACGGAACCTACGCCGTCGAGAGCCTCACCGTCGTACTGCCGCTCGTAGGCGACCACCTGTTCCGTGAAGAAGTTCGCGAACAGAATCTTGTTGCGACGGTGTCGACCACCGCCGGGTCACCGTAAGGAGCAGACCAGTCCAGCCACATGCGTCCATCGTTGAAGACCAGACCGCTGAGCCCCAGGTCCGTCGAGCCGTTGACAATACGCGCGTGCACCTTCTCGGGCGGTGCAGCCACGGCGTATCGCCCCTTCTCAAAGCTTTGCTCCAACACTAGGTCGCGGTAGGCATTGTTCAGCAACAAGGCTCTTTCGCGCTACGGTGTCAGCAGCCACGCGATGTCCTCGAAACCCTCGGGAGCACCCTCGCGTACGCGATCCTCGTTGACGCCACCGTCGTGATCGATCATCAGGTTGTCCGGATTCGCGGCGTCATAGGGGCCTGTGCCTTTGGTGCCGAGCCAGGTCAGCCAATAGTCGAACCAGAGGCTGGCGCCCGGATTGCTCGAGTCCTCCTCACGCATGGAAAAGATAGAGCCGACGGCGTCGATCCGCTTGGGCGAAAAGTCGTCGTGGTCCTCGGGATTGTAGAGCACGCCCTGCTGGTTCAGACCCGTCTGGCGACCGCTCTTGGTAAAAGCGACGTGAACCACGGCGCCGCCCGGGTATTTTGGATTCCACTCTACGTCCTCCGGACGATTGAGCTCCATGATGCCGAGCTTCATGGCGGCCGTGAACAACGCGGACTTTGTTACCGGCGGCGCATTTGTGTACCGAAATCGGCGGTATAAAAATGTAGACGGCAAGGCGAGGTGCTGCTGCCGGAAACGGACAACGGCGCGCGCCGCTCAGGACTCGATCTGGTCCTTCATGCGGTAGCTTTTCCCCTCGATGGGGACGGTCTGGGCGTGGTGCAGGAGGCGGTCGAGCAGAGCGGAGGTCAGGGTGCTGTCGTTATTGAAAATCTCCGGCCACTTCTTGTAGACGCGGTTGGAAGTGATGATGGTGGCACCGCACTCGTAGCGATGGCCGATGATCTGAAACAGCAGGTCGGCGCTAGTCTTGTCGATCGGAAGATCGTCGAGCTCGTCCAAGACGAGGACCGTCGGTTTGAGGTACTTGTCCAGCTCCTGCTTCAGCCGTCCGGTACTTTGCGCGGCGGCCAGGGTATTGATGACATCCACGGCCGTAGCGAAGCGCACCGTGTGGCCCTTCAGACAGGCGGCATAACCAAGGGCAGTAGCCAGATGAGTTTTACCGAGCCCCACCCCGGCGAGGAAGATCACGTTGGCCTTGTCCTCGATGAACTTCAGGCGGAGCAGCTCCTGCACCTGAAGGCGGTTGATCTTACGCGGCCAACTCAACTGGAACTGCTCCAGGGTCTTGACGACGGGTGTTGTTCCTCTCAGTAATCCGCGTTTCACCGGCAGTATTGGAACGGGCTATTTCACTGGTGACCGCTGTACGATGGTGACGCAGTGCGAGCAGGGATTTGAGTTCGATTTCCCGGTTGATTCACCGGTAGGTATCTGCCGCACAATGGCGGGACCTTTGGATAAGAAGAGGCCCGCCACGGTAGCCGCCGTGCGGGCCTTTGGCCGGTGCAACTTCGTTTTTCAACAGGCGTTACCGGCGAGGAGTACGTTAACCAGAAGCTGTGGCAGGATGCAAACCGTGCGCGCTGTCCGCTGCACCCCAACGGCGGCTGCGGATTTGCCCGCCACGGCACCTACGAGCGCCGCTCCCCGCGTGGAACCCTCATTGCCCGCTGGTATTGCCCCGAGGGACATCGCACCTTCCGTGTGCTGCCGGACTGCCTGGCCGCGCGCCGATCGCGGCCAGTTGCGCTCACTGCCCCCGGAGGTTGTCGACGTGCTGCTGGCGATCAAGGAAGGCAATCCGAAGCTGTCGGTGCAACTGGTCATCCGCGAGGCGCGTAGCCATGATGAGGTCCCCGAGGAGCTGCCCTTGCCAAACTCGACGGTCCACCGTCTGTTCGCCCGTCATGGTCTGATGGACAAGTCCCGGGGCGAGGACAGCGACCGCGATTCGGACCGGCGGCGATTCGCCTTTCAACAAGCCGGTGAGTTGTGG
>JAJDOL010000087.1 GCA_022340195.1 Chromatiaceae bacterium
AACAAAGGCCCCTCTGCGGGGCCTTCGCCTTTAAGGAGCCTCGCAAAAATAACTTGAACATCTTGCTTGTCTCTTAGCCCGCCTGCTGCGTTACGGAAAGGGTTACATAGTTCGACTATGCGCCCCTTTCCGTGCCTTGAAGCAGACTAAAATCCGGCGCAATCTGTACAAGTTGTTTTTGCTCGGATCTAAAGCGATGGAAAAACTCCAATGCACGTCTGCCCGGGATCTTGCGATGGTCGTGAGTGAAGAGCCGGTCCAACCGATCCAGCTAACCCGACCTACCCGACTCGACCCAATATACAACATGCTTTGCGTTGGAAGCATGTTGACTTATACCGCTTTTTGCGACCACTTCAATTACGAAGGCCCCAACTCATGACGACGAGACTCGCTACACGATGGCTTGCAGGTGCGGTATTCGCGACTGCGCTGTTCGCGTTCGCGCCGGCAATGGCCGAGATGAGTGCCGAGGATCTGGCCAAGCTCGCGCAGAACCCGGTCGGCAACCTGATCAGCATACCCTTTCAGAACAACACTAACCTCAACTACGGCCCGGAGGAGGGGACGCAGAACATCCTCAACATCCAGCCGGTGATCCCGATCTCGATCAACAAGGATTGGAACATCATCACCCGGACCATCGTGCCGGTGATCTGGATGCCCTCTCTGGGACCTGGTATCGACAGCACCACCGGCGTCGGCGACACCGTGCTCACCGCCTTCCTCTCACCGGCCAATCCCGGAGAATGGATCTGGGGCGCGGGTCCCGTCCTGCAGCTCCCGACCAACAGCAGCGACGAGCTGGGCAACGGCAACTGGGGTCTCGGACCTTCCTTCGTGGCGTTGCACCTCGCTCATGGCGATCCCTGGGTCTACGGCGCCCTGGTAAACAATGTCTGGTCGCTGACCAACGACAAGCACGGCGGCTCTTACAACAACGGGTTGATCCAGCCCTTCCTCAACTACAACTTCAAAGGCGGCCTATACCTGACCTCGGCCCCGATCCTCACCGTCGACTGGACCGCGGACAGCGACAACCGTTGGACCATCCCGGTCGGCGGCGGCGTGGGTAAAATATTCCACTTGGGCAAGCTGCCGGTGAATACGCAGCTATCTGCCTACTACAACGTCGTCACCCCCGATAACGGCGCCGACTGGCAGATCCGCGCACAGGTACAATTGATGTTTCCAAAATGACCTGGCCCCG
This sequence comes from Chromatiaceae bacterium, assembly GCA_022340195.1. Taxonomy (GTDB): domain Bacteria; phylum Pseudomonadota; class Gammaproteobacteria; order Chromatiales; family Chromatiaceae; genus Thiosymbion. The sequence goes on from JAJDOL010000087.1 coordinate 1,211, forward strand.
GACGCCTTGACCGAGTGCGGGATCCCATCACACCTCATGCTCAGGTAGAGAATCGATGAACCCTTATCAGACCTTGTTGGCCACCTCGGCACTTTCCGTCGCCTTTCTGCTGGGCGGCTGTGCCACCCCCGGCGGCACCGGCGCCGGTTCCGCGCCTCCCTACGCGGACGTCTTGCGCTACCCAGATCGACTCAAGCCCGCGGCAGAGGGCGACGACGCCCTGATCTGGGTCGACCCGAGCTTCGATTTCGCCAAATACGATAAGTTTCTGATCGAAAACATCCGGATCCATCTGGCGGATGACGCCGCCTATAAGGCCGTCGATCCCACGGAGCTGAAGACGTTGACGGACTACCTATATAACGCCATCGTGAAGGCCTTGAAGCCCAACTACAAGGTCGTCTCCAAGCCCGGCCCCGGGGTACTGCGGGTGCGCATTGTCATTACCAACCTGGTCCCCACCAAGCCCGAATACAGTGTCGTGGCGCTTGTGGTTCCCTACGCTACAGTGGTGGATCTCGCCTCGGGTCCGGCGAGTGGAGGGCCGGTGGGGTCTACGTCCTATCTGGGGCGGACCGGGATCGCCGGGTCCCTGATCGATGCCCGGACCAACCAGGTGGTCGCCGAGTACGCGGATAACGAGGTCGGGCGCAAGTACGTCGTCGACACCAGAGAGGGCGTGACCAAAGCCGTGACCACAGGGGTCACCGACTACGTGGCCGCCTACTCGACCTGGGCCTACGCCAAGCAGGCCTTCGACGGCTGGGCGGCGGACTTCCGCAAGTGGCTGGACGGCGTCCACGGGCGGTAACCAGGCCCGCGCAAATTACAAGCTATAAGGTTTCCGGTCGTTAAGGTGCCGGGTACGGGACCGGCCCCGCAGCACGCACTACGGGGCCGCGAAGCCTTACCGCCAAACGGCCCGCCGCCACACGCGCCTGCGGGCGCCGGCGAAAGACAGCGGGGTCAACGGCATGCCGATGATATCGATAAACAGCGACGCCAGCCCGGCGCTTGCCGGGATCTTGCCCTCCAGGATCTTGACCCGGTAGCTCAGGTCGTCCCCGGAAAGGACGGGATCCTGTAGCTCGATCACCACATCAGCGAGCGTCTCATCCTCCAGGAAGGACAGGGTCGCGTTGGGCGGGTCTTTGAGAAAGCTGTCCTTTCCCTTGCCCCAAAACGGCACGAACCGGGCCGTGGCCATATGCCCGGCGATCCGCTCTGGGCGATCGGAGAACATCACCGTGGCCGGGTTGACACCCTTCAGTGTCAGTTTCCCGTCGGAATAGGCAATACTCTTGGCGTTCTGTACAAAGAGGAAGTCAGCCATTCCGTGGGCCCCCTCCTCCTTCTTTTCGATCGCCTGAGCGGTCTTGGCGGCCAGGGAAAGCGGCCCTAACAGGGCCGCGGCGGTAAGCAGATCGCGTCTGGTTGTCATTTTCTTCTCCGAATTTCGATGAGCCGAATGTGCATTAGAACGTCCAATTGTAATACGCGGCGAGGTGGAGGTCCCCGACGGTGTTGTATGAGCCGTCGAGGTCACCGCGACCGCCGAGGGCGACCGGCAGCGTGCTCTGCAGACTGGTATCGAGGGTCCCGCCATACAGATACTCAGCCGCGACGCCCCAGAAGGCCGTCTTGCTCAGCTGCTGCTGGGCTCCGACACCGAAGCGCCAGGCCGAGTTCACCGGTAGGAGCGGCGAGACATCCGAGCTGTCCTGGAACCCGGTGTCGTAGGCGATACCGAAGTTGAGCAGCCAGGGGTCGCTCAGGCGGTATTGCGCGCCAGCCGCGAAGTGCCAGGTATCCTTGAAGTCCAAGTCGGTCGTTAAGCTGGTGGGGTTGTTCGTATCGTCGATGCCAAGCTCGATCTGACCAAACCTCGACCACTGCTGCCAGCCTACGCTGCCGAGTACCGCCCAGCGATCGTTCACCTGCGTGAAAATGCTGCCCATGACCTGCTGCGGGACCTTGATCCCCAGGTCTAGGGTCCCGTTGAGCAGCCCGGCGTCTTGGAGGGCCGTACCAAGCTGCCCCAGGTTGGAGAAATTCGCCGCGGCGCTGAAATCCAGATCGACTTGTGAGCTCCAGGTCAGGCCAAGCCTCGTACCGGCGTCGATCTCATAGAGCAGGCCCAGATTGGCGCCCCAGCCCCAGACGTTGTCATCGAGCTTGAGCTGTCCATCCGTCTCCTCGCGGCGGATCGGCACAAAGCGACCTGGTCGCAGCGCGTCCGGGATATTGATCGCCACCTGGTTCTTCCCTGATTCTTCTAGGTGCCGTACATGGCGTTCAGACTCGCCCCGACGGAGAGCTTGTCGTTTACCCGATAGGCAATGGACGGCAGAAAGGAGATACCGAGAATCGTCGTCTCCTGGACGTAGTAGCGGCCGACCCAATTGTCGTCGTAGTTCAGGCCGGCGCCAAAGTTGCCGGTCATGGCAAAGCCCAGCTTGAGGTCGGGCGAGACGCTGTAGCTCAGGAAGCCGCCGCCGGGAAACCAGCCGTCGGACCCGACCGCGTAGCCGCCATCGTCGCTTCCGAGCCCCGGCGAGGTACCCGAGTCGATCGAAAACTTGGTATTGCCCCAGAGCAACTGTCCAGCCGCCAGGAGCTCGTGCTTGGCACCGTTGTAGTCGTCACCGTTACCATCCTTCTGCGAGAGCGGATAGACGGCGTCCTGCGGGCGGTTCCAGCCGGGACCGACGCCGCCGCCCAAACCGATCCAGTCGATAAAGAGTGCGGCAGCCCCACCGGCCTTGGGCATGGTTCCATCGATCAGCTTGTAGCGGTATACGAGGTCATTCCCTTCGATGTCCGGCTCGCTGATCTCGACCACCGCCAGGGTACTCTCGGATTTGCCACCCTCGTAGACCGAGAGCGTGGCATTGGGCGGATCCTCGGCGAGATTGTTCGGACCGGCGGCCGCCGTCCACTCATCCAGGTAGGAGGACATCGTGACGTGTCCGGCCATGCGCACCGGACGATCGGAGATCAAGAAATACTCACGCTCCTCTCGGTTGGGGATGGCATCGAAGCTCACGTCCAACACCTTCAGGTCGACCTTGGGCACGCTGGCCTGTGCCTGTGCCTCGGTCGCCCCGGCGAGGCGCGCCCGTGCGACCAGCAGCTCGCGCCGCCATCCCCAGATCGCTGCACGGTCCTTCATGGTCTCGACAGTCTCGAACGAGTAGCGGTCGATCGGAACGCCCGCAGACTGCATCAACGGGGCGATGAAGCCGGGAGGCGACTCTCGGCGATCCCAGTCCGTACTGGGCGACGAATGGGCGTTGACGACGATCAGCCCACAATTGGCGTTCATTGCTCTACCCGATGACAACGTAATCCTTCGCGGCGACAATGCTCGCAGACGTCGCATACCGTCGCCGGCGCGTCAGCCATACCTTGCCGGGGAAGCTCTAAATAGATCCCTGTATTTGTCCAAGCTAAAGATGACATCTTGAATCGTCGTCGACTCCGAGGCCGGGTTTTTTCTGGTGGGCAGCACGTCAATCAGTCTTACTGCACCAACTCTATCTCGCTTGGACGCCACTCCTTGGTGAAGAAGGGCTCGAGCGGGCTGTAGAGGCGCAGGATCGCGAACCAGCCCTTGTCGGGCATAGACTGGATCCAGTTGCCGCGCTTGATTCCGTCTGGCTGCTCCGGGCCGAAATACACGGTGGTCGAGCCGTCCTCATCGGCTTCGGCGGCCGGCGATGGGTAGCTCTGGCTGCCCGCGCGCGGGTATTTCTGCGGCGTCTGCAGCATCGACCGGGTCTGGTTGTCGTAGAGCGTGAAGGACCAGAAGGCCGCCGCCGGGATGTCCTTGGGTAGCGTCACCTTGTAGGTCTTGGCACCGTCGAAGACTTCGCCGTTGGCGTCCCGGAAGGCAATCAGGTACTGCGAGCCCACGCCCGGGATCTGCATGATCATTGCCGGGCTGTCGAGCGTGTAGGCGTAGTAGAAGGCCGTGCGGCTGTCGAGCGTGCGTGCGCCGGTGGGCGGCAGCGGCTTGAACATCCCGTCTTCGAACGCCGGCGGGGGCGTCTCGAACAGCGCGCCGCCCTCCCACAGCATCAAGCTCCACTGCGAGCGCTCGTAACGGGCCCAGTCCGGGTGAACGTCGGCAAACTGCCATTGCAGCGCCCGGCCGGTGCCCTGCCCTACGGCGGCGGCGTCGGTCAGGATCTTCTTCATCCGGTCGTCGGGCTTGAATTCCTTGCCATGCACGATGCCGATCGCGGCAAGCTGGCCGGCAAGCTCGACGTCATAGCTCGTGGCGGGCTCGTTCTGGACGTTCTCGTTGATCCACTCGAAAAAGCCGTAATCGCTCGGCGGAATGGTGTTGAATGCCACGCCGCTGCCGTTGATGAATTTCATCTCGGGAATCTTCGGCTCGCCGGCTAGCTTGATCCCACCCTCGAGGGCTTCGGCGATGGGCGTCCCGTAGCTGCCGGGCACGTAGGGATAGATCTTCAGGTTCTGCTTGATGTTGTCGACCGCGGGCTTGGGGTCTTTGCCGTCCTTGATGAAGGCCCGCATGGCATAGAGGATCTTATTGGTCTTGGAATGGGCTGTGAAATAGCCGCTCTCGGGCAGCAGGCCGTCATAGTCCGGGCCGACGATCAGGTACTTGCCGCCCAGACCGCGATCCGGCCCCGGCTTGCCCACGTCGGTCACCCAGGAAAACCACATGTCGTTGATCGCGCCGAGCCCGTCGGTGGGCTGTACGATCACCACCGGTCCTTTAGAGAGGTCGACCCAGCCGAGATAATAGACGGTGTCGGCATTCCCCGTCAGGAACAGCGAGCTCGCATCCATCAGCTCTTCGAAGATAATGATGTCGCCGCTCCCTGCGCCGATGCTCTGGAAACCCTTGATCAGTCCCAGGGCCGAGGCGCCACGAAAGCTGTTGTTGTAGACGTTCAGCGCGCGAGTGAAGCCCAGCGTATCGTATACCTTACTGGCGGTCTCGTCCGTGGGCACACCATCCTTGAACTCCAGCGTACCGATACGAGTCTCGACCGAATCCGGTGCCGAGAGGGATTGGCGCGTTTCCTCGCTGACGTCCGAGCTGACCTCCGGGGCGTCGGCGGTAGCGAGCACCAGCTTGTCGCCGACCTTGATCCCGTCGGATGTGAGCTTGTTCAGTGCCTTCAGGCTCTCCACGGGGATCTCGAAACGCTCACTGATCGCGATCAGGTCGTCGCCCTCGACCACCGCGTAGGTCGCGGTAACGGTGTCGTATTGGCCCCTCGCATGGTGGCGTTCGCCGGTATCGGCGGCTTGGGCACCGCCCGCAAACAGGCATGCCATCATGGCCAATGCCGCGCCGGCGCCTCTTAGTCCTCTGCTGCGGAACCTGGTCAGCCATTTTGATCGCTTCTGATGCATGTGTGCTGTTTCCTACCGATGAGTTGGATGGTCGCGACCGAACTTGTCCGATCATGGACTTCAGCCTGTTGCCCGAACGTCGCACCTGAGCTGCAAGAGCGAGCCGAGAGGCATACTTCCTAGCCGCGGCATTATCGTCGATCTGTCAGGCGCGTTCTATTAAGGTTCTTGCGGATATCAATCTCACATGCGCTTGGGAGAAGCTGATTAAAGCCATCCCTGGCTCGAATCGGCCCGCGCTCAGAGAGGCGCGACTCGTGGAAGGCTCCATTTTCGACGACGCTCGCCTTTGAAATGGCGCGCTGTTCCTGCCCTTCACAGGAAACGCTTTTGTCAGCGTTTCCCTTGTCCGGCGCAGGCTTCGGCATGACCTGCAGCACGTAGAAACCCGTCCCGACCGCGGTCGGGAAGTAGATTCGGTCGCCGAACCCCGGAGGCGTGAGTCCGTTGATGGACAGCGGCTCGAAGAAGTCGGACTCGGCGAGGATCTTGCCAGTGGCAGCGGCGCGCCAGGTAAGCTGCTCGGTGTAGTTCTCGGTGAAGAGGGCACCCTTGACCGGCTCCTTTTCCACGTTGAGCTTCATGTTGGTCAGCAACAGCACCCGCTCGTCCTTCGGCCCGATCAACGGCTGGAAGGTGGTGGTGGTGTCGTCGACAAAGAAGACAACCTTCAGCTCGCCAGTGACCTTGTCGATCTTGATGCCACCAACCTTCCGCATGGAGTTTCTTTGTCGCGGGGTCCCAGAAGTACCGTGCGAGCGTCTCGGCCATACCCATGTAGAGCGCGACGAGGACGGAGTTGGGCTCCTTCATGCCCTCCGCCACGCACTTGATGATCGCCATCGTGCCCTGGAGGGTGCATCCCACCGGGCGCATCTGGTCCTTGAGGATGAGGGTGCCGTCGGGGGCGATCGTCAGGTGCTTGAAGCTCACGTCGGCGGCGGGCGCATCACCGCCCGGCAGGGTGTTGTGCTCGAGGATCAGTCCCGTGTCCCCGTCGATCAGCACGATCCGGTTCGACCAGGCGAAGGCGATGTTGCCCTTCTCCAGGATGTTGAGGTTCGCGTTGCCGATCCAGTGGCCCGACGCATTCAGGTTGTCGAGGTAGGTGCGCCAGATCTGCTTGCCTGTGGTCGCGTTGGCCTTGGCCACAAAGGGCCCGACCACGTTTGGGTCCTCGGCGGTCGGGTACTCCCCGCCGACGATGTACAGCTCACCCGGGTTGCGGTTATTGATGTAGGAGATACCGGGGTAATCGTCGGCGCTCCGCCAGGCGTAGACGCTGTTGGCGTCGCCGCGCGAGCCGAGAAAGCTCGCGCAGGGAAAGAGCCCGCCGCGCTCGCTGTCGGCGATCTCGGCGCCGTTCAGCGACGAATAAAGCCCGGCGTGGGGATCTTCTGCTGGCAGGCCAGCTCCTTCGCGTAGAGGCCGACATCCCCGGGAAGCGGGCCATTGGCCGCGACCTGGTTCCGGGTCAGGTCGATCCGCACGACGTGCTGCTCGACCTTCGCCCCGACGAGGGGCCCGAACAGTCGATAGCCGATAACCAGCGCGAGGACGATCACCGCCCCCACCGCCAGCGTGATGACCTTGGATTTCTTCATGTTGGCCTCCTCGTAGGTGTGCTTCTCGTTCGCTGCTGACCGGCTACTTCTTCAGCCCGGTCGCCTCGAGCTCCGCCTTGGTGGTGTACGCGCCGCGCGGGTAGTAGGGCCCCATCACGGCCGCCTCCATACCCGGCTTGGTCACCTGGGCGGGGCTCTGCGCCCAGTCCGGGTCGTTGGCGATAAAGCGCAGCATCAGCATGCCGAAGTCGGCGCGGTTCTTCGGCCCGTCGATGCCCTCGCCACGCGGACTCCATTCGATCCAGGCCACGCCATTCTCCAGCGTCGCATTCGCTGGCCGGTCCTCCTTGCGGCTGTACAGAATCGTGTAGTTGCCGTCCTCGTCCAGCGGCACCTGCATATCCGTCAGGGCATCGACGATCTGCCCGGACGGCATGGCCTCGCAGCTGACCAGCGACCAGTACTGGGTCTGGGCAGCGGGCATCACCTCCAGTCCCTTGCCGCTCGCGCCGGCGTAGGTGTTGGGGAAGGTCGGCATCTTGCCCTGCATGACGTAAACGAGACCGAACTCGCGCGAGAGCTGGATGTACATGTACTCGGTCTCCGGATCCCCGCCCCCGTCGATGGCGCCGGCGTACGGAATCTTGGCACGCTCTTCCGGGGTCTTGAAGGAGCCGAGGATCGAGTACTCGATGTTCCAGTACTTCTCCCACTTTGGGTCCTTGCGCGCGG